>JBARCH010000308.1:0-2539 GCA_049793875.1 Pseudolabrys sp. | reverse complement strand
CCCTCACCCCAACCCTCTCCCCCAAGGGGAGAGGGAGTCATGCCTCGTCGCGTGGCACCCCATGACGTTCAACCCAGCTTGATGTGGGCTTCCTTCACGACCCCGCCCCACAGCTTCATCTGCGTGTCGATGAAGCTGCGGAATTCCTCCGGCGTATTCTGGCGCGAGACGATGTTGAGCTGCTTGAACCGCGTCGTGACTTCCGGCGAGACGATCGCCTTGTTGAGGTTGACGCTGAGCTTCTGCACGATCTCCTTTGGCGTGCCGTGCGGCACGAACACGCCATTCCATTCGTAAGCCTCGAAGCCCGGAATGGTGTCGGACACCGGCGGGATATCCGGCAGGCTGTCCAGCCGGCCCTTGCCGGTGTGCGCGATCGCCTTGACGCGGCCGCCCTTGATCAGGCCCACCACCGACGAGCCGTTGGAGAAAAAGAATTTCACCTGCCCCGACATCACGTCGGTGAGCGCCACGCCGCCGCCGCGATACGGCACATGCTTGATGTTGAGCCCCGTGTCGTGCCGGAACATCTCGAGGCACAGATGCTGCAGCGTGCCGACGCCCGACGACGCCATGTTGATGCCGTTCGGCTGCGCCTTGGCATAGGCGATAACGTCGGCGACGGTCTTCACCGGCAGCGACGGCGTGACCACCAGAATGTTCGGTACCAGCGACACCAGGAACACCGGATCGAAGTCCTTGCGGTAATCGAACGGCAGTTTCGGATAGAGTTCGGTGTTGACGGAAAACGCCGTGGCGTCGTGCAGGATCGTGTAGCCGTCGGGATCGGCCTTGGAGACAAGCGCTTCGCCGATCGTGCCGCCGGCGCCGCCGCGGTTTTCAATGACAAATTGCTGGCCGAGCATGTCGCCGAGCTTGGCGTAAAGGATGCGCGCGGTGGTATCGGCGCCGCCGGCGGGCGGATAAGGCACCATGACCTTGACCGGCTTGGTCGGCCATGCGGTCTGCGCCGCCGCAGGACGCACGAACGGCACGGCGGCCATTCCGGCCAGCAGCGTGCGGCGCGTGAGATCGGTCTTGGACATCGAATTCTCCCTTCGGCTTTTGGTTTTGACGGCAGTGTAGCATCGTATCGGTGACGCGAAAGACGGGGCCGCGCCTGCCCTTTTCTCGCCTCCGGACTCGCCCCATATTCGGGACCATGGCGAAATCTCCCGACAAGTCCAAAGCACGCAAGGACCCCGCGCGCCCGACGCGTTCCAAAGCCGCGCGCCCGGATGAGCCGGCGACGCCGGAGGGACTGGCCGACCTGCTCAATCCGGGCATCAACAAAGGCACCGCCGGGCTTGGCTCCGGCACGGGAGTGCAGCACGCGCGCGTCACCTCTCCCCAGCGGGGAGAGGTCGACCGAGTGGAGCGAGGTCGGGTGAGGGGGAACGATGCTCGCGAGTCAAACGCCCCCTCGCCCGACGCCGCTTCGCGTCGGCGGCCTCTCCCCACCGGGGAAAGGCAAAAAGAAGAGAGCGGGTTCGAGCCGCCGCCGGATAACTCGTGGGATCGCCGGAGGGATTTTTCCGAGGCCCACAGAGCGCGCAAATCGACGCGCGAAGGTTTCGGCGAATCGCCGCAGCGGGATTACTCCGCCTCGCCGATCACCGGACTCGATCCGGCGCTGGCGAATGAGTTGGGACTTGGCGATGAGGGCGATGCGCCCGCCTCCGCGCCGGTTCCGGACAAGCGTCCGAAAAACGATCCGAAATACCGCCTTCCGCGCGCCGATCTGCCGGCGCCGGGCGGCAGCGGCCTGAGCGCATTCGGCGGACTCGCCAGCCAGCAATCGCTCGACAAATTGCTGCGCGAGGGCCGGCCGGAATTCGCCGCGCAGCCGTGGACGCCGCACCGCCCGCCGCGCCCGGAAAAATCCGAAGGCGGCGTGCGCTTCGTCATCAAATCCGAATTCGAGCCGAAGGGCGACCAGCCGCAGGCGATCAAGGAGCTGGTCGAAGGCGTCAAGCGCAGCGACCGCACGCAAGTTCTTTTAGGCGTAACCGGCTCCGGCAAGACCTACACGATGGCCAAGGTGATCGAGGAGACGCAGCGCCCCGCTCTCATCCTCGCGCCCAACAAGACGCTGGCGGCGCAGCTTTACGGCGAGTTCAAGTCGTTCTTCCCCGACAACGCGGTCGAGTATTTCGTTTCGTATTACGACTACTACCAGCCGGAAGCCTACGTCCCGCGCACCGACACCTACATCGAGAAGGAATCCTCGATCAACGAGCAGATCGACCGCATGCGCCACTCGGCGACACGCTCGCTGCTCGAGCGCGACGACGTCATCATCGTCGCCTCGGTGTCGTGCATTTACGGTATCGGCTCGGTCGAAACCTATTCGGCGATGACGTTCACCCTCAAGCAGGGCGGGACCATCGGGCAGCGCCAGTTGATCGCCGACCTGGTGGCGCTGCAATACAAGCGATCGGGCGGCGATTTCTTCCGCGGCTCGTTCCGCGTGCGCGGCGACGTGATCGAAATCTATCCGGCGCACTATGACGACCGCGCCTGGCGCGTGTCGCTGTTC
>JBARCH010000307.1:0-5533 GCA_049793875.1 Pseudolabrys sp. | reverse complement strand
CAATGGCGTCCCGCTCGGCACGGCGGTAATCGACAATCCCACCAATAATCCGGTGACGATCGGCGCCCACAACCCGAACGCGGTCGCCTTCGGCGTGACGGTCGGTGACGCCGCCACGGGCTCGCTCACCGTCAGCGGCGGCGGTACGCTGAGCAATTCTAATTTCCTCCATGTCGGCAACGGCGCCACCGGCGTCGGCACAGTGACCGTCACCGGTGCGAACTCGTTTATGGGCAACAGCGACGGCGAGATCGGAGTGAGCGGCACCGGCACGCTCAATCTTCAGAACGGCGGCACGGCGAATTTCAACGACGGCCTCACGCTCGGCTTGAACCCAGGATCGAACGGCACGGTCAATGTGGACGGCGGCACCCTGTCGGTGACGGGAGCGCAGATCTTCATCGGCAGCGGCGGCACCGGAACGCTGACGGTGTCCAACGGCGGATCGGTTTCACTTTCGGGCGACCACAGCTTTTCGGGGAGCGCGGTCCGCCTCCTGAACGGCTCGGTGAATATCGGCGCCGCCAACAATGCGACGGCAGCCGCGCCCGGCACTTTCAACGTGTCCAATCTGTTGATGTCGAGCGGGACGTCGCTGATCTTCAATCACACGTCGACGAATTATGTCTTCGGCACGGAGATCGACGCCCAAAGCGGTGCCACCATTCGCTTCGAGGCCGGCACGACCATTCTCACCGCGACCAATCCGAATCTGGTCGCGCCGACGATCGATGCCGGCGCCACCGTGCAACTCGGCAACGGCGGCACGACTGGCTCATTCAACCCGAACGTGGGGATAACCGACAACGGCACGCTTGTCTTCAATCGCTCCGACACTGCCCTGACGTTCGGCAGCGGTTCAACGATTTCCGGGACAGGATCGGTGGTGCAGGCCGGCAGCGGCACGACCGTGTTCCAGATCGCCAATACCTATCAGGGCGGCACGACGATCTCCGCCGGCACGCTGCAAGTGCAGGACAACGGCTCGCTCGGCACCGGCACCGTGACGATGAACGGCGGCACGCTGGAGCCCGGACCGGGCTTCAACCTGACGATCGGCAACGATTTCAAGATCAACACGGCGGGCGGCACGTTCGCCCCTAACCAAGCCATACCGTTGACCTTCACCGGAAACATTTCGGACGGCAACGGCCCCGGCGCGCTGACGGTGAGCGACCCGACCGGCGGCACGGTCATCCTCGACGGCACCAACAGCTACAGCGGCGGCACTTTTGTCACCGGCAACGCCACCTTGCAGATCGGCGACAATTCGCACGCCGGCAAGATCGCCGGCGCGGTGAGCGTCAACGGGAGCGCCGCCGCGCTCGATGTGTTCAAGGCCGACACCAGCGCTATCACCACGATCACGAACGGCGGCGCGGTGACTTTCGAGGATGGTACGAGCGCCGGGACCGCGACGATCAACAACAATACCTTCGCGCACTTGAATTTCAACGGCACCGCAACCGCTGCCAGCGCAAATATCACGAACACTCTGGGATTTATTATCTTCAACGGCAGCAGCACCGCCGGCAGTTCGACGATCACCAACAACGGGTCGATCACATTCGCCGACTCGACCACGGCCGGAAACGCCTCCATTACAACCGGCCCCAATTTTATTTTGTTGTTTGCCGACAGCAGCAAGGCCGGCAGCGCGACGATTACCACCGACAGCGGGTCGAAGACCCAATTCATCGGCAATGCCAATGGCGGCAGCGCGGCGTTCGTCACCAATGCCGGCGGCCAGGTCGATTTTTCCGGCACCACCGGCGCGAACAACGACAACAAGATCACCGCGGGTTCGATCGCCGGCGCCGGCGATTATTTCCTCGGCGCCAACCAGCTCACCGTCGGCAACGCCACGTCGACAACGGTCAGCGGCACCATCAACGACGGCGGCGGTTCCGGCGGCACCGGCGCTTCGCTGGTGAAAATCGGCACCGGCACGCTGACGCTGTCGGGCGCCAATACCTATTCCGGCGGCACCGATATTCAGAACGGCACGCTGGCGGTTGGCAACAACTCCGCGCTCGGCACCGGCACGGTGTTCCTCGATTTCGGTACGCTGCAAGCCGCGGCCAACAATCTCACGCTGGCGAACGCCATCAGCACGAAGCAATTTTCCGGCGAAACCATCGACACGCAGGGCAACACGCTGACGCTCTCCGGCGTGATTTCCGACGGCACAGGCTCGCTGCAAATTCACAAGGCCGGCAGCGGAACGCTGATCCTGACCAACGCCGATACCAACAACGCAAGCTTCGCCGACGCGGGAACGCTGGAGGTGGACGGGTCGCATTCCGGCTTCATTGAAGTCGCCAGCGGCGCGACCTTGAGCGGCTTCGGCACGATCGGAGGGTCGGTCGATGTGTTTTCCGGCGGCACGCTGCTGCCCGGCACGGCGGGCGCGACCAGAACGCTGACGATCAATAACAATCTGCTGGCGGGCAATATCAACTACGTCGTCTTCTTTACGCCGTCGGCAAATTCCAAGACACAGGTCAACGGCTTCGCATCCATCGGCGGCACCGTCTTCGCGAACTTCGCTACCGGCACCTATCACGCCGGCAGCTACGCCATCCTGACTGCGACCGGGGGCGTGTTCGGCACCTTTGGCACGCTCAACGTGACCGGCACCCTGAGCGCCAGCGTCCGCAATCCGCACCTCGTCTACGGTACCGACGACGTTTTCCTGGTGCTCGATGCTGGAACGATTACGCCGCCAGCGGGAACGGGCTTCAACGGCAATCAGCAAAACCTCGTCAATGGCATCAACAACGCCATCCTGGGCGGCGGCAATCCCAACGGCTCGTTCAACACACTGCTCGGCTTCACCGGCTCTCAACTCAACACCGCGCTCTCGCAGCTCACCGGCGAAGCCGCGACCGGCGGTGCGACCGGCGGCATGCAGATGATGGGCTCGTTCCTGTCGCTGCTGCTCAATCCGTTCGGCGGCGCGCCCGGCGACAATCCCGGTGCGCTCGGTTACGCGCGCGCCTTCGCCGACGATGCCGCAGTGTCGCCGGAAGCCGCGGCTGCCTACGCGGCGGTGACACCGAAGGACCGCCGCGCGCGCGAATTCGAGAATCGCTGGGGCGTCTGGGGCGCGAGCTACGGCGGTTACAACAAGACAGGCGGCGACGCGGCCGCCGGAACGAACGACACCACAACGCGGGCCTGGGGTCTTGCCGCAGGCGCCGATTATCGCGCGTCGGCTGACACCGTGCTCGGCTTTGCGCTTGGCGGCGGCACCATGAACTGGGGCCTCGCGCAGAATCTCGGCGGTGGCCGCAGCGACGTGTTCCAGCTCGGTGTCTACGGCAAGCACACCTTCGGCGCGGCCTATGTGTCGGGCGCGCTGTCTTATGCAACGCACAGCATGACAACCGACCGCACGGTGACGGCGGTCGTGACCGAGGAGGAACATGCGAGTTTCGATGCGCAGAGTTTCGGCGGACGTCTCGAAAGCGGCTATCGTTTCCTGACGCCCTATGCCGGCATCACGCCCTACGCCGCCTTGCAGGTGCAGCAGTTCTACACGCCGGCCTACAACGAAACCGCGATTTCCGGCCCCGGCGCCTTCGCGCTCAGCTATGCATCCAAAACGTCGACGGCGACGCGAATCGAGCTTGGTTCCTGGTTCGACAAGGTCTTTGCGCTTCAGCACGGCGATGCGCTGGCGCTGCGCAGCCGGCTTGCCTGGGCGCACGACCACAACGGCGATCAGGGTCTCAACGCCGTGTTCCAGTCGCTGCCGGGGTCGAATTTCACGGTCAATGGCGCGGGCGCCCCCGATAATTCGGCGCTCGTCACGCTCGGCGCGGAATACCGCATGGCCAACAACGTCTCGCTCGGCGTGAAATTCGACGGCGAGTTCGCGTCCCACGCGGAGACTTATAGCGGTACCGGCACCCTCCGCTACGTGTGGTGAGCGGCCCAGCCCTGCCTTCCGGGCAGTGCAAATCGTCCCTATCTTATTGATAGAATTGATAGTGCCATTCGCGGGCGGCGGGTTTTTCCCGTCCCGGCCATCTGCTAGCTTGCCGCCGCCCCAGCCGGACCGTACCAATCGGACCGCACAAGGGCTTCGGAGTTCCGAAGCCACGGAGGATCAATGACTGCAGTACAAGAAAGCGCCGGCAAGTTGCCGGACATGAAGGTGTCCGTGCGCCAGGTGTTCGGCATCGACAGCGACATGGAAGTGCCGGCTTATTCGGAAAGCGATGAGCACGTTCCCGAAGTCGACTCGGATTACCGTTTCGACAGGCCGACCACGCTCGCCATTCTCGCCGGCTTTTCGCGCAACCGCCGCGTCATCGTCACGGGCTATCACGGCACCGGCAAGTCCACGCATATCGAGCAGGTCGCCGCGCGGCTGAACTGGCCGATGGTGCGCGTCAACCTCGACAGCCACATCAGCCGCATCGATCTCGTCGGCAAGGACGCGATCGTGCTCAAGGACGGCAAGCAGATCACCGAATTCCGCGACGGCATTCTGCCGTGGGCCTATCAGAACAACATCGCGCTGTGCTTCGACGAATACGACGCCGGCAGGCCGGATGTGATGTTCGTGATTCAGCGCGTGCTGGAATCGTCCGGCCGCCTGACGCTGCTCGACCAGAGCCGCGTGATCAAGCCGCATCCGGCGTTCCGCCTGTTCGCCACCGCCAACACGGTTGGCCTCGGCGATACGTCGGGCCTCTATCACGGCACGCAGCAGATCAACCAGGCGCAGATGGATCGCTGGTCGATCGTCACCACGCTCAACTATCTGCCGCACGACAACGAAGTCGAGATCGTGCTGGCGAAAGCCAAGCACTATCGCAACGACAAGGGCCGCGACATCGTCAACAAGATGGTGCGCGTCGCCGACCTGACACGTAACGCGTTCATGAACGGCGACATCTCCACGGTGATGAGCCCGCGCACGGTCATCACCTGGGCGGAGAATTCCGAGATCTTCAGCGATATCGGTTTTGCCTTCCGCCTCACGTTCCTGAACAAGTGCGATGAACTGGAGCGGCCGATCGTCGCGGAGTTCTATCAACGCTGCTTCGGCATCGAGTTGCCGGAGTCGTCTGTGAACGTGGCGCTGTCGTAGTCTGTCATTCCGGGGCGCCGCGAAGCGGCGAACCCGGAATCCAGACAAAAGGAGCGGAGCTGATTTCTGGATTCCGGGTTCGCGCCTTCGGCGCGCCCCGGAATGACGAAAGGCAAGAATGGCTTCGAACATCAAGATCAAACCGGCCACGAAGGAATCGCCGGCCGAGCCGTTCAAGCGCGCGGTCACGGGTTGCCTGCGCGCGCTCGCGCGCAAGCCGGATCTCGAGGTTTCATACGCCGCCGAGCGCCCCGGCATGATGGGCGGCAAAGTTCGCTTGCCGGAGCCGCCACGCAAACTCAGCAGAGCCGAAGCGGCGATCGTGCGCGGCCACGCCGACGCGATCGGGCTGCGCCTTGCCTGCCACGATCCGGCGATGCACCGGCGCCTGCAGCCCGGCGGCCAGCAGGCGCGCGCGGTGTTCGAGGC
>JBARCH010000306.1:0-4214 GCA_049793875.1 Pseudolabrys sp. | reverse complement strand
GCGATCTGCCCCGGCTGCTGCGCCACGAGGCGGCCCCAGATCGCGTAACGCTTCGGCCAGGTATCCTCGCCCTCGTCGTAAAAGCGGTTCGCCTCGCGATTCACGACGACACCGAAAATAATGCTGTCGAGCCGCGTGGCAATGCCACCGTCGAATTTCGGCGCACGCGCGTCGATCGCCACGGCGTGGCATTGGGTCGGATCGCCGACCGGCATCACACCGCTGTCGAGCAGCATGCGCAGCACGTCACCGCGGTTGTAGGGCGTGCCGCGGATCAGGAAGTTGTCCGCCGCCTCGCCCCAATGCTGCTTCAGCCATTCGATGTTGGCCTCGAAACCGCCGGCGGCGGCAACCAGCGCCCGGCCGCGAATGGACAGCGTGCGGCCTTTGTACTTGACCGCCGCCGACATGAAATATCCGTTGTCGATGGTCAGGCCGGTCACCGGCGCGTCGAAGATCGCCGTGACGCCAAGCGCTTCGGCCTTGCGGTAAAGCATGTTGAGCATGCCGCGCCCGCCGCCCAGGAAGAAGGCATTGGTCTTGCCGAGACTCAGCGTGCCGCCAAGCGGCGGCTGAAAACGGACGCCTTGCTGGTCCATCCAGCCAATCAGCTCGTTCGAGCGTTCGATCGTGAGCTTCGCCAGCGCCTTGTCGGTCTGCCCGCCGGTGACGCGATAAAGGTCGTCGAGGAACTCTTCCTGCGCATAGGGCCCGGTCATGGTCGGCGCGGTGCCATCATGCGAACAGCGCAAATTGCGGGTGTGGCGCGTATTGCCCCCGCGGTAGAACTCCGGGGCGCCCTCGATCACGATCACGCGGCGTCCGGCGCGCGCGGCTGTGATGGCCGCGCACAAGGCGGCGTTACCGCCGCCGATCACCACCACGTCGAAGGGCTGGGAGAGGTCCACCACGTTGGCCGCCTGTTTCGCGGCGCGAAGTCCCGCGCCGATCACCGACGATCTGCTCGCATGTTCGCTCGGTCGTCGTCAATCGGCGGGCAAGGCGCAGGCGGTATTCCGGCAACGCTCATTGACGCTTGCAGCCGCTCAGTCTAGCGGCGGCGTATCGTTTTGCTGAGTCTGACGCACGAAATTCCTGTGGGCCTATTCCGGCGCCGCGCCGTAAAAGGCGCGCGCATCCGTCGTGAACGCCGCACGCGATTTCGGATCGAGATAAAGCATGTGGCCGCCGCGATAGAGCTTGAGCTCAACGCGACCGGGCGGCCCGATTCGCGGCAGGTGGTCGAGCACGTAACGCGAATCCGAGTACGGCGTGACCAGATCGCTGTAGCCGTGCGCGACCATGAGCTTGAACGCCGGATTGAGCGCCAGCAATTCGCGCAGGTCTTCACTGGCGCTCACCGACGCGCGGCCGCCATGCCAATCCCACTTGCGGGTGACGTCCGAAGCCAGGAGCGAGTACGTCATTTCAGTCTTGAAGCCGAGTTCGTTGCGCGCGTAGTCCGCGAACGCGCCTCCATAAGCGCGCGTGAGGCCATCGAGGATCGGATCGTCACCGGAATGCGAAGTCGATTCGGGAAACGGGTCGGGCGCTGCGAACGTCACATCATAGGGGCTGACGATGTTGCGTTCGCTGCCGCGCAGGTTCTTCACGTAGAGGTCATGAATGAAGCCGCGCGACCTGGTGACGAGATCGACCGGCAACCCGGTCATCTGCGCCACCCTGGCATAGAAGGCCTGCGCCGCGGCGCCCTGCGGCTCCGGCCCCGCCAGCGTGGTCAGGTAATCGGTCATGGCAAAATGCTCGGCGTCGGCAAGTGCTGCCGGCGTGAAGGCGTGCTTGCGCTCGAGCTCGGCGGCCGCCAGAGAGGGAAGCTGCAAGGCAGCGCCGAGCGCGAAGGCCCTGTTGCCGAACTGGAACGAGCCTTCCAGCAGCGGCGACAGCATCACGATGCCGTTGATGACGACGCCCTGCTCGTCCTGCGCGGCGCGTGCCACTTTCGCAGCACGCAGTCCGCCGTAGCTTTCACCGAGCAGATATTTCGGCGACGCGCTGCGGCCGCTATGCGTCAGATAAAGTGCGATGGTTTTGGCAAGCACCTGCGCGTCGGCGCGCACGCCAAGAAAACTACCGAGGTCGTTTTGGTTTGCGGCACGGCTCCAGCCAGTGCCGACCGGATCGATCAGCACCAGATCGGTGAACGCGAGCCACGTATCGGGATTGTCGCGCAACTGCGCGTTGCCGGCATTGCGCGCATCGGGGCCGAAGTCGAGCAGCTTCGGGCCGACTAGCCCGAGGTGCAGGTAAGCCGACGCCGCGCCGGGGCCGCCGTTGAACACGAACGTCAACGGACGGTTCGCCGCGCGCGCGCCCTTGAGCACATAGGCCGTGTAGAAGATCGCGGCCGAGCGTTCCCCGCTTTGCTTGTAAAGATTGAGCGTGCCGGCGGTCGCCGTGTAAGCGAGTTTGTGGCCGCGCCCGTCGATCGTGTGCTCGGTGACCGAATCCGGCGGCAACAGGCTGAGCACGCCGCTGCTGCTGTCGGCCTTCTGTCCGCCGCCATGGCCGCCGTCGCGGGACTGCTGGGCAAGCACCGGCGTTGCCACGCCAAGAACAAGCACAAAAACGATTGCACGAAAAATGCGCGCGGTCATGCCCGGCTCCAATGGCAGGCCGGCTCCAGCCTGCGGCTAAAATAACCTGTTCCAGTCTATCGATCTAAAGCGGCAATACGGCGTTTTCTGGTGCACCCGCGCGGTGGGACGACGATACCACTTGTGTTTCTTTTTTTGCGCGCACGGCTTAGTGTCGGCGCCGCGAAATCGCAGGCATTTCGCAGCATTGAAGACATCTGCGACGGGTCAAGTCACTTCCTCGAAAGCGCCTCTACATGACGGACATCCAACCGCTCGATACGCCGCTGTGGGCTTTTTCGCTCGTCGTCTATGGCAGCGCCGGCGTGGCGCAGGAATGTCTCGATCTGCAGGACAGCTACGAACTCGACGTCAACCTGCTGTTGTTTGCCGCCTACATGGGCGCCTCCGAAGGCGTGCAGCTCAGCACCGACGACATTGCCGCCGCATTCGATGTGGCCGCGCCGTGGAACAGCGATGTCGTGCGCACGCTGCGCGAGGCGCGCCGGGCGCTCGTCCCCATGAGCACCGACGAAAAAGATCCGCTGCGGCCGCCTGCGTCGTCGCTGCGCGCGCAGGTGAAGAATGCCGAACTCAATGCCGAAAAAATCGAACAGGCGATGCTGTGGACATGGGCGCAGCATCAATTCGAAAAGCGCCAGCGTGGCGACCGCGACGAAGCGCTGGCCGCCAATTTGACCGCGGTACTGACGTTCTATCGCACCGACAGCCGCGAGGAAGCGTCGATCCCGCGCCTGCGCGAAGCTGCGACTCGCTACACGCGCATGAAGCATTGACAATGACGCGCTCATGCGCGGGCTGCCCCGGCAGCAACGAAGGACCGCGACGGCCCTTTGAGCCTTCGCTCTACCCGTCAGCCGTTGGCGATGGCGCCATCGGTCTGCACGGCGATCTGGCTGGCGAACACCTGACCGAGCATCACCAACACCGGGCCTTCCGGATCGGCTTGCGCCAGTTTCGCGGGAAGCTCGGCGATGGTACCGGCGATAACGACCTGATCGGGCCGGGTCGCGCGTGCAACGGCGACCGCGGGCGTTTGCGCATCGAGTCCTTGCGCTACCGCTTTCTCGACCAACGACGCAAGCGTGCGCACCGGCATATAGATCGCCGTCGTGGTTGCGGCGTCTGCGAGGCTTTTCCAGTCGACGTCCGACGGTAGCGCACCATTCTTGGCATGGCCGGTGACGTATTGGAGGCGGCGCGCGTAATCGCGATCGGTCAGCGGAATGGCAAGGCGGCTCGCTGCGCCCTGCGCGGCAGTGATACCGGGCACGACCTCAACAGCGATGCCGGCGGCACGGCAGGCGGCAATCTCCTCACCGGCGCGAGCGAAGATGGTCGGATCGCCGCCCTTCAGGCGCACGACGCGCTTGCCGCCCTTCGACAGATTGATCATCAACGCGTTGATGTCGTCCTGTTTGCACGACGGGCCGTAGCCGGTCTTGCCGACCAGCATTTTCTTCGCCTCGCGTCGCGCAAAATCGAGCACGTCGGTCGAAACAAGATCGTCGAACAGAATGACGTCCGCCGATTGCAGCGCACGTACGGCGCGCAGCGTCAGCAATTCCGGGTCGCCCGGACCCGCGCCGACCAGCGTGA
>JBARCH010000305.1:0-20416 GCA_049793875.1 Pseudolabrys sp. | reverse complement strand
AGATCGACGAGAACGAGAAGGCCAAAAAGCTTCAGGCTGACAATGGCATCAAGGTCGTCACGCTGACCGGCGTGGATGCCGAGAAATATCTGAAGATTGCCTACGACTCGAGCTGGGACGAGATCATGAAGATCGCGCCCGAAAACGGGCCGCGCCTTCGTCAATTGATGTCCTGATCTCAAGAACAGATATTCCTCTGGCGCGCCGTTTATTTTTCGGCGCGCCAGGATCGGAGACGCCATGCCGTCGCTCGAGACCTTTCTAAAGTGGTTTGACGCGTTGATGAGCGCGTTTTGCACAGTCTTCGCCGTTGCCTTCGGTGTTTTCACGCTGATGGTATGTATCGATATCGTTTCCCGTCATTTCGGATTCGGATCGATGCCGTGGCTGGTGGAGGTCATCGAATATGTGATGTATGGCGGCACGTTTCTGGCCGCGCCTTGGGTGCTCCGTCAGGGCGACCACGTTCGCGTAGATCTCGTTCTGTCGAGTGTGCCCAAGCCGGTCGCGATCCGCTTGGAACAGGTGGTCGATGCGCTCGGATTCGCCGTGTCGGCGATTATGTGCTTTTACGCCATCGAACTTCTTGTCGACGCGTATCGCGCCAATTTTATCGAGTTCAAGAATCTGGCTGTCCACGAGTGGGTATTGATGCTGCCGATTCCAACGGGCTGCGCGATGCTCGCTGTCGAATTCGTGCTGCGATTTTTCCGTGTGCGGGGCGACGTGGAAAAGACAGCTATTCCCCTTGAAGTGCCCGGAATGAAAAGCTGAGGGGCGGAGCCATGGACTGGTATCTTTCACTTGCATTGATGGTTGGCTCAATCATTGTTCTGATGACAATTGGGATTCCGATCGCGTTTGCGTTCTTCCTCACCAACCTGATCGGTGCATTCATCTTCCTCGGCGGACAGGCGGGCATAGGCGCCTTCATCCGCGGCTCGATGTCGGCAATCGCCAATTTCAATTTGGCACCCATACCTTTCTTTCTGCTGATAGGGGAAATTCTGTTACGCAGCGGCGTAGCCTTCAAGGCCGTCGACGCGATCGACAATGCGATACAACGTGTACCAGGTCGTCTGTCGGTCGTTGCAGTGACAGGCGGTACCGTTTTCTCCGCGTTGTCGGGCTCGACCATCGCGACTACGGCAATGTTGGGTCAGGCGTTGGTGCCCGACATGCTGCGACGCGGTTATCACCCAACGATGGCGGTCGGACCCATCATCGCCATCGGCGGTGTGGATATGCTGATCCCGCCATCGAATCTGGCTGTAATTTTCGCCACGATCGCGAGCAGCTTGAGCATTGCGAAAGTGTCGGTGGCGGAACTGCTGATCGCCGGAACGCTTCCCGGTCTGATCATGAGCGTCGCCTTCATCGCCTACATTGTGATCCGATGTTCATGGAATCCGACACTAGCTCCTCCTGGCGGTACCGGGGAAGCAGGCAGGGGTGGCCGCTGGATGCCGCTCGTCATTCATATCCTGCCATTGCTGTTCATCTTCACCATCATGATGGGCAGCATGTATGTCGGTTGGGCGTCGCCGTCGGAATCTGCAGCGGCGGGATGTCTTGCGACCCTTGTGCTGGCCTTAGCTTATCGCGCGATTTCATGGTCGATTTTGCTCGGCGCGTTGCGTGCGACCGTTTCGGTGACGACGATGTTGTTCTTGATCATTTCGGCATCGACCACATTTGCGCAAATTTTGGCTATCTCCGGCGCAGTTGACGGCGCGCTTGCCGAACTCGGCCGGTTTGCTCTGTCTCCGACCATGACCGTCGTCAGCATGGTCGGGATTCTCATCGTTCTCGGGTGTTTCATGGAGCAGATTGCGATGATGCTCCTGACGTTGCCATTTTTTGTTCCGCTTGCGAATTCGCTTCATCTCGACATGCTGTGGCTTAGCGTTGTGCTTCTGATAGCCCTGCAGGTCGGGCTGATGCATCCGCCATTCGGCCTGCTTCTGTTTGTGATGCGGGCGGTTGCGCCACCACAGATCACGTTGAAACAAATTTGGATATCGACGATCCCGTTTGTGCTCATCGTGCTCGCCGTTTTGGCATTGACGATCAATGTGCCGTGGGTCGCGACCGGACTCGTGCGTTAATCAAGGAGAACTGAAAAATGCCTATCAAGAGAGGAAACCCGGAAAACCTGGCGAATGTCCGGTCCAGCATCTATCACCACTACATTCGGGTGGATAATCCGAAGTCGTTGATCTTTCTCTCCGGTCAATTGTCGCGCGACAACCAGGGCAAGCTGGTGGGCGCTGGAGATATGGCCGAGCAGACGCGACAAGCCATTCGCAACATGCGTACGGTTATGGAAGCGGCCGGCGGAACGCTCGACGATATCGTGTCCATCGTCGTGTACACGACGGACATGCGGGAATTCAAAAACATCGTCGCCGCGCGTGTCGAGTTCTTCAAGGACAAGCTTCCGACAAGCACCATCGTCGAGGTCAATCATCTGGCCGATCCCGGCCTGCTGATAGAATTTCAGGCAATTGCAGCGTTATCGGAGTAAAAGCAATGAAACGAGCTATCGTCAATATCGGGTGCATCGTTTCTGGAGACTGGCGAAAGCCACTCGTGGACGGCGACGCTATTCTCATTGACGGCGAGAAGATCGCGAAGGTCGGGTCGATAACCGACGCCGATCTGCAAGATTGCGATCTTGTGATCGATGCCAACGGCGTTACCGCGTGTCCGGGCCTCATCGATTCACACGTTCACATCGCTTTTGGCGACTTCACGCCACGGCTCAATGCTGTCGGCTTCTTGCAGAATTATTTGCATGGCGGGACTACCACGGCCATTTCCGCATGTGAGGTGCACGTTCCGGGGACGCCGCATACCGTCGAAGGCGTCAAGGCGCTCGCCGTTGCAGCCAAACAGTGCTGGGACAATCTTCGCCCCGGTGGCATGCGGGTTCACGGTGGCAACGTCATTCTGGAACCGGGAATGACCGAGGCGGATTTCAAGGAGTTGGCTGCCAAAGGCATTTGGCTGGCTAAAGCCGGCTTCGGCGATGTGAAGACACCTTTCGATTATGTCCCACTCATCCAGGCTGCAAAGAACGCCGGCATGATCACCAATGTTCATACTGGCGGAGCATCGCTCAATTTGGCGAATTCGATTTTCGGGAAGCACCTTGTTGCGATGCAGCCGGACGTTTCGTTCCACGTAAATGGTGGGCCGATCGCGATGCCAGACGAAGATTTTGAAATGGTGATCGACGAAACAAAAGCCGCTTTGCAGATCGTGCAGGCCGGCAATATTCGCACGGCGCTTCTTACGCTTAATCTGGTGTTGAAAAAGAATTGCTACGACCGCCTCTTGATCGCGACCGATACGCCGACAGCAACCGGCGTCATGCCGCAAGGCATGATTAAGACGATCGCAGAAATGTCGTGCTTGAGCGATCTTGCGCCCGAGATGCTGATTGCTGCAGCAACCGGCAACAATGCCAAGGTTTATCGGCTCAATTCGGGCTTTCTGCAGCCAGGTAAGGATGCGGACATTCTTCTGCTCGACGCAGCCCTGGGAGGCAGTAAGAAGACCGCGCTGGAAGGGCTCAAAAACGGCGACGTTACGTCGTGTGTTTGCTGCTTCACCTCTGGCGTGCCCCGTTATGTCGGCCGAAGCCGTTGCACGCCGCCGCCGGCCCGCTACGCCAAGATAATCAAGAACAAGATCATCAACGAACTGTCCGCGCCGCCATTGCTTTGAGAGTACGAGCCTGCCGGAACACGAGTCATAGTGGAGAGAAGACGATGCGAAGCGGATCAGACTATCTGCAGTCCCTGAGGGCAAGAAGCAGTTCCACCTTCATTGGCGGCGAGCAGATCAAGGACGTGACCGCACATCCGGCATTTGCAAATGCGGCAAAGACGGTTGCGAGCCTTTACGACGTTTCGTCTGATAAGGCTAACGCCGACAAGCTTACGTTCAAGGACGCTGACGGAAAGCGCTACAACAATATGTGGCTACTGCCGCGCCATAGGCAGGATATCGACGCGCGCAATCGCCTGCACACGGCATGGTCGGAAGTCACATGGGGCTTGTTCGGGCGCTCACCCGATCACGTCGCGGGCTGGGTTTCGGGCATGGCATGCTGTCCCGAAATTCTCGACGTGCACAATGACGGCTTCGCCGCCAATGTTAAGAGTTACTATCAACTGGCGCGCGAGAAAGACCTTTTTATCACTTACGCCATTGTCCCGCCAGCGAGTGTGAAAAGTGCCGACTCCGTCGTCACGACCAAGCAGACCTCATTGCCGACCTCGAAGTGGGGAGAGCAGGCGGGTCTGCAGGTAGTTGCTGAGAAGGACAACGGCATCGTCGTCTCCGGATTTAAGGTGCTGGCAACCGGTGCCATTCTCGCGGATGAAATCCTGTTCGGAAATTTTCAGGCGCTCGCGCAAGGCAACGAACGCTTCGCGGCGACATTCGCGCTCCCGGTCAATACGCCTGGACTTACGCTGTTGTCGAGGCGCCCATTTGCGCAACTGGCGACCAGTGAACTGGATGATCCGCTGGCGTATCGGTACGACGAGACCGACGCGGTGGTCTATTGCGATAATGTGATGGTGCCTTGGGAGCGGGTGTTTACTTATAACCGCGTGGACATGGCGCGCGCGGCATTTGCCGATACGCCGGCACACGTTCTTGGCAATATACAGGCGCACATCCGGCTGCTGGCGAAGCTGCGCTTTATACTTGGCGTCCTGAAGAAGGTCACAGACATTAATGGCATTCTGGCCGTACCGGCTGTGCGCGATATTTTGTCGGAACTGGCGATGCAGGTGGCAATGGTCGAAGGGCTTGTGGAGGCCGAGAACGCCAATCTCGAAACATGGCCAAATGGTTTCGTTGCACAAGACCGGCAGGCAATGTACGCGACCATGGCTTGGACCACACGGACCTACCCCCGTTTCATGGAAATCGCGCGCAAGTTACTGGGCAGCCACTCTTTCCAGCAGCCGGCCGATATTTCTGTCTTCGACAACCCGGTAACGTCTGACCTTTATTCGCGCTTTACGCTTGAGGACAAGGAAAAGGCGATCGAGCGCTACAAGATCATGCGTTTGGCGTGGGATTTGGTCGGCACCGAATTCGCGAGCCGGCATACCCAGTACGAAATGTTCTACAACGGCGCGCCGCACGTCGCGATGAACCGCGTTTGGCACTTCTTCCGCTGGGAGCATGTCGATGCCGAAGTGGATCGCGCATTGAAGAGTATTGGCAATTACGACGATCTTGTCGTGAAGGCGAAGGGACGGAAAGCAAAGGCAGAGTCCATCGCAGTGAATGGCTGAGGCGTTAAATCACGGGAACATGTTATGAAACTTGGTACTTTCACCCAATCTAAGGGCGGATTGCCGCGGGTCGGCGCCTTAGTCGGCGATGGGTTGCTCGATTTGACCGACGCGATGGGTGTGACGAGCTTGAAGTCTATTTTGGCCGATGGCATCGCCGGTCTTGGCAAGGTTAGAGAGACGGTGCAGCGCGCTTCCGGAAAGACTATTTCGGAACGCGAGGTGGTACTGCTTCCGCCGATACCCGATCCAAGCATGTTCTTCTGCGTTGGAAAAAATTATCAAGACCATCTGGAAGAACTGGTCCGGACGAATCTGATCAAAGAAATTCCGGATGAGCCGACGGGTTTCCTCAAGCTCAATACGGTGCTGGTCGGGCAGGACGCGGAAGTCGCGCGTCCACAAGGTATCGTTGAATTCGATTACGAGCCTGAACTCGCTTTTGTCATAGGCAAGCCAGGCTACCGTATTCCAAAAGACCGGGCGATGGAGCATGTTATTGCGATTACGGCGTTCAACGATCTGACCGCGCGTGAAATTCAGAAGAAGGAAGCCAAAACCGGCACAAAGTTTTGGACCGCCAAGAACATGCCGGGCTTCGGTCCTGTTGGGCCTTACATCGTTACCATCGACGAGATCAAAGATATCAATGATCTTTGGCTCAACTGCTCGGTCAATGGCGAACGCCGCACGCGTTTCAATACACGCGGTCAAATTTACAAAGCACCGGCCATCATCGAGCACTTCTCTCGCTATATGCCCCTTCGCGCCGGTGATGTATTTGCGACCGGGTCTGCTGGCGGTGTCGCGGTTGGACAGGCGAATGCTGCCGAGCTCTTTTTGAAACCCGGCGATAACGTCACCATGGAAATCGAGCCCTTCCTGAGCTTGCGAACGAAGGTCATGTGATGAGCGTCCATGAAATTCTTAGCGACGAAGTCGCCTATCCACCAAAATTCGGTAGCCCTACAGCCAACGCAGTTCGGGCAGGCGATTTCCTCTACGTGTCCGGAATGATGCCTTGGGACAAAGAGCGCCGGCTCGTCGGTGTGGGAGACGTTAAGGCGCAGACGCGACAGGTCTTGAAGAATATGGAAGCCATGTTGCGGGCGGAAGGTGGAAGTCTCAAGAATGTCGTGAAGATCAATTTTTTTCTAGTCGATATTCGCGACAAGACCGCGGTGTGGGACGTGCGCAAGGAAATATTTGGCGACGCGCGGCCGGCATCGACGCTTGTCGAGGTCGTCCATCTCGTCGATCCGTTGGCGATGCTGGAAGTCGAGGCTGTCGCTTATATGGGAAAGTGAATCGTGGCCAGCCGAGAGGCGCAACGAATACGGCGCGGCTGGTGAGAGCAGATCGCGATCCCGACACCGCGCTACATGGGTGTGAGAAATGGACGCTTACACTGTGCTGCGGCTATCCCTGATAGGATCTGGAAATTCCCTGTTCGTTTCGGGAAATTCCCTGATCCGCGTAATAGTGAATTGGCTCTAAATCCCCGAGTCATTGGACTAATTAGGGCATCAATTCCGGATGAAGCGCCAAATCTGAAAAAATCCCCGTCCTTTTCCCTGTTAGCAGGGAATTGGCAGGCAGAGACGCGTTCGAAAGCGACTGCGTCCGCCACCACGCAGTCTCACACTCAGAGAGATTTCCTTGTGGCTGGTAAGATAGCTTCGAAATGGAGCGCCGCAACCGGCGCGCAGTCGCCGCAAAGGGCTAGTCGGATTTGGAGGACGTTTCGACCGGCATGTCCTGACCGCACTTGGCGATTTAGCCGACGCGCAACGACGTTCGACCATTTTAAATCAAACGAACGCAGATTCGCCGAATGACAGGTTATGGAACGTCAGGGCACGCGCCGGCACCTGCCACGATCAGCACCAAGTGCACCCCAGGAATAGCGTCGGTCGATCCGGAGGCGGAAAGCCTGCGTATCATATAGTCACTCCTCTAAGGTTGCACTGATGAGTTTGTCACGACGATTGATGCGGCTGCGCCCTGTTGCCGAGCGGGAGGTGGGCGGCGCGCCGGCTTGTGTCGCCCGATTGAGCGATTGTTCGACCCAGTTGCACCACTCGATCAGAACTTTTCGGTAGGCGATCTCCAGTTGGATGGCCGCGCGCGTGCCAAACAACGGATGCGGAGGCTTCGGCAGCGCTGTTAAGCCGTTTTCGCGCTGCAGCCAGATCCAATGCGCCGACAATTTGTCGATTTGCTCGCGGCTTTCGCTCGATTGTCGGCGGAAGAGCTTTGCCGATTCCGCCGGGTCGACGAGCCACGCGGCATGCGCCTTGATGTTGAGTTCACGACGGATGACCTCCGGCCGTGGCTGTTCAATTGCCCAGCGCCGCAATCGCTCGAGACCCTGTGCCGTGATGCTGTAAATTTTCTTATCTTGCGGGCGCGCTTGTTTCACAGTCCTGAAGCGAACGTAATCGTGCTCAGTAAGTCGCGCGAGTTCCTTGTAGATATTACTGTGATTAGCCGACCACAGAGCGACGCTGCGTGGCGGTGCCGTGAAGCGTGACAATTCGTAACCGGTCCTGCTGCGGCGAGCCAACAGGCTGAGGAGTGTATAGCCCAGCGAGGTGATACGAGGTTGTCGTTTCATCGCGTTGCGACCCGTGTACTCACTGCCGACATTACAACCTTCCTGCGGCCGTAGGTGCTTGACATCAGTTTATGGTCATAAGACCATAAACTGATCCTTTTGCAACGACATTAATGGCGGATAACACACATGGCCGATCCAAGAGATGCCGGAAAATCGGACGCCGACCATTCAGCCTTTTCGAAAGCATCGGCCTACATCGAGCCTGGAATCGTGCGCGGCGCGCTCGCCGATATGGTCGACATCGCCAGCCCGACGGGGCGTGAAATCGGAATGGCGCACTATCTTGAAGAACGGATGCGAAAGGCCGGACTCGAGACTGAATTGCAGTTGGTGGATGAAGGTCGCCCTAATGCTGTCGGCCATCTGCGTGGTAACGGCACTGGAATGAACTTGCTGTTTACCGGTCACATGGACACCTCGTATAGCGGCGAGGAGAAACATTTGGATGGGGCCGGTTTCAAACCGAAAGCGGTCGTTCGAGACGGATGGATGTGGGGACTCGGCGCCAACAACATGAAGAGTGGTCTAGCCGCCGCTCTCGTCGCCATCGAGGCGATCATTAAAGCTGGAATAAAATTGGACGGCGATATTTCGCTTGGTGCCGTAGTCGGTGAGATCGAAAAGGCTCCAGTCGAGGAATTCCAGGGCGTCGATTATTCCGGCTACGGCACGGGCAGCAAGTACATGGTGACGCATGGTGTCACCGCGGACTACGCGCTTCTGGTCGAGCCCACGGGGCTGCGTATCTCTAATGCGAACATGGGCGCAATCTGGTTGCGCATTACTGTGGGCGGTGGAACGATTGCACACTCGGCGCTCGCACATCGGCCCGGCATCGTCAACGCCATCGCGGTTATGCACGAGCTGCAGAACGATATCGTGAATTGGGCCGCCGCCTATCAACAACGGCATCACTACATGAATGAGCACGCGAACGTCACGATCGCATGCATTCGAGGTGGTGCGCCTTGGAGGCTATCGCGCAACCCGCACGAATGTAGTCTCTATCTCGATATTCGGACGGTACCAGGACAAACGGTCGACAGCGTGAAGCGTGAGT
This sequence comes from Pseudolabrys sp., assembly GCA_049793875.1. Classification (GTDB taxonomy): domain Bacteria; phylum Pseudomonadota; class Alphaproteobacteria; order Rhizobiales; family Xanthobacteraceae; genus Pseudolabrys. Next base: position 11,415 of record JBARCH010000305.1, on the reverse strand, counting down.
TACGTACCGTTCTCGCCAATTTTGCGGCGCGCACCGGCATGCCGGAGCCGCCCGTATATGTCTATGTCAGCGATCCGCCGACGGTGGTCGAGGAATCCTTGCCTGTGGTCGATGCTCTCGGAAAGGCGCAGACGGCGGTAATGGGAGAGCGTCCTGCCGCGATTATGCGGCGGCCTGGCGCCGATGCCGTACACTTTTCCGCTTATGGCGTTCCTTGCGTTGTCTTTGGGCCAGGGGGGCGCATGCATCCAGATGCCCGAGGTGGCGGCATGCATGCAGTTGGGGAACACGTACTGATCGATGACGTCGTAACAGCGGCGCGGGTTTATCTCGCGACGGCTCTCGATTTGTGCAATCGCAAACCGCGAGCGAACTGACATGCGAATGCGTCGTTCCGCCTCTAGATGTGGTGGCAGCATTATTGCACAATAAATGCACTAAGGTGTTGGCGCTGAGAAACGATGATGATCAGAACGCGTGTGAACTGACGTGCTGAACGTACAAAACAACGGTGCCGAAGGGTCGCATCCGGCGATCGTCTGCGATCGATTGTCGAAAACTTACGATACGCGCGACGGAGGGCAAGTCAGGGCGCTTGAGTCGATGGATTTGACCATCGGTACCGGTGAATTCGTCACGGTGGTGGGCCCGAGCGGCTGCGGCAAAAGCACGCTCCTCAAGCTGCTCGCTGGTTTGATTCTGCGGACGTCTGGAACCTTGATGCTCTCTGGCGAACCGATCGAGGGACCCCGCCGCGACATTGGGATGGTGTTTCAGGCGGCAACATTGCTCGAATGGCGAACCGTGCTGCAGAATGTCATGCTGCCGGTCGATGTGCTCGGTCTGGATCGGCAATTTTACCGTGAGCGCGCGCGCAGCCTGCTGAAATTGGTGGGTCTCGCTGGCTTTGAGGACAAATATCCGGGCGAGTTGTCGGGCGGCATGCAGCAGCGCGTTGCGTTGACGCGTGGACTCATCCACAACCCGACTTTGCTGCTTATGGACGAGCCGTTCGGCGCTCTCGATGCACTCACGCGCGAGAGCATGAACATCGAGCTGCAGCGCATCTGGATGGAGGCCGGCAAAACCGTCGTCCTGATCACGCATTCGATCAGCGAAGCCGTATTCCTCGGCGATCGCGTAGCGGTAATGACGTCGCGTCCCGGCCGCCTCGCGGAGATCGTTCAAGTGGCCATTCCGCGACCGCGTACGCTTGAATCGATGGGTAGTCCGGAATTTGGACGGATTGTGACGCACATCCGTGGACTACTGAACGCCGACGGTCACCTGGAATGAAGAAATCGCGTGAATTGAAGAAGCGCGAGCAACCATAAAAAGTGGAGGAAAAAATGCGATTGGTTGGATCTGTTTTTGGAGGAGTACTCGCCGGACTGTTGCTGGTCGGCGCCGCTCAGGCTGAGACCAAGATAACCCTCGCGCATGCGCTTCCCAATCTGACGCCGAGTTTTGCGATCGACAGCTCTTTGCCTGCCTATCTCGGCTATTGGAAAAAGGAAGGGCTTGATGTCGACGTTATCACTACACCGGGCTCCTCGGCCGCCGTCCAGCTTGTTATCAGCGGCAAAGCCGATGCCGCCATCGCCAGCCCGGTGACGGCGATGCTGGCGGTACAGAAGGGTGTCGATCTGAAGATCATCTATACGACATTGCGCGGAGATATCTTCGGCGTTGCTGTGCCGGAAGGAAAAGGGATCGATTCTCTCAAAGGTCTGAAAGGCCACACGATTGGCGTGTCCAGTTTTGCGAGCTCTGGCACGAACTACACCAAGGCTTTGCTTAAGCGCGCTGGCCTGCAAAACTCGGATTTCTCTGTCGTAGAGGTCGGAGTCGGGGCCCGTGCCGCCTCGGCGTTGCGCTCCGGTCAGGTACAGGCTCTCGGGCTTTGGGATGAGGCCTACAAGCAGATGGAGTTAAGCGGGATCAAGTTCGAGAAAATCTATACCGATCCGCGCGCAGACACCTCTATCGCAGGTTCAATCGTCGTGCGCGCAGAAGATTTGAAGAAACGACCGGAGGTCCTAATTGGGCTTGCGCGCGCAATTGCCAAGGCGCAGCTTTTCCAGGAGACCAATCCAGTGGCGTCGGTGAAGGCCCACTGGAAAGTCTATCCTCAATCGGTCCCACGTCAGGGCGAGACGCCGGAGCTGCTGAAAAACGCTGCGATCGTGGCAAGCGTCCGCGTGCCGATACAATCGCGCAATGCCTTCAAGACCGGGCATTATGGCGACCTGCCCGCCGATTACATGACGAAATTTCAGAACTATCTGGTTGAGACGGGCCAGTTACCGAAATCGATCGACATCAACGCCTACTACACGAACGAATTGATCGCGAAGATGAATGACTTTGATGCGGCTGCGATCGTACAGCAGGCTAAAGATTTCAAGATCCCGTGATCGGAGCCGGCATGACGACCGCTACTACCACAAAGCAGTCGCGCATCGCGGTTTCGCGTCGGCGCCTCGCGTGGAAACGCGAGGCGCTTACTCAGCGCCTGCTTGTGGTGTTATTCGGAGTTTTCATTTTTGCAATCTGGGAGATCGGCTGCAGGAGCTTTCACGTCAGTGAACTGCTTCTGCCGGCTCCTTCGCGGATTATCGGGGCGCTGATCGACGGCTTTCGTACCGGTTTGTTTACGGCGGCGCTGCAGGCCACGTTGCTGGAAGTTTTCCTCGGATTTGTCGTCGCTGCGGTTGCCGCTTTCCTGTGCGGCATGGTCATCAGCCAAGTACGGATCGTCGAGGTGGTGCTGTATCCTTACATTGTTGCACTGCAGACACTGCCGAAAGTGGCGATCGCGCCGTTCATTCTGATCTGGGTCGGGTTTGGAGTCGAAAGCAAGGTTGTGATTGCGGCAATGGTGGCCTTTTTTCCAATGCTGGTGAACACAATTGTCGGCTTGAAATCGACGCCGCCGGAGAAGATCGAACTCATGCGCTCGCTGTCGGCAAGCCGGACCAAGATATTCTGGTACATTCAACTTCCGGAGGCTTTGCCCTACATCTTTGCGGGGCTCAATATAGGCATCGTGATGTCGGTCCTGGGAGCCATCGTCGGAGAGTTTATTGGTGCCAAGGCAGGGCTCGGCTATTTATTGCTGCAGATGAACTACAGCATGGATGTGATCGGCATGTTCGCTGTTCTGCTTGTCCTCGGGCTCATGGGAATAATTCTCAATACCATCATGCAGTTCGCCCGTCGCAAAATTGTGTTCTGGCTGCCGGAGCAATCGACCGTCCGATAGCGCGATCTCAGTTGTCCGCTGGGGCGGAGGACACAGGGCATCGAAGCTTCATCGGCTTACCGATCGACCTCCCGGCTTCGCTGAACCCGCAGCCGCGCACATTCGTGGCGCACGTCTGTGACATGATTTGCGCTTTCCGTCATGACGGAAAGAAACATGCGCGCCATCATCTTCTTCGTTCTCTCGAACTATGCCTGAGTTTTCTCGTTCTCGGCTTCATCCCCGCCGTCTTCGTTATCCTGCGCGGGCCAAAATGCCGCGAGATCGCAATTGAAGCACTCTTGTCGTATTATCCTCTGTTCGCGCTGGGTTTGTGCTTTTTTCCCAATTTCGTCATGCACGTCTTTTTCCAGGAGATGGCATCGCGCTTCATCGACTGGGCCCCGAGTCCATTCGAAACTGAAGTCGGCACCGCAAGCTTAGGCTTTGCGGCCTTAGCGTTCATGGCGTTCAGGGGCAGCTACGGCCCGCGCATCGGCACGGTGATCGGCCCGTCGATCTTCCACCTCTCGCCGCCATCTCGTTCTTCACCTGCAAATTGCGGGCGAGAGCAGATCGCGATCCCGACACCGCGCTACAAGGGTGTGAGAAATAGACGCTTACAGTGCCTGACATGTTCGAAAATCCCGGCTGCGATGCGCGGGTCGCCCATATGGCCAGTCGAGGGGGGCACTTTACCCGCGGGCGTCTGCCGGCACGGACATCGCGAGTTGTCCACTTATGACGGGTACAGAACCCATCCCCATGCCCGCCACTGGCGATAGGCATACACGTCGATCCTGTCAGCCTCCGGTCAACCGAACGCGACGGCGGCCGGCATGGCCGATACCCGGTGTTACTCCGCGGCACTTGGTGTCACGTCACGCTTTGCCAATGCCTTGGCGCTTCCCATGCAGAGAATACTTGCCAACAAAAACCCAGCCGCCAGGACGAGCACCATTTCGGGCCGGCCGTGGTCTATCAGGTAGCCGAACGGCACGGGCGTTACGGCACTGCCGAGCGGCAAACCGGCGCTGACAAAACCAAAAACCTTGCCGATTTGACCGGGCGGTGCTGCATCCTTGAGCATCACGTCGCGCGGCGTTCGGCTGGCGCCAAGACCGACGCCGGAAGCAAACATCAGGCCGACAGCAACGATGCTGGCCATAGGCAGAATGTCGACGGCCAAGATCGTCATTGCCGAGAAGGTGGTGAGACCGGCAACAAACACTGCGAGATAGCGGGCGGATTTGTCGGCCGCCCATCCGCCAAGCAGCACTCCGATCCCGCTACCGGCCATATAGGCCGTGAGCGCGATGGAGGCGACTGCAAGATCGAGCCCCTTCACCTCGTGCAGCACGGTAATCAGCCACGCCAGGACGCCACCGCTCGCCATGGCGCCAAGGAAATAGAACAGGAAGAAGAGGAACAGGGTACGATCGAGTAACAACTCGCGCATCGACATGCCGCGCGCGGCCGTATGTTTCCGTGTCTGATCGCTCAGGATGCTGCTTTGCCAGATGACGGCCGCCACCACCGGCAATCCAAGGCCGCCAACCACGAGCAGCACGTCGCGCCAACCCATGACGCTCAACAATACTGCGATCGTCGGAGGAGCCAAGGTGAAGCCTACATTGCCGGAAAAGCTATGCAGGGCGAAAGATCGGCCCATTCGTTCGGGAGGAACCGAACCAGCAAGAATGGCATAGTCGCAGGGATGAAAGACGGCATTGCCGATTCCGGAGATCAACGCCAAGGCGAGTATCTGCCAAAAGGCGGTGGTGAAGGCCATCGCTGAGATCGACAGCGACATGATCAGCGTGCCGCCGATCAGGAAGGGGCGGGCGCCATAGCGGTCGACCAGGAACCCAAGCGGTGTCTGTAACACTGCCGAAGTCCCGGTCATGAGCACGACGGCGAGGCCCAGTTCGGCAAAGCTGATGTTGAACTGCCGCTGCAACACAATGAATAGCGGCGGCAAACAGAGCTGGTAAAAATGCGACAGGAAATGGCCCGTGCCGATCAGCAGGTTTACCCGTGTGTACCTTGAGATCATGAATTCTCCACGCGGCGCGCAGCTAGTAATTGGCGTCGATATAACGAAAGAGAAGGCGCCAGTGAAGCGGCTTCACTACCGCTTGGCTGGCGGCAGGGGCGCGGGATAAAAAATTTTAGCTCTTAATTCCACCGCTCAAACTAGGCCGTTGTGCGGATTTCGGAACAGACCTGTTTGAGTGCGCCAATCAGAAGCAGGCACGGCTGCGACAGAATCTGATGCTTGCGCCACAGGACGCCGATCGGCCGCACCATGAACGGCGAGCGGAAGGAGATTTCGCAGACGTCCCGGTCTTTGTGGGTGTTCAGCCCCATCGCCGCTATCACGCCGAGATGGTTGCTCTCGGCCACGATCGATTTGATGAAATCGGTTGAAGCGCATTCCACCGTCGGCACCGGAGCCGGCAGATGCTCTTCCTCGAACATGTTTTCGAGCCGGCGCCTGTGATAGTGGCCGGCCACCGGCAGCACCCAGCTCGCCTTGACCAGATCACGCACGCTGGTGCGCTTCCGCTGCGCCAGCGGATGACTGCACCGGGCAACGATGGCAATTCGGTCGTTGAATATCGGCTCCTGCGACAGCCAATCGGGCGGGTTGCCCGGAGGGAGGAGGGCGAGGATGAAGTCGTATTTGCCGGCGATCAGATCGTCACTCGTGTTGCCGATCGCGGTGTGAATGCTGACGCGCAACTTCGGCCGCTCCCGCATCAGCCGGACCACGGCCCTAGACAAAATCTCGTTGGTCACGAGTGGGCCGGCGGCGACGCGGATAGTGCCCTCGGAGCCGGCGTGCAGCGCCGCGATCTCGCGAAGCGCCTGTTCGATGCCGATCGTAATTCCCTGGGCGTGCGCGCGCAGAACTTCGCCATAGACAGTCGGCCGCATGCCCCGTGCGTCCCGATAGAACAGCGGGACGCCGAGCTGTTCTTCGAGGCGGCGCATGCTTTTGGTCAGCGCCGGCTGCGAGATGTGAAGCGCCTCGGCCGCTTTTCCGAGGCTGCCTCTCTCTATCACCGCCAGCAGGTTCTGAAGCTGTCGCGCCATGTCCATGAGTTTGATCCGAAGCAAAACCGGAAGGCTGGAAGCTCGTAACGTTCTGAAACCCTGAGGAAAATTGCGGAAGCCGTTGAGAGGCGGCTGCTCACATGGGGATGCTACACGGTTATGGCTAACCGACAAATCGATATTGGACGATTATTGCCGTCCGGCGCACGGTTCATCTGGCGCAGACCGCTATAAAGGGAGGAGACAATGCGGATCGGGTCGCTGCCCAGGACCATTGCTCTTCTTGTTGCGTTCGTGGTGCTGGCTCTCCGGCCCGCGTCGGCGCAAACCGATTACCCCAATCGGACCATCACCGTTGTCGTCGCCTTCGCCGCAGGCGGCACGTCCGACATCATCGCGCGGCTGCTCGCGCAGAAGCTCAGCGAATATACTGGCGTCAGCGTCATTGTTGAAAATGTTCCCGGCGCGGCGACGATCCTCGGCACCGAGAAGGTCGCGCGCTCCCGGCCGGACGGCTACATGCTCTACATGGCGAGTTCGACGCCGTTCGCCACCAATCCGAATTTCTACAAGAATCTTAAATACAGCATCGACGACTTTGAACCAATCACACTGGTCGCCCGTGTTCCTCTGATCCTCGACGTCAATCCGAAATTTGCAGCCTCCAACGTCAAGGAATTCATCGCACACGCCAAGACCAAGCCAAACGGCGTTACCATCGCGACGCCAGGCCGCGGCAGCGTCGGCGAGATCGTCAACGGCATGACACGCGGCCTGCTCGACATTCCCGTCACCAATGTTCCGTATCGCGGCGGGGCGCCTGCGGTGACCGATGTGATGAAAGGCGTTGTCGATGCCTATTACGACGCGATCTCGTCGAGCTTGCCGCTGGTGAAAGGCGGCTCGATCAAGGCGCTCGCCATCACCGGCCGCAAGCGCTCGCCGGCTGCGCCGGACGTGCCGACGCTCGTTGAACTCGGCTATCAGGACTTCGTCCTGGAGAATCTCTACACGGTCGTTGCGCGCAAGGGTACGCCGAAGCCGATCGTCGATAAGCTCAATGGACTGTTGCGGCGGGCGATGGAGGATCCGAAGTTCAAGACGGTGCTGCTGAATCAGGGTGTCGTGCCGGAGCCAGCCACGCCGGAAGAAACCAGGGTGGCCATTCGCCAAGACTATGAATGGAATGCCAGCATGGTGAAACGCTTCAACATCCAACCAGTCGACTGATGACGCGCGCCGCCGACCGATGATCGCGCGTAAACCGCACTGCCAGTTCATCCGGGATTTCCGCCGTCCGCACAGGATTGAAACATGCCTGATACCGTCGTTCGTGGAGTTCAGATTCATTACGAGATTATCGGCGACCGCGGTCCGTTCATCGCGCTGACGCCGGGCAGCCGCCGTTCTTATGGCGAGCTTGTGACCCTGTCGAAGGCGCTCGCTGCGTCCGGCTACCGTGTGCTGCTGCACGATCGGCGCAATTGCGGCTCGTCCGAGGTCGCGTTCGACGGCTCGGCGTCCGAGCACGAAGTCTGGGCGGACGACCTTTACGATCTCGGCAAGCAGCTTGGCGCTCTGCCGATGTACGTCGGCGGCTCCTCCGCTGGCGCGCGGCTCGCCATTCTTTATGCCATGCGCCATCCGGGCGGGCTGCGCGGCTTGTTGCTGTGGCGCGTCACCGGCGGGCAGGAAGCGGTCGACCGACTGTCCGAGAATTATTACGGCCAATACATCAAGTTGGCGCGCGCTGGCGGCATGCAGGCGGTTTGCGACAGCGAGCATTTCGCCGAATGCATCGCGGCGCGTCCGGCCAACCGCGAGCGCCTGCTCAAGACCGACGTCAACGAGTTCATCAAGGTGATGGACTACTGGCGCGAGCGCTTTCTCGCCTCGGCGTCGCTGCCGATCGTCGGTGCCAGCGAGGCCGATCTGAACGCCATCAAGGCGCCGGCGTGCCTGGTGGCCGGCAATGACGTCATTCACACGCCCATGACAGCGCGGAAGGCGGCGCGGCTCATTCCCAACAGCGAATTGCACGAGGACGTGGTCTCGAAGCGCGCCGACAACGACCTTCTGAAGGAATGGGATCGCAAGGAATGGCGTGATGTCGAGCCGCATCTCGCGACCATCTTCACCGACTTTCTCAAGCGCACCGAATCCCACGGCTGACCGGCTTGTCTATTCGCACAGGAAAAAAGCACCAATGAGTCTGCAAATTCGTCGCGTCGTCACCGGCCACACTGCCGAGGGTAACGCCAAGGTCGAAATCGACGAGATCGCGACCAATGTCGTCTCCAGTCGCCCGGGCGCGTCGTCTTGTGTGGTGTGGTCGACCAAAGGCTTTCCCGTCGACAATGACGGCTTCTCCGATCCAACGAAAGCGGCCTTCAAGACCACTGTCGATGGCGGCACCGTGTTCCGCGTCGTCCGCTACGAGCCTGGTGTCACTCCGCGCAATCACCGAACCGACTCGATCGATTATGCCGTTCTGATGCAGGGTGCGATCGAGATGGAGCTCGACGACGGTGTGGTGGTGAAGCTGAAGGCTGGCGACGTGCTGGTGCAGCGCGGCACCATTCACAACTGGGTAAACCGTGGCCCCGAGGCGTGCATGATTGCGTTCGTGTTGGTGAGCGCCAACTCGGTATCTGCGGAAGGCAAGGTGCTCCACGCCGATGGCTAATCATCGATGAATGACGCGGGCGGGGATCATGTCCGGCCTGCGATGTTGCGTGGCGTGTGAAGGAGGAGCAGGGCGCAAGTGAGCGTGCATCCGGACTCAGGCGAGCAGAATGGCGGTTTCGGCATTGCGCGAAGTGTGCTTCGTCGCGAGGACGCCCGCTTTCTCACGGGCGCGGGCCGCTACACGAACGACATCGATATTCCGGGCCAGTTGCATGCCGCCTTCGCACGCTCGGACCATGCACACGGAACGCTTCGCAGCGTTGATATCGTCGAGGCCGCGGCTATGCCCGGTGTCGTCGCCGTCTTCACCGGAGAGGATCTGAAGCGTGCCGGGGTCGGATTCATCCACCGGCTGCCCCTTAAAGGTTTTGAGCTTGGCAAGACGCTGGATACGCCGCGGCCGGGGCTGGCCCAGACTCGCGTGCGATATGTTGGCGAGCCGATCGCTTTGGTGATCGCGGAGACGGCCAATCAGGCTTCCGATGCTGCCGCTCAGATTCACGCCGATATCGATCCTTTGCCTTGCGTGACCGACGTCGAAGCGGCGACCGCGGACGGCGCGCCCGCGATCTGGTCCGATGCGCCGGGCAACCTCGCCATCGACTGGCAAACCGGCGATCCCGCCGAAGTGGATGCGGCCTTCGCGGCTGCGGCGCATGTGACGCGGCTGAAGCTTCGCAACACGCGCATCTTCGCCAACGCGATTGAACCGCGCACCAGCATTGCCAACTACGACGTCGAGAACGACAGATATATCTGGGTCACGCCTAGCCAGGGCGTACGCTACATGCTCCGCGTGCTGTGCGACCAGGTGTTCAAGGTCCCGGACGACAGGGTTCATATCCTGACCTATGACGTCGGCGGCGCGTTCGGCTCAAAGGAACAACCCTATCCGGAGGATGTCGCCCTGCTGTTTGCCGCGCGGGCCTTGAAGCGCCCGGTGAAATGGCACGCTACGCGCACAGAAAACCTGCTCTCCGACAACCATGCGCGCGACGCCGTCATCGATTGCGCCCTTGCGCTCGATGCCGATGGCAAATTCACGGCGATCCGCGCAAACATCTATGCCGCGATGGGCGCCTATTTCGGCTGCAACGGTCCGAACGGCTCGATCCGCAATACCCCCTGGGGCATGCCGCTCGTCTACAAGACGCCGATGGTCCACGTGCGTGTTCTCTCCGTCATGACGAACACGGCGCCGATCGGACCTTATCGCGGCGCCGGCCGGGAGCAGGCCTCCTACATCGTCGAGCGTCTGATCGACGAGGCGGCGCGCGAAATGAAGATCGACAGGATCGATTTGCGCCGGCGCAATCTTATTCCGGCGTCGTCGATCCCGTATCTGTCGCCGAGCGGCCGGCTTTACGACAGCGGCGAGTTCGAAGCGATTATGGACAAGGCGCTGGGCCTGAGCGATCTCGGCGGTTTCGAGACTCGCGCGCGCGCCGACAGGAAGCGAGGTCTGATACGCGGTCTGGGCATCGCCAATTTTCTCGAATGCGTCGGAGGCTCGTGGCAGGAAAGCTCGCAGATTCGTTTCGGCGACGATGGCCGCGTGCTGCTCCACGTCGCGACCCAGTCACATGGGCAGGGCCACGAAACGTCGTTTCCGCAGGTCGTCGCCGACCGGCTCGGCATTCCCTATGACCTGATCGAACTGCGTCAGGGCGACAGCCGGCAACTGCCGGCGTTGGGCTTCGCCAGCGTCGGCTCGCGCTCCATGATTATGGCAGGCTCGGCGCTGTCACGGACCTGCGACATCATCATCGCGAAGGGCAGCAAGGCGGCCGCGCACCGACTCGAAGTCGAGGAATCCGATCTGGAATTCTTCGGTGGCAGCTTCCGCGTTGTAGGCACCGATCAAGCCGTTGGCCTGCTTGAGCTTGCAAGGTTGCTGCGCGAGCAGCCGGCGACGTTTCCGGCGGGGACCGAATTGCTCGATTCCGAGGGTGAATACATCGCTCCCGATATGCATTTCCCCAACGGTTGTCACGTCTGCGAAGTGGTACTGGATCCGGACACCGGCAAGACGACGGTCGAGCGTTATGTCGCCGTCGATGACGTCGGCACCGTGATCAACCCGCCCATCGTGCATGGCCAGGTACATGGCGGTGTCTGTCAGGGGCTCGGTCAAGTGCTGATGGAGCACTGCCAATACGACAGCAACGGGCAATTCCTGACGGCGACCTTCATGGACTACGCGATGCCGCGCGCCAAGGACATTCCCTTCATTCATACCGAGTTTCATCCGGTGCCGTCGCCGAAGAACCCTTTAGGCGTGAAGGGAACCGGAGAGTCGGGCGTCACTGGATCGCTGCCGGCAATCACCAACGCGATCGCCGACGCGCTGGCGCGGGTCGGCGCGCCCACCGATGTCGAAATGCCGTTCACGCCTGAGAAGGTGTGGCTCGCGTTGCAGGCGA
>JBARCH010000304.1:0-28729 GCA_049793875.1 Pseudolabrys sp. | reverse complement strand
ATGCCATCGCGGTCGAGCCGCGGCGCACGCTCGTCGATGCCATTCGTGAGGACTGCGGACAGACCGGCACGCATATCGGCTGCGAGCACGGCGTCTGCGGCGCCTGCACCGTCATCGTCGATGGCGAGCCGGTGCGCTCATGCCTGATGTTTGCCGCACAAGCCGACGGCAAGAAAATACGCACGGTCGAAGGTCTTGCCGACGGCGACAAATTGCATCCGATGCAGCAGGCGTTCATGGATCATCACGGTTTGCAGTGCGGATTCTGCACGCCGGGATTTTTGATGCTGGCGGTCGGCGTCCTGGAACGCGAACCCGACATCGGCGACGACGATCTCATCGACGTGCTCTCGTCCAATCTGTGCCGCTGCACCGGCTACCAGAACATCATCAAGGCCGTGCGCGCGGCCGCGAAGGAGATGCGCGGGAAATGACAACGCCGGCTAAATTCGTCGGCCGTTCCGTTCCGCGCCTTGAAGACCGGCCGCTGCTTCTCGGACAAGGGCGCTTTGCCGCCGACATTTCATTTCCCGGCCAGTTGCACATGCGCGTTGTGCGTTCGCCGATCGCACTCGGAAAAATTTTGCATGTCGATGCCGAAGCCGCACGGGCGCTTGCGGGCGTGCATGCGGTGTGGACCGCAGATGACGTTGCGGAAATTCCGCCGATCGGATTCCGTCTCACCGGCCTCAAAGAGTTGGAGCCCTATCGCCAGCACGTGCTCGCACGCGATTATGTCCGCTATGTCGGCGAGCCGGTGGCGGTCGTTTTTGCCGCCGACCAATATGCGGCCGAGGATGCCGCCGAACTGGTCGAGGTTTCCGTCGATCAGCGGCGAGCAACATTGCTCGCGACCGGGGAACCGGGCTTCTACGACGATGACCGTGGCACCGAAACGAGCATCCTGCGCAAAGGCTATGGCGACATCGAGCGCGCCTTTCGAGACGCATATGCCATTGTTTCGCTTGAGCTTTCCATCGGCCGCCATACCGGCGTGCCGATCGAAACGCGTGGCGCGATCGCCCGTTACGACGAAGCGCGCGACGTTCTCGAAATGCACGGCGCCGCCAAAGTCCCGCATTGGAATCGCGACCAGATCGCGCACCTGCTTGGCCGTAAAAAGGAATCCGTCCAGCTTTACGAAGGCCATGTCGGCGGCGGCTTCGGCGTACGCGGCGAGCTTTATCCGGAAGATGTTCTGGCCTGTGCCGCCGCGCTGAAATTCCGCAAACCCGTCAAATGGATAGAGGACCGGCGAGAACATTTGATCGCGGCCAATCATTCGCGCCAGCAGCATCACAAGGTTCGCGCGGCGATCGATTCACACGGCCACATCCTTGGAATCGAAAGCGAATTTTTTCACGACAACGGCGCCTACATGCGCACGCATGCCGCCACCGTACCCGATCTCGCCGCCGCGATGCTGCCCGGTCCCTATCGCGTGCCGGCCTATCGCGCCATCGGCCACATTCGCCTCACCAACAAGACGCCATGCGGCACCTACCGCGCACCCGGCCGTTATGAAACGACGTTCGTGCGCGAGCGCTTGCTCGATGCGATTGCGGCGAAGATTGACGTCGATGGCATCGAAATCCGTCGCCGCAACCTGATCGGGACGAATGCGATGCCCTACACGCTCGGCCTCGATACGCTCGGCACCGAGATCATCTACGATTCCGGCAACTACGCATTGCTGCTCGACAAGGCACTTGCGGCAACCGGGTGGGATGCGCTGCAGCAAGAACTGCGCGCGCGGCGAAGCAGAGGCGAGAAGGTCGGTGCCGGACTCGCGATGTTCGTGGAAAAAAGCGGGCTCGGCCCGTTCGACAAAGTGCGCATCGAAGTCGCGCCCGACGGACGCATAGACGTCATCACCGGCGTTGCTTCCATTGGACAAGGTGTCGAAACCGTCATCGCCCAGATTTGCGCAGACACGCTCGGCGTCGACTATGCCGGTGTTCGCGTTATTCACGGCCAGACCGACCGCATCGACAAGGGCATGGGCGCGTTCGCGTCGCGCGTCACGGTGATGGCGGGGGAAGCCACGCGTCTCGCCGCCGTGAAGCTGCGCGACAAGGCACTCGCCGCCGCCGCCGATTTGATGCAGAAGAACGCCGAAGAACTCACGATCATCGACGGACAGATCGTGAGCAAAAGCGGGCAACCCGGGCCGTCGATGTCACTCGGCGACGTCGCGCGTGCGGGCCCGCTGACCGCCGAAGATCAATTCGATTCCGCACACATGGTCTATCCTTACGGCGTGCACGTTGCCGTCGTTGCCGTGGACTCCGACACAGGCGGCATCAAGGTCGAGCGCTATTTTGTGGCCTATGACATCGGCAAAGCCGTCAACCCCATGCTCGTAGAAGGCCAGATCCTCGGGGGCGTAATGCAGGGTATCGGCGGTGCTCTGCTCGAAGAATTCCTCTACGACGAAAACGGCGAACCGCTCTCGGTCACCTTCGCGGATTACCTGATGCCGACCGCGCGCGAGACGCCGCCGATCGGCGTAATCGTCTGCGAGGACGCACCGAGCCCACTCAACCCGCTGGGCCTCAAGGGCGCGGGCGAAGGCGGCATCAACGCCGTAGGCGCGGCGATCGCGTCCGCCATCGACGATGCCCTTGGCCGCCCCGGCGCAGTGACGCAATTGCCGGTCTCGCCACAGCGGCTGCGGGACGTGCTAAAAAAATCCGCATGAAGTTCGCCCATTTCAGCCACGTCTGGGCCAAGCCCGGAATGACGCCGCACCGGCGCTACGAAGAGCTGTGGCGCGAACTGCAACTGTGCGACGATCTCGGCTTCGACTACGGCTTTTGCGTCGAGCACCATTTCCGGCCGGACGAAAGCTGGATCTCCTCGCCCAGCCTTTACGCCGTCGGTGCCGCCGCACGAACGCGCCGCATGCGATTTGGCCCGATGGGCTATGTCGTGCCGCTCTATCATCCATTGCGGCTGGCGGAAGAAATCGCCATCGTCGACCAGATGCTCGGCGGGCGCATGGAAGTCGGGCTCGTGCCGGGAATTAATCCGGATTATTTCAAGCCGTTCGGCCTCGACTACAGCCAGCGCAAATCGCCGACTCTCGAATTCGTGGATTACCTGCGCGCGGCCTATGGCGAGACTCAGCCGTTCTCGTTCCACGGCACGGATTTCCATACCGACAGCGCGCAGCTCGCGGTGCAGCCGTTCCAGCGCCCTCACCCGCCGCTCTGGATGATGAGCCGCGATCCGCAGACGCTGGAATTCTGCGCCAGCAACGGCATCAATCCTGGCTACTTCCTGATCTACCCGCGCGCCGATGCCGCACCGCGCTACAGGAAATTTCTCGGCGACTGGGACAAAGCCGGCTGGCCGCACAAGCCCAACATCGCCTATTGCACCATCGTGCACGTCGACGAAACCGACGAGAAAGCGCTGGAAACCGGGCTTTTGCGCGCCGCGCGCGCCTACGAGGGCTTCCTGCCGCCAGCCCAACCGGGCGAGACGTTCGAGCAGCGCGTACGCGAACACGCCAGGAAATTCATCGGCCGCGGAGAACCGGGCGCGTCGGAAATCATGGCTAACCTGTTCGATCCGGACTACCTGATGCGGCACGAACTGATATTCATCGGCTCCCCGGAGACGGTAGCCGGGAAAATCAGGGCGGCGGCCGAAGCGGGACTGTTCAACGTGTTTCTGGGCGAATTCAACTTCTCAGACCTGCCAGTTGACGATCTCATGCGCTCGATCCGCCTGTTCGGCGAGAAGGTGATGCCGGCCCTGCGCGATTACGAGCCGTTCTAGGAAGCACGCCGAAATGCCGAAATACAAAATCCTCTTTGCCGGCGCCGGCCTGGGTGGTCTTGCCGCCGCCTCATGCCTGATGAAGGCAGGACACCGGGTCGAGGTTTACGAGCAGGCGCCGAAGCTCGGCGAGATCGGCGCCGGCATCCAGATCAGCGCCAATGCCATGCATGTGCTGCGCGACCTCGGGCTCGAGCCGGCGATCCGCAAAGCCGGCGTACAGCCCGGCGCTTACGTGTTCCGTCTGCACGACACCGGTGAGGAGATACAGCGATTTTCCCTGTCGGAAGAGCATGAGCGCATGCACGGCGCGCCCTACACGCAACTGCATCGTGCCGACTTCCACGAACTCCTCGCGGCCAAGGCGCGCGAATTCGATCCCGACGTCGTGCATCTGAACAAACGCGCGGTCGGCTACACCGAGAATGAAAGCGGCGTGGAACTGCATTTCGCGGACGGCACCAGCGCGCGCGGCGACGTGCTGATTGGCGCGGACGGCATCAAGTCGGTCGTGCGCCAGCAAATGATCGGCGACGTGATTGCGACTTATACCGGCGACGCCGCGTGGCGCATCACCGTGCCGGTCGAACGGCTCGGCGAAAATGCGCTCGACAAGGTGATGTCGGTCTTTGTCGGACCGGGCCTGCACGCGGTCTGCTACTATCTGCGCGGCGGCGCGCTGCTCAACTTCGTGGGATGCGTGGAAACGCCCGAAGTATCCGATGAGTCCTGGACGGTGAAATTTCCCTGGCAGAAGCTGAAGGACGACTACCGCGGCTGGCATTCCAGCATCCAGGCGATCATCGACAACGCCGACAAGGATCAGTGCTATCGCTGGTCGATGCACACCCGGCCGACCATGCAGCAATGGAGCAGCGGCCGCGTCACATTATTGGGCGATTCCGCGCATTCGACGCTGCCCTATCTCGCACAAGGCGCAGCGATGGCGATCGAGGACGGCGTCGTGCTCACGCGCGCGCTCGATATGACACCGTCGATTCCTGCGGCGCTCGATCTTTATCAACGCAATCGGGTCGAACGTACGGCAAAGGTGGTTGCGCAATCGACCTATAATCGCGAGCTGTTTCATCTGCACTCGGTCGACGAAATTCGCGCGCGCTTCGCCAAGCGCAACGAAGGCGAAGACCGCAACAAGTGGCTCTATTCGTACAATCCGCTGACCGTGCCGATCACTTAGGGCGGCGAAAAGTTCGCACCGTCATTCCGCCAGGACTTCCGCGTGTTGCAGATACGGCCGCTGTTTCAGGCGCTCGGTATTGAGGCGGTGGATCACAAAACAAACGACCGCACCCGCAAGAAACGGCAGCGACGACCATGCGTAGAGATGCTGCACCGGCAGTCCGACAAACAGCGCACCCAGCAGCGGGCCGACGATTGAACCGATCCGCCCTATCCCCAACTCCCAACCGGAGCCGTTGGCGCGCAGCGAGGTCGGGTAGACCAGTGCGCCCGCCACATTGATGCCGGTCTGCACGCCGAGCACGCAGAAACCGGCGAAAAACGTTGTGATCATCAGCGCGGGAACCGACGTTATTCCGGCATAGCCGATCAAGGCCACAATCGGCACCGAGATCAGAAACACCACCGCGATCGCGAGGAACTGCTGGCGTTCGAACCAGCGCGCCAGCAATAGCGCGCCGACGGTGCCGCCCACCTGCAAGCTCGAGATGGCAAGCCCCGCTGTCGACAGCGGCAGCTTGGCCGCCACCAGCAGCGTGGGCGTCCAACTCAGGAGGAAAAAGAATCCCATCAGGTTCAACGCGAACAACAGCCACAACAGCGGCGTGATCAGCGCGAGTCCGTCGCGAAATAGATAAGCCGGATTGAAGCCGGGAAACTGCCGTTCATCCTCGATCACGAAGCGGGCATTTGGCGGCACGTTATAGCCAGGGTTGATGATGCCGATCAGCTTCACCATACGGGCACGCTGGCTTTCATGCAGCGCCATGTACTTGATCGATTCCGGCAACGCGAAGATCGCCGCAATGGCAACGACAACCGGCACGACGCCGCCGACGGTGAACAGGATTTGCCAACCATGTGTCGGCCCCCAGAGGTCGGCCACAATACCCGGAAAGGCGCCGCCGAGCGGCACGCAACCGACCGTAACAAGCGCCAATGTGGCGCGCAGCCTGCGCGGCGCCGACTCGGCATTGATGGCAACGACATTCGGAATGACGCCGCCGATGCCGAGTCCGGCAATCAGGCGCAGCCAGAACATCTGGTCGAGGTTGGTGGCGTGAGCCGCGATCCAGGTGAAAATGCCAAACAGCAAATTCGAGCCGATGAGCGCAGCCTTGCGGCCATAGCGGTCGCCGATCCATCCAAATAGCGCCGAGCCGAACAGGATGCCGATCAGGCTGGCGCTCAAGACGGGGCCGAGCGCCGCCCGACTGGTCAGATGCCACTCCCGCATCAGATGGGGAGAGGCGACGGCGATTGCCGCAATGTCATAGCCGTCGATCAACGCGAGCAGGATCGACCAGATCATGAGGTTGATGTGAAAGGAGCTTAAGCCGCGTTCATCGAGCAATCGTGAAACCAGTACGACCGGCTGTTCCGCCATCACACCACTCCCCTGGAATGAGTTTTTTATGCGCCCCGTTTTCGATCGTTAAAAAATACTACGCCAAGCCCCCACCCGCTGGATAGCGGGCCGTGACTGCCGGCGGGTCGTCCGGAAGGCTGTCTCAGCAGAGCTTTTTCAGAAGCTTCACCACCATGCGCTGCTCGTCAGCCGTCAGCGGCGCAAGCGTCTCGGCGGTGATTCCAGCGGCTACCGCCATTGCGCCCTCGATAACCCGCTTGCCGCGTGCAGTCAGCGTAACCGCCCGGCGGCGGCGGTCATTGGCATCGCTCATCGCCGTCAGGAAGCCGCGCAGGACCAGCCGGTCCACGACGCCCTTGATCGTTGCGGCATCGAGATAGATCAGCCGGCCGAGATGGTTTTGCGAGCACGGGCCGACCTCATAAAGTTTCGACATCGCCGCAAACTGGGTTTGGGTCAGCCCTTCGATCATGCGCGATGTGAAGATGGCCGTGTGCCGCTGCATGGCGACGCGCATGAGGAACCCCGCCTGCCGATCGAGCAGGTAGCGGCCTTCGTCCGCAACGCGCGCGTCCGGCAACGCGGTCAGCTTTTGTCGACGCAACATTTTATACGTCCTGTCCTGCCCGCAATCATGACCGGTCCGCGGTCACGGCGAAAGGCTTCCTTCGCCTGCATACCAAAAATCTCACACCGTCAGGAATGCGCGTTGCACTTCTACGTTGGCGGTCAATTCCGTCATGCTTCCATGCCAGCGGATCTGGCCCTTTTCGATCATGTAAACGCGGTCCGATACCAGCCGCGCGAAATGAACATTCTGTTCGGAGAGCAAAATCGAGAGGCCTTCCTTCTTCAGCTCGATAATGGTGTTGGCCATTTGCTCGACGACCAGAGGCGCGACGCCCTCGGACGGTTCGTCGAGCAGGACCAGCAGCGGATTGCCCATCAACGTGCGCGCGACTGTCAGCATCTGCTGCTCGCCGCCGCTCATCCGCCCACCCGGACGTTCCGGCATCTCACCGAGATTGGGAAACAGCGCGAACAGCTTTTCCGTCGTCCACGATGGCGCCGGCCGGCCGTCGGCAAACTGGCGCGGCGGCTGGCGGCCGATGTCGAGGTTTTCCAATACCGTCAGGTCGACAAAGATGCGGCGGTCCTCAGGCGTAAAGCCAAGCCCGAGGCGTGCGATCTCGAACGGCTTGAGACGGGAAATGTCGCGGCCGTTGAAATGCACCGCGCCGGTACGCTGCCCGATCAGGCCCATGATCGCTTTCATGGTCGTGGATTTACCGGCGCCGTTGCGGCCCATCAGGGCGACCACCTCGCCGCGCCCGACCTCGAAGCTCAGATCGTAGAGAATGCGCGCAGCGCCATACCAGGCGCTCAACGCCTCGACCTTGAGCATGTCGCCGCTCATGCCGACGCCTCCGCCGCGAAAGTCTTGCCGGTGCCGAAATAGACTTCCTGCACCTTCGGGTCGTCGCGGATCGTGGCCGACGTGCCGTCCGCGATCAACCGGCCGCGCGCGAGTACGATGATGCGGTCGGCAAACGCAAACACAACGTCCATCGAGTGTTCCGTGAACAGCACGGAGATGCCGCGCTCCACCACCAACCGCTTGACCAGCGCGATCAGTTCGTTGCGTTCACGCGGCGCCATGCCCGCCGTCGGTTCGTCCATCAGCAGCAGGCGCGGCTCGTTGGCGAGCGCGATCGCAAGCTCGACGCGCTTCACGTCGCCATAGGCAAGCTCGCGGCTCGGCCGGTCGGCCGCCTCACGCATGCCGACCTGCTGCAGCAAATCGAGCGCACGGTCGCGGTGCAGCGCCGCCGCCGGCCGCCACAGGCCGTAAAGCTCGCCGGCGTGCGAGATGAGCGCCATCTGCACGTTCTCGGCCACGGTCATCGAGTGGAACGTCGCAGCGACCTGAAACGTGCGGCCGACGCCGAGGCGCCAGATTTCGCGTGGCTTCAACCCCGCAATATTGCGGTCCTCAAACCAGATTTCGCCGGAGTCCGGTGCGAGCTGGCCGTTGATCATGTTGAAGCAGGTTGACTTGCCGGCGCCGTTCGGCCCGATCATGGCAAGGAATTCGCCGCGTTTGACATTGAAGCTGATCTCGCGGACAGCATGCACGCCGCCGAACGCCTTGGACAACGCGCGGATGGACAGGTCGCTCATGACGCGCTGCGCCTGTCAAAAAGCCGCGCGAAGGCACCGACAATGCCGCCGGGGAACGCCAGCACCAGAAACAAAATGATGGCGCCGAGCAGCGCGCGCCAATATTCGGTCTGCCGCATCACCGTGTCCTGCAGCGTGGCGAACAGCGACGCACCGACAATCGGCCCGGTCAGCGTCTGAATGCCACCAAGCAGCACCATGACGAGACCATCGATGGAGCGGCCGACATGGATCGTTTCCGGCGAGATCGAGCCCTTGGCGAAGGCGAACAGCCCGCCGGCAACGCCGCATACGCAGCCGGCCACTGCAAAACCGAGCCAGTGCACGCGCTTCACATGGATGCCGATTGATTCGGCGCGCATCGGGGAATCGCGTCCCGCGCGCATGGCGTAGCCGAAGGGCGCAAACAGGAAGCGACGCAGCAAGAGCACGCCGGTCGTCGCCAGCGCGAGGGTCAGCCAGAAATAGGCGTTGCGGTTGTCGAAGGGCGGCGGCGGCCACACGCCGATCACGCCGTTGGAGCCGCCAGTCAGCTCTTCCCACTGGAACACCAGCGCCCACACGATCTGCGCGAATGCCAGCGTGATCATCGCAAGATAAACGCCTTCGAGCCGCACAGCGAACCAGCCGAACAACAGCGCGCCGAGCAGCGCAACGACCGGCGCGGCGATCAGCGCGATACCCATCGGCACGGCAAGCCATTTTACCAGCAGCGCGGCGCCGTAGGCGCCGAGCCCGAAATAGGCGGCGTGACCGAACGAATGCATGCCACCCGGGCCCATGATGAAATGCAGGCTGGTGGCAAACAGCACGGCGATCAGCACGTCGATGCCGAGCACCAGCGTGTAGGGCGACGCGCGCGCGAGCAGCGGCAGGAAGATCAGCAGCACCAGCACCGCCGCGCCGAGCATCTTCAGCGCTGGCGTCGCGGGACGGATCGGGTCCTCGGGCTGGGCGATCGAGCGCACCAGCGCCTGCACGCGGCCGAGCAGCCCGTAAGGCCGCACGATCAGCACGAATGCCATAACCAGAAATTCCGCGACGAGCGTGAGCTTGGAAAAATTGAACGCGATGCCGGCGACATGCACGACACCGATGCCGATGCACAGCGCCTTAACCTCGGCGATGATGACCGCGGCAAGATAGGCGCCGCTGATGGAGCCCATGCCGCCCACGACAACGACGACGAAAGCGTCGCTGAGCGCCGTGAGATCGACCGTGAGGCTTGCCGGCTCGCGCGCCACCTGCAATGCGCCGCCGAGACCGGCAAGCGCCGAGCCAAGCGCGAACACTGCCGTGAACAGCACCGCCTGATTGACGCCGAGCGCGCCGACCATTTCGCGGTCTTGCGTCGCAGCACGCACCAGCCGCCCGAAGCGCGTGCGCGCCAGCGCAAAGTGCATGGCGATCAGCACCGCCGGCCCGACGAAGATCAGGAACAAATCGTAGCTCGGCAGGTGCCGCCCGAGAATTTCCACCGCACCGCGCAAGCCCGGCGCGCGCGGCCCCAGCAAGTCCTCCGGCCCCCAGATCCAGAGCGCGGCGTCGTTGATGATGAGCACAAGCGCGAAGGTCGCGAGCAACTGGAATAATTCAGGCGCGCGGTAAATACGCCGCAACAGCGCGACCTCGATCAGCGCGCCGAGAATGCCGACAACAATCGCGGTCGCAACGATGCCGCCCCAAAAGCCGAGCACGCCGCCGACATGCATCGCGAACGAATAAGCGATGTAGGTCCCGAGCATATAAAGGGACCCGTGCGCAATATTGACGATGCGTGACACACCGAAGATCAGCGACAGGCCGACGGCGACGAGGAACAGTCCCGAGGCGGAGGAAAGCCCGTTCAGTCCCTGAAACAGGAGCGCGCTGAGAGTCATGGCCTGCTTATCGTTCCCCGCCCCTCACCAGCGTCATTCCGGCCGCGCGCTCCTTGCGCGAGCCGGAATCCATAATCACAGACCGAGGTTATGGATTCCGGGCTCGCGGGCCTATACCCGCGCCCCGGAATGACAGCGTCGCGAGTTCACCGCGGAGCGCAAGCTCAATTCGCGCTCGCCGGGCGCAGCTTCCTGACCTCGGCATCGGGCGGCATCACCGAAGCGCCGTCGACATATTTGAAGTCGACCATCGTGCCCTTGCCGTTCTCGAGCGCGATCTTGCCGACGAAACAACCCATCGTCGCCTGATGATCGATGCCGCGATAGACGAACGGGCCGAACGGGCCATCGACCTTCAGATCCTTGAATGCGGCAACCAGCTTCTCGGTATCGGTCGACTTCGCCTTGGCGATCCCGGCGGCGATCGACTTCATCGTCACGTAGCCGACGACCGAGCCGAGCCGCGGATAGTCGTTGTATTTTTTCTGATAGGCCTTGAGGAAGGCGACGTGCTCGGGGATCGTTATCTTGTTCCACGGATAGCCCGTGACGGTCCAGCCGACCGGCGCCTCGTCGCGCAGGGGATCGAGATATTCCGGCTCGCCCGACAGCAGACTGATCACGGTGCGGTTCTTGAAGATGCCCCGCGTATTGCCCTCGCGCACGAACTTGGCGAGGTCGCCGCCGAACAGCACGTTGAAGATTCCGTCCGGCTTGGCGTCGTCGATCGCCTGCGCCACCGCGCCGGCGTCGATCTTGCCGAGTGGCGTCGCCTGCTCGGTGACGATCTCCACGTCCGGCTGCTTCGCCTTGATCAACTCCTTGAATGCCGCGACCGCTGCCTGGCCGTATTCGAAGTTCGGATAGATCAGCGCCCAGCGCTTCTTGTGCGCGGCGAGCGTCGCCGGCATCAACATCGCCGTCTGCATATACGTCGAGGCGCGCAGGCGGAACGTGTACTTGTTGCCGTCCTGCCAGGTGATCTTGTCGGTCAGCGGCTCGGAGGCGAGAAAGAACACTTTTTTCTGGCCGGCGAAATTGGTGACCGCGAGACCGATATTGGAGAGGAAAGTGCCGGCGAGGATGTTGACGCCTTCACGCGTCACCAGTTCGTCGGCCGCGCGCACGGCATCGCCCGGATTGGCGCCGTCATCGCGTGAGATGACTTCGAGCTTCTTGCCCAGCACGCCGCCTTTCGCGTTGATCTCCTCGATCGCCATTTCCCAACCCTTCTTGTACGGGTCGAGAAAGGCCGGCTGCGATTTGTAGCTATTGAGTTCGCCGATCTTGATGGTGTTTTGCGCCGACGCCGGCGCCGTAAGTCCGGCAACCAGGCCGGTGAGCGCGAGAAAAAGCACGGTACGCTTGCTCGTCATGACGTTGGCTCCCTGCGTAGCGGAAATATTGCGTAAATAGTCCGTGTGCCTCAACTTCTTGTCAAGCGAACGCGCCGGCTCGAAGGCCGCACGCGCTAGCGATTTTTGTCCCGAAAGCGATCCATCAGCGGCTTGTCCTGGCCGCCATCGATTTCGATCATTGTGCCGTTGACCATTTCCATCGTCGGCGAAGCCAGCATCACAACCAGATTGGCGACTTCCTCCACTTCGGCGATGCGGCCGAGCGGAATCGATGAAGGCGCAAGCGTGTCGGCTTCCTCGTATGAAATTTTCATGTCCCGCGACATCGCCTTGACCAGCCCGGCCCAGCGCTCGGTGCGCACCGGCCCCGGGTTGACGGCGACGAAGCTGATCTTGTGCTTGCCGTACTGCCCGGCGAGCGAAACGGTCAGGTTCTGCCCGGCCGCATTGGCGGCGCCGGGACAGATTTCCCAATACGACGGCTTCACGCCGTCATTGCCGATCAGGTTCACCACGCGCCCGCCGCCTTGCTTGACCATGAGCGGCAGCGCGTAACGCAGGCAGCGCACGTAGCCCATGAACTTGAGCTGAAGCCCCTTCTCCCAGTCGTCTTCGGTGAGGTGCTCGATCACGCCGCCGGCCGCCGAACCGGCATTGTTGATCATGATGTCGATGCGGCCGAGCGCCTTGTGCGCCTGGTCGATGAACGCCTTGGTGTCCGCGTCTTTCCTGAGGTCGGCCGTGATCGGGACGATCTTGCGGCCGGTCGCCTTGGCGATTTCCTGTGCGGCCGCTTCCAGCGGCTCCTTGCGGCGGGCGCAGATGGCGACATCGACACCCTCCTTCGCCAGCGTCAGCGCGATACCCTTGCCGATGCCTTCGCTGCCGCCAGTGACGACCGCGGTCTTGCCTTTGAGTTTGAGATCCATTTTGAAATTCCTCCGTGATCCTTAAGCGGGTTTGTGCGCCAGCCAACGGCCACCCTCGGCCGCGGCGAACAGTTCAGCCAGCGCGTCGTTGAATTTGTCCGGCTCTTCGATGGTGAGCGTATGTCCGGTGCGCGGAATGACCATCAGCCCCGCCGTCGGCGCCGTACGGCGTAGGAAAATACTGGCATCGACGCACCAGTCGTCTTCGTCGCCGACGACGATGAGCAGCGGCACGGAAAATTTCTTCAGGTCCGCTTCCATTTCCCACAGCGTCGGCCGCTTCGCCTGCAAATTGATCATCGTGAGCGAATGCCCTTGCGCGGAATGCTCGCTCAGCATCTGCACGAATTGGGCATAGCCGCGCGGGTCTTTGTTCTTGTGCGCCTGCCGCGTCGGCCCGTCGGCGTAACGGGCTGCGGAGGTCTTCATGTCGGCCGAGGCGAACATTTTGCCGGTTTCGCGCGAAGCCGCGCGCGTCTCCTCGACAACTTTCGTGTCTGCGCTCGATCCGTAGCCGCAACCAGCCGCCGTCACCGACAGGCAGCGTTGCGGATACTTGATGCCGACGTGCAGCGCGGTCGCCGCGCCCATCGAATGACCGACCACGTGCGCCTTGTCGATCTTCAACGCATCCATGACTGCGATCACGTCGTCGCGGAACGAATCCTGGCTGTATTTGTCCGGATCGTTCGGAATGTCGGAGGACGGATAACCACGCTGGCTATAGGTAACGCAGCGGTGCGAGCGCGCGAAGCGCCGCATCTGCGGCTCCCAGGTACGATAATCCGCGGCATATTCATGAACGAACACGACCGGCGTGCCGGAGCCGGCTTCCTCGTAATAAAGCCGGGTCCCATCGTGCGATGTAATATGCGGCATTACGCGTGTCCCGCCCGGCTTTTGTATGTACGCAAACAAAAGCTAACCAAAGTCGCCGAGCGACCGCAAGGCGCAAATCCGCCTGCTCGTCCCCCCGCGAAGGCAGAGACCCGGTACCAAAAGTGCCGGATTCCCGCCTGTCGCGATTAACGGCGTGGATAGGCGCCCGCGCAAGAACCCAAACTAGCTGCGCAGGATGGCCTTGGCCGCGTCGCCGACGGCCTCGATGTTCTCGCCGGCATCGAGAAAGCAGACGATGCGGCACGGGCAGCCTTCGAGGCCCTCATAGCGCCACGGGAACGCGCCGATCAGGCACCGCTTGCCGAGCATCAGTTCGATGTCGCCGCCAAGGTTTTCCGCGTGCAGAAGGCCTTCCTGGAACGCCCAGTTATGGAATGGGAAAACGTCGGCGGAGACCTTCCGGCCGGATTTCTTGTGCGTGTATTCGAAGGTCCCGAAGAACTCGCCCGGCGTCTTGCCGTGCTTCTTCGTGAACTCGTCGGCGAGATCGGGCCGCATGTAACGGATCGAGGTGTTCATCGCGTGGTCGCATGAGCCGGTATCCATGCCCCACCACCTGATCTTTTTCTTGAACATCCATTGCAGCGTGTCGAGGTTCGGTCCCGGGTGGTAGCAGAAATATCGGACCAGATCCTGCTGCGGCTGGCCTTCGTAATGCTTGTGCCAGCCGGTGTGCAGAATGAGGATGTCACCTTCACGAATGTCGGCGCCTGAACTTTCGATCATCTCCGGCGTAATGACCGCCCAATCGTGCATGTGCTTCGAGATATCGACGACCACGCCGCGGTTAACGAGATAATCGAGCGGCAGATGCGCCATGTCGCCTTTGCGGTTGTCGGTCGCGTGCATGGCACCATCGAAATGCGTGCCGACATGCAAGGCGGTATCGATACGCTGCGCGACGATCCGGACCGTCTGCAGATTTTGCGCGTAATACATCTTGTTACCGGCGTAGCCGACCCAGCCGGGCGTGTGAACGTTCATCACGTGAGTGAGATCGACAATTTTCATTTCGGGTTCCTCGGTACAAATGTTGTGCGCGCTACGGCATCCGGCGTTTTGACATGGCTGCGAGCTTTGCCATCGCAGCTTTGACGTCCGCCAGAGAACCTACGATAGAATAACAGACGAAGCGATAGTCGCCGGCGTTCACAGCTGCCACCCGGAAAACGCAATTCCATTTCACGGTTGCATTGTCCGGCTCCCGCAGCGCGTCAAAGCGAAAGCGTCCGTAGCCGCCGCGCGGCCAGCCGCGTTGCGGCAGATCGGGACTGAAAACGCCGAGGGCGTAATTTTCATCGGGCGTCGAGATGATGACCGGCAGCGGTTGCTCGCCCGGCCCCTCGCTGAGCGGCACGAGCCTGCCGCCCGCCGGATCGTAGGTCCAGAATTTCGAGAAACCTGCCGGCAAGTATGCCGTCAGCGCCTCGAATACGGCGCTGTCGTAATTGGCGGGCACACGGAAGGTCACGGCATGCTCGATGACGTTCGGCAGCCCGTGCGCGCCGAGCGTCACCGTCTTGATGAGTTCGTGATCGGATAAAGCGCGGCTATTGGCCGCCTCGCCACCGCGACAGGACGGCGACGTTTCGCCCGGCGCGAGCCAGAACGCCATGCGCGTATGCGTCGTTATCCGATTTTTGGTCGTTGCGAGCGCGACCAGCTTGCTTGTGCTGACAGGCCCTCTCCCGTCATCGCGCGACCCCGCCTCGGTCGGATTGAAGCACTCGTGCAGACCGTCGAATTGCGACGCCGATTGCAATTCACGGCCGTGATCGTAGGCGTTGATGAACTCGCGCCCGTTCCAGGTCAGGCTGTCGATCGCGCCCGCGGTTCGCGCCGACACGCCGACGACGATTTCCGAATTTTTGAACTTTCCGCTTATCGTCGCGCGGCCGTCGGGGCCGAAACCTGTTGCAGCGCTTGCGCCGACGGCAAGCGCAACCAGAACGCCCACCGCAGCGCCGAAACGCACGCGTACCGATGGATGAAGCCACATAAGCGCATGCTCCGCGACTGTGCGGCGCGTACTATAGCAAGCCGTGCAGCGCCAGATGGACGCCGAGCAGCAGCAACCCGATAAAGAAGAAAAGGCGGAACGTCTCCGGTTTCACCCGGCCGCGCACCAGTTGTCCCAGCACCATGCCGACCAGCGCCGCCGCCAGCCCCAGCACTGACAAACCAGCGGCCGAATAGTGCAAGATGCCGTTGTGCACCAACGCGCTGGCCAGCGCGATCGTCGAAACGGTGAACAGCATGCCGAGCGCCTGCACCAGATCGTTGCGGTTGAAGTGCAAGGCATTCAGATAGGGCAACGCGGGCAGCGAAAACACGCCGGTCGCCAGGGCCACGACGCCGTTTGCGACGCCGATCAACGGCCCGAGCCAGAACTCGTTTCGCGGCGGAACGGAAAACTGCACCTTGCTCAGTCCCAGCACGGCATAGACGACAAGCGCGACGCCAAGCGCGATCGTTCCCCAGGCGCCGGCCATGTTGCCGAACAGCACCGTGCCGGCCCACGTGCCGACGAAAATACCGATGAACATCGGCCACAACCGCCGCAGCAGGATAAAAAATCCGCGTCCGGCCGCCGCCTGCCAGATGTTGGTCACCAGCGTCGGCAGCACGAGGATTGCCGCGGCCTCTGCCGGACTCATGAACAGGCCGAGCAGCCCGATCGCCACCGTCGGCAGGCCGAGGCCGATCATGCCCTTGATGCCGCCCGCAAGAGCAAAAATAGCCGCGATCTCGGCGAGGCGTGGCAAGGCGTCCATCGATGCTCCATGCGACTCGGGCGGCGGGACATTGCGCGATGGCGCGGGGGGCGGCAATGTAGAAGACTGCAACCCAGCCTTCGATTTTGGCGAAGCCTGTTTTGATTGAGATAGCTGCGGAGGAAGAGCGCCATGTTCCGGATTCCAGCTTTGATCGCCGCCGTATTTCTCGCCGCCTCGCCTGCGTTCGCGCAGGACCCCGCTGCCGATTTTCCTAACCACCCGATCAAGATCGTCGTCTGCGTTCCAGCCGGCGGCGGCGTCGATACCGTCACCCGGCTCATTGCGCTCGGCTTGCAGCTAAAGCTCGGGCAGCCGGTGGTGGTGGAAAATCGCGCCGGCGCCGCAGGCAATATCGGTGCCGATTACGTTTATGAATCAGCCCCCGACGGCTACACGCTGCTTGCCGCGCAACCGGCGCCGCTGACGGTCAATCCGCTGCTTTACAAAAAGCTGGTGTTCGATCCGACCCAATTCGCACCCGTCGCTATCATGAGCGCTATTCCGAACGTGCTGCTTGTGCGTCCCGGTTTTCCGGCAAAGACCGCGCAGGAGTTCGTTGCTTACGCCAAGGCCAATCCCGGCAAGATCAATTACGGATCGCAAGGCATCGGCACGACGTCACATCTGACGGCCGCGCTGTTCGAGAAAGTCACCGGCACCAAGCTCGTGCACGTGCCTTACAAAGGCACCGCACCGGCGCTCAACGACCTGATCGCCGGTCACGTTGACCTCATCTTCATGGAGCTCGCGAAGTCGGTGCAGTTGCATGAAGCCGGCCGCGCGCGGATTTTGGCGGTCGCCACCAAGGAACGCATCGCCGCGCTGCCCGATATTCCGACGCTTGAGGAAGCCGGCATCCACGGCGTCGAATCCTCGACCTGGAACGCCATCGTCGCGCCGCCGCACACGCCGGCTGCTATCACCGCCAAGCTCAACAGGGCCGTAAACGAAGTGCTCAAGGACCCCGTGGTCGTCGACCATTTCAAGAAGCTGAGCCTGTCGCCGGTCGGCGGCACCGTCGCATGGACGGGGGCCTTCATCGCCAGCGAAACCAAGGTCTGGGGCGACGTGATCCAGGAAGCCCACGTCCCGGCGCATTGAAATGGCAGCATTTGCAGGGTTCTGGGACGTAAAAAAGATAAGATAGTATCTTTACTACTTTAAGCTTCCAGCCTAGCCTGAGGGCTCATTGAGGGCTCGAAGCAATGGCGCGGCCTTTACAGCAACCGGTTCGGATGAGCGGCAACCTCACCGCGCGCATCATGTTCGCGGGCCGCTCCTCGTCGCTGTCGGCACAAATTGTTGCCGACGTGCGCGACGCGCTGTTCGGCAAAAAGCTCAAGCCCGGCGATTTCCTCGGCACGGAAAAGGACCTCGCGGCGCGCTTCGGCGTCAGCCGCATCGTCGCGCGCGACGCGCTGCGCACACTGGAAGCACTCGGCATCGTCGAAATCCGCATGGGCAAAGGCGGCGGTGCCCGCATCGCACAAGGCAACCCGCGTCTGTTCGCCGAAGCGCTCGCCGTGCAACTCGACCTCACCGGCGTCACGGCAACCGAGATCATGGATGCCCAGCGCGCGATCGAAACGCTCGGCACCGAGCTCGCGGCCGAGAACGCGACGCCCGAGGACATCGAAAAATTGCGTCGGCTGTTACGCGAGGCGGAAGCCGAAATCGACGCGCGCGACCTCGACGCCTTCACGCGGCTGTCGCGCGACTTCCATCTCGCCGTCGCCGAGGCTTCGCATAACCGCGTCATCGTGGTGCAGCTCATTTCGCTCGAACACGTCTCGTGGCCGCGCCGTAACACCACCGCCACCGCCAAGCTCGCGCGCCACATCCTCGATATTCACACGCACCTCACCGATCTCATCGAGATGCGCGACGCCGGTGCGGCTCGCGCCCTCATGGACGACCACGTCAAGATGATCCGCGCCCGGCGCATTGCCGAACACGGCGAAACGCACGGCCACGACGAATCCTGCTGCTGAGACCTCAAACCGGACGAACGAAAACCAAGGAGGAGACAATGTCGAAATTCATCATCGAACCGCATTTCCGCCTGCAAGAGTGGGTGGCCGAGGAGAAGGGCTATTTCAAGGACGAAGGGCTCGACTACGAATTCCGTGAACTGGTGAAAGCGACCGACGGCAAGGTCCACGACAAGGGCGACAAGGTCGGCGCCATGCAGTCGCTTGAAGCCGGCCGCAAGTCGGATGTGAGCTGCGCCTGCCACTGGACGGTGAACGTCGCCGCCTCGAAAGGCCACGGCAAGCTTTACGGCGACCTTTATTGCGTGTCGCCGGCGGGCATCTTCGTGCATCCGGACAGCAAGATCAAAACGCCGGCCGATCTCGCCGGGGTGCCGGTCTCGGTCGGCTATCAGTCGGGCAGTCACTACGCGACCGTTCAGGGGCTCGAGCAATTCCTCAAGCCGGAAGACATCAATCTCGTCTATTCGGACGGCATGCTGTTCGCGCGCATGGAAAAGCTGATCGACGGCAGCGCGCCGGCCGTGAGCCTGTTCAGCGGACCGTATTATTTCGCCGAGCAACTCGGCTTCCGCAAGGTGATCGATACCACGTTCATGATCGCCACCATGATCCACGGCAATCCGGATCCGGAAGACCTGCGCAAGTTCTTCGCCGCGCTGCGCCGCGCGCAACGCGACATCGACCTGCGGCCGGAGCTCTACACGCACTACTACAAGAAGGAATTCCCGGAGCGCTTCCACGCCAAGATGGATACGCGGCGCTGGGGTCCGGGCGAGCGAATGGTATTCGAGCCCTACACGCCGGAAGTCTACAAGGAGTCGCGCGACTGGATCGCCTCGCACGGCATCTTCCCGGACGGCAATATCGGCGCGGGCCAGTACGAGGAAGCAACCGTCTCGCTGATGTAAATTAGTTGGGACCCCTCCCATCTCGAGCCCGGGAATAGTCCAGCAAATCCCGGAAACGGGCCCAGGCCAGGACTAATCGAGACCCTGCAGCATTAAGACGCGCCGCGGACATCCGTCTGCGGCGCTTTTCTTTGCGGTCCAGCTAAGGCATTCTTCCCGCAACGATACGAAACATCGGGGAGGACTTCAGATGAAACGCATACTTCTAGCCGGCTTGAGCTTGGCCGCCGCGGCCCTGCTGCCGGCGGCGGCAAATGCCCAGGGCACCGTCAAGATCGGTGTCATCGGCGCATTTTCCGGTCAGTTCGCCGACACCGGCGTGCAGATCGACAACGGCATCAAGCTTTATGTGAAGCAGCACGGCGACACCGTCGCCGGCAAAAAGATCGTCATCATTCGCAAGGACACCGGCGGTCCGAATCCGGACGTCGCCAAGCGCCTGGCGCAGGAATTGGTCGTGCGCGACGGCGTCGACATTCTCGCCGGCTTCACGCTCACGCCGGAAGCGCTTGGCGCCGCGGGCGTCTCGGCCGAAGCCAAGAAGTTCATGGTCGACATGAACGCCGCGACGTCGATCGTCACGACCAAGTCGCCGTATATCGTGCGCGTGTCGATGACGCTGCCGCAAATCTCCGCCACGATGGGCGATTGGGCGGTGAAGAAGGGCGGCGTAAAGAAAGCCTACACGATGGTGACCGACTTCGGGCCGGGCATCGACGCCGAGCAATGGTTCCAGAAGGCGTTCAAGGCCGCCGGCGGCGAGATCGTCGGTTCGGTGCGCATGCCGATCGCCAATCCTGACTTCTCCGCCTTCGTGCAGCGCGCCAAGGATCTCAACCCGGAATCGATCTTCGTGTTCGTGCCGGGCGGCGCACAGCCGGCGGCAATCGGAAAGGCCTTCGCCGAACGCGGCATGGACCCGAAGAAGATCAAGATCATGAGCACCGGCGAGCCGGTGGACGAGACTGCGATCAAGAATCTGGGCGATCTGGCGATCGGCCGTATCAGCGCGTGGCACTACGACTACAACCACGATTCCAAGCTCAACAAGGATTTCGTGAAAGCGTTCAACGCCGAGTTCAAGCGCAACCCTGACTTCCTCGCGATGGGCGGCTATGACGGCATGCACGTCATCTACGAGGCGCTGAAGAAAACCAAGGGCAAGGCCGACGGCGACTCGCTGATTGCGGCCGCCAAGGGCATGAAATGGGAAAGCCCGCGCGGTCCAATCATGATCGATCCCGAAACTCGCGACGTCGTGCAAACCGTCTACATCCGCAAGGCGGAGAAAGTCGGCGGCAAGATCGTCAACGTCGACATCGACAAGGTCACGAACGTGAAGGACCCGACGCACGGCGGCGGCAAGTAAAGCCCCGTCCGACCCGTCTTCGCGTGACTTCCGGATGGGGCGATCGCATGCGGTCGCCCCATCTTTCATGGTGAACCACACACTCCGTTCATTCCCGCGCAAGCGGAAATCCAGTTAGCTGAAGAACCACGCCTCCGCCTTCGAGCGGACGAACGGATCAAGGCAGAGACTCAACCGGTTATCGCCATGCTTCCTCCCGTCTTCGGCGTTCTGTTCGACGGCATCGCATACGGCATGTTGCTGTTCGTGCTGTCGGTGGGCCTGTCGGTAACGCTTGGCCTGATGAATTTCGTCAACTTGGCGCACTGCGCGTTCGCCATGCTCGGCGGCTATGTCACCGTCACGCTGATGAACAAATTCGGCTGGCCGTTCCTGGCGACGCTGCCGATGGCTTTCATTGTCTCCGCGGCGGTCAGCGTCGCATTTGAGCGCGTGTTGTACCGCCGCCTTTATCGCGCCAGCGATCTCGATCAAGTGCTGCTCACGATCGGCATCGCCTTCGCGTCGGTCGCCGTCGCCGCCTATTTCTTCGGCACGCTGCAGCAGCCGATCCAGACGCCGTCTTTCCTGCAGGGTTCGATGAATTTCTTCGGCATCTCGCTCGGACGCTACCGGCTGTTCCTGATCGTCGTCGCGGTCGCCGTAACGATCCTGTTGGTAGCCGGCCTCGAATACACCCGCTTCGGCGCGCAAGTGCGAGCGTCGGTCGACAACCAGCGCATGGCGCGCGGACTCGGCATCGACGTCGATCGCACTTTCGCGATGACGTTCGCGCTCGGCTCGGGTCTTGCAGGACTCGGCGGCGCGCTGGCGATCGAGATCGTCGGCCTCGATCCGAATTTCGCGTTCGTCTATCTGGTCTATGTGCTGATCGTGGTGTCCGTCGGCGGCCTGGGCTCGATCGCCGGTTCTTTCGCCGCCGCCTGCCTGATCGGCGTCAGCGACATTGCCGGAAAATATTACGCACCTGAGCTTGGCGCCTTCCTCATCTACCTCGTCATGGTGGCGGTATTGATGTGGCGGCCGGCCGGCCTGTTCGGAAAACGCTAGATGTCCAGCCCCGGCCTCACACTGACCCCGCAGAGCTATCTGCACGGACTTAGCCGCTGGCAGCCGGTCGAGATTGTATTCTGGCTGGCGACGCTGCTGCCGTTTTTTCTGTTCCCGAATTACCTGGCGCTGGCGAGTCAGATTGCGATCACGGCGCTGTTTGCGCTCTCGCTCGACATCATCCTCGGCTATGCCGGCATCGTCTCCCTCGGTCATGCCGCGTTCTTCGGCATCGGCGCCTACACCGCCGGCATTTTTTCGAAGTTCGTCTGGGGCGCGCCGTTGCCGGGCCTGCTGGTCGCCGCCGCAGCGGCCGGACTCGTCGGCTACGCGGCAAGCTTCATCATTTCGCGCTTCCGCCACTTCACGCTCATCATGATCACGCTTGGGCTCGGCCTGCTCGCTTACGAAGCTGCCAATCGCGCGCACTGGCTCACCGGCGGCAGCGACGGCCTGCAGGGCATCAGCATTTCGCCGCTGCTCGGCGTCTTCAACTTCGATCTCTATGGTTATACCGCTTACGGCTATTCGCTCGCCGTGCTGTTTGTGCTGTTCCTGGCGGCGCGGCGGCTGATCAACTCTCCCTTCGGGCTGGCGCTGCGCGGCATCCGCGAGAATTGGGTACGCATGCCTGCGATCGGCGCCGATAGCCGCGCGCACATCCGCAACGCCTATACCATCGCCGCCGCCATCGCCGGGCTCGCCGGCGCGCTGCTGGCGCAGACCACGCAAACCGTGTCGCTCGAATCGATCAGCTTCCAGCGCTCCGCCGATATCCTGGTGATGCTGGTTTTGGGTGGCGCCGGGCGGCTTTACGGCGGACTTGTCGGCGCCGCCATTTTCATGATCGCACGCGACCAGTTCTCCGGCATCCAGCCGCAGTTCTGGTATTTCTGGATCGGCATTTTGCTCATCGTCGTCGTGATGTTTTTGCCGAACGGCATTCTCGGCGGCCTGTCGCATTTGCTCGCACGGTGGAAACGACGATGAGCGAAATCGCTCTTTCCACCCGCAACCTCAACAAGCGCTTCGGCTCGCTCGTCGTCGCCAACGATATCGGCATCACCTTGCCGAGGGGCGCCCGTTATGCGCTGATCGGGCCGAACGGCGCCGGCAAGACTACGCTGATCAATCTCATCACCGGGATGCTCACTCCCGACGCCGGACAGATTTTGCTCGGCGAGGAAGACATCACGCAGCGCCAGCCGCAGGAGCGCGTGCATCGCGGCCTGACACGCACCTTCCAGATCAACTCGTTGTTTCCGCATCTCAGCGCGCTCGAAGCGGTGACACTGGTCGTCGAAGAGCGGCGCGGACTTGCCGGCCGTTTCTGGCAAAATCTCGCGACCCACAAGGAATCGATCGAGGAAGCTTACGCCATCCTCAAGAAACTCCACCTCGGCGACGATTGCTACCAGCCGACGCGCGAACTGCCTTACGGCCGCCAGCGGCTTCTGGAAATCGCGCTGGCGCTTGCGACGCAGCCGAAAGTACTGCTGCTCGACGAGCCCGCCGCCGGCGTACCGCAAGAGGAAAGCGGCGAAGTGTTCGAAGCCGTTGCCGGGCTGTCGGATGACCTGACACTGCTGTTCATCGAACATGACATGCATGTCGTCTTCCGCTTCGCCAGCCACATCATCGTTCTGGTCGGCGGCGCAATCTTTGCGCAGGGCTCCCCGGCGGAAATCTCGGCGCATCCCGGCGTGCGCGAAGTTTATCTCGGGACCCGCAAACATGGCTGAACCGGTGCTGTCACTGAAAGACGTGCGCGCCGGTTACGGCGGCGCCACGGTGTTGCACGGCATCACACTCGACCTGTCCGAGAACGGCAGCCTCGCGCTGCTCGGCCGCAATGGCGTCGGCAAGTCGACGCTGCTGCTCACCATCATGGGCTACACACAGATGCGCGCCGGCAGCATCGCATGGCGCGGCAAGGACATCACACGCCTCGCGCCGCATAACCGGGCGCGCGCCGGCATCGGCTGGGTGGCGCAGGAGCGCGAGATTTTTCCCTCGCTGAGCGTGGAGGAAAATCTCACGACCACCGCGCGGCCGGGCTCCTGGGATCTTGCGGGTGTTTACCGGATGTTTCCCCGTCTGAAAGAACGCCGCGGCAACATGGGCAACCAGCTTTCGGGCGGCGAGCAGCAAATGCTGGCGATGGCGCGGGCGCTGATGACCAACCCGTCGCTGCTGTTGCTGGACGAGCCGCTCGAAGGCCTTGCGCCGGTGATCGTCGAGGAATTGACCAAGGCGATAACCGCAATGTTGTCCGAACGGCGTACCGCCATCATCCTGGTGGAACAGCACACCGATATCGCGCTCGAGTTAACCGAGCAGGCGATCGTGCTGGAGCGCGGCGCTGTCGTTCATCACGGCGCGTCGGCCGAGCTACGCAAGGACGTCGCAACACTTGAGCGTTTGGTCGGGTTGCGCGTCGCCGCAACGGCGTGACATTCTGCTGTTCCCCTCCCCCACGAGCCCTTGCGAGTGTGGGGAGGGGTTAGGGGTGGGGGCGCTTTCCGAACGCCGCAACATTCACCCCCCACCCCGGTTCACGTCGCAATCGCGACGCGAACCGACCCTTCCCGCCGCTTCGCGGGGGGAGGAAAAATCAGCACGAGGTCCTTTCCATGCCCAATTCGATGATTCCACGCGAGCGTTCCGATTATTCCGCAATCGTCGACCGGCCACCGCTCAAGCTGCCGGGCAAGGCGCGGATCATCTTCTGGACCATCGTCAATTATGAAGTCTGGGACATCGGCAAGCCGATGGCGCGGCAGGTGCTGCCGGCGCCGACCGGCGTCTCGTTGATGCCCGATGTCGTGCATTGGGGCTTCCACGAATACGGCATGCGCGTCGGCTGCTGGCGCTTCCACGAGCTGTTCAAGAAGCTTCGCGTCAAGCCGACGCTCGCAGCCAACGCGCGCATCGTCGAGGATTACCCGCGCGTCGCCGACGAGGCCAGGCGCGAGGGCTGGGAGTTCATGGGTCACGCCTACGAGCAGGGGCCGATCCATAAAGAGACCGACCAGGCGGGCATGATCGGCCGCACCATGGACATCCTGCAAAAATACTCGGGCAAGCGGCCGGTCGGCTGGCTCGGCCCCGGCCTCACGGAGACTTTGGAGACACCGGATCTGCTCACCGCCGCTGGCGTGAAATATATCGGCGACTGGGTTTACGATGACGAGCCGACGGCCATCCGCACGACCAACGGTCCCCTGGTCACCCTGCCCTATACGATGGAGCTCAATGACATTCCGATGATGCTGGTACAGCATCATGAAAGCGATTACCTGCTCAAGCGCACCATCGACCAGTTTGACCGTCTCTACGATGAGAGCGCGAAGCGCGCGAAAATCGTCGCGCTCGCCATCCACCCCTACATCAGCGGACAACCGCACCGGATCAAATATCTCGAGGCGATCTACAAGTACGTCAACAAGCACACGGGCGTGCTGCACTGGAACGGCGCGCAGATTTACGATTGGTACAAAGGCATCGCCAAGCTCTGAGACAACAAGAGCGGGCAGCACAACGGAGGAAAGCATATGCGTGCATCGCCGACATTCCGCGCCGTGTTTGGCGCCGCTCTGGCTCTGGCGCTTGCCGCGCCCGCCGTGGCGCAAACGCCTGAAATCCGCCTCGCGCGGCAATATTCGATGGGCTACCTCCAACTCAATGTGATGGAGCATCAGAAACTCATCGAACAGGAAGCCAAAAAGCTCGGCATTCCCGATGTGAAGGTGTCGTGGATCAAGCTCAACGGTCCGGCCGCGATCAACGACGCGCTCCTCTCCGGCTCGATCGACGTCGCCACGGGCGGCGTACCCGGCCTGCTCGTCCTGTGGTCGCGCACCAAAGGCACGCCGCAGGAAGTACGCGGCATTTCCGCATTGAGTTCGCAGCCGTTTCTGCTCAACACGCGCGACCCCGCGATAAAGACGATCAAGGATTTCAAGACCACCGACCGTATTGCGGTGCCGGCGGTGAAAGTGTCGGTGCAGGCGATCACATTGCAGATGGCCGCCGCCAAAGCGTTCGGCGACAAGAATTTTGCCAAGCTGGATACGCAGACAGTGTCGATGTCACCGCCCGACGCGACAGTCGCGCTGATGGGAGGAAAATCGGAAATCAACGCCGTGTTCAGCGTGCCGCCGTTCCAGTATCAGCAGCTTGAGGACAAGAACATCCACACGGTGCTCAACTCATTCGACGTGATGGGCGGCTCGCATTCGTTTACCGTTGCGTGGACGTCCGCAAAATTTCGCAACACCAAGCCGAAGCTCTACAAGGCGCTGATCAACGCGCTGAAGGAAGCGACCGACATCGTCAACAAGGACAAGCGCCAGGCCGGCGCTTACTGGGTCGAGGATTCGAAATCGAAGATCCCGGTCGACACCGTCGCCAAACTCGTCAGCGGCCCGCAGGTACACTGGACCAACGTGCCGGAGAACACGATGAAGTTCGCCGACTTCATGTCACGCGTCGGCACGCTCAAGGTGAAACCGTCGTCGTGGAAGGATTATTTCTTTCCCGAGGTCTACGACCTGAAAGGAAGCTAACGTCATGCCCGCGGAAATCGCGGGCGTGACGCCCATACATCCCCGCCCTCAAGGACAGACGCCATGAACTTTCCCAAGCCGCCCGTCGGCATGTTGCCGAACGACCGCCTCGACTACTCGCCCATCGTCAACCGCAAGCCGCTCAAGCTGCCGGGTAGAGCACGCATGGTGGTGTGGACCATCGTCAACCTTGAGGAATGGGACCCGACGCAAACCATGCCGCGCACCGTCATCACGCCGCCCGCCGGCGGCGCGCCGATGCCGGATATTCCGAACTGGTGCTGGCACGAATACGGCAATCGTGTCGGCTTCTGGCGCTTCCTGAAAATCTACGACGAGTTCAAGATTCCCGGCGTCATGAACATCAACGGCGTCGCGATCCACGCGTTTCCGGAAATCATCAAGGCCTGCGTCGAGCGCAACTGGGAATTCGTGGGCCACGGCTACACCCAGCGCAACATGCAGAAGGTGGAGAACGAGCGCGAAGATATCCGCAAGTGCGCCGAGATCATGCTGAAGACGACGGGTAAACGCGCGCGCGGCTGGCTCGGACCCGGCCTCACCGAGACCTGGGAAACCCCCGACATCCTTGCCGAAGAAGGCTACGACTACGTCGCCGACTGGGTGCTTGACGACCAGCCCGTGTGGCTGAAGACGCGCACCAAGCCGATCGTCAGCATCCCCTACACGCAGGAATGCAACGACGTTGCCATGATGCTGATCCAGCACCACAAGGCGTCGGAATATTACGACCGCGCGATGGATCAGTTCGAGCAGATCTACAAGGACTCGAAGGATTCTGCGCGCGTGATGGCGCTCTCGGTCCATCCCTACATCATGGGCGCGCCGCATCGCGTGAAATACTTTCGCAAGATCTTCGAGAAAATCCGCAAGAAGAAAGACGTGCTGTTCTGGAACGGTTCGCAGATTCTCGATTGGTATCTCAAGGCTGGGCCGAAAGCGCCGGAGTGATTCTTTGTCATGGCCGGGCTTGACCCGGCCGCCCCGCTTAGGCGCGCAGTGCCTTCTTGAGCGGGATCACCGGGACAAGCCCGGTGACGACAACAGAAAGGAAGCGATCAAATGCATCCGCGCGAAAGGCTGCCCTTTTCGCCGATCGAAGGCCGCCCGCCGCTGAAATTTCCCAGCGGCGTGCGGCTCGTGGTCTGGCCGGTTCTGGCGCTCGAGGAATGGGACATGGCGCGGCCGATGGCGCGCATGGTGATCTCGCCGCCGCAGGGCCAGCCGATGCTGCCGGACCATCCGAACTGGAGCTGGCACGAATACGGCATGCGCGTCGGCTTCTGGCGGCTGCGCAAGATGATGCTTGCGCTCGGCATCGCGCCGACCGTGACGCTCAACGCACGCGTCTGCGAAACCTATCCGGTGGTGGTGAAGGCGTGCATCGACAGCGGCTGGGAGTTGAATGCGCACGGCTACGACCAGGTGCCGATGCACAAGGTCGACGATCAGCGCGGCCTCATCATGAAATCGATGGACATCATCGAGAAATTTTCCGGCAGGCGGCCGCGCGGCTGGTTCGGACCCGGCCTGACGCAGACCTTCGAGACGCTCGACTATCTTTCCGAATCGGGTGTCGAATATATCGGCGACTGGGTGCTCGACGACGAGCCGGTGACACTGAAGACCACGCACAAGCTGGTCGTCGCGCTGCCCTACAATTTTGAGATCCACGACATCGTCATGATGGCGTTGCAGCATCATCCGTCCGATGTCTGGCACGCGCGCGCGATGGATCACTTCAACACGCTTTACGCCGAATCCGCCGAACGGCCGAAGATCATGGCGATAGCGTGCCATCCTTATCTGTCCGGCGTGCCGCATCGCATCGGCCACGTTCGGCGCGCGTTCGAGGAAATTCTCGCGCATGACGGCGTGGTGGCGTGGGACGGCGCAAAAATTCTCGACTGGTATCTCGCAGGCAAATAACGGGGCGATTGACATGACCGCGCAAGCCTATCGAACCGCCTTCGTTCCGCACGACATCAAGGCGCCGGTCGCGGGCGCATCAACCGGCCCGCTCGCGGGCCTCACCGCCGTCGTCAAGGATATGTACGACATCGCCGGCGAGCGCATGGGCTGCGGCGTGCCGGAATGGCTCGCGACGCACGAACCGGCGACGCGCAATTGCCCGCCGGTACAGAAAATCCTCGACGCCGGCGCCACCATCACCGGCAAGACCATCTGCGACGAATTCTTCTACAGCGGCACCGGCATCAATCCGCATTACGGCATGCCAGCAAACGCGCGCGCGCCGGGCCGCATACCGGGCGGCTCTTCGTCCGGCTCGGCGGCGGCTTGCGGCGCCGGCCTTTGCGATTTCGCACTCGGCAGCGACACCGGCGGCTCGGTGCGCATGCCCGCTTCCTTCAACGGCATTTACGGCCTGCGCCCTACCCACGAGCGCATCGAGCACGCCGGCGTCGCCGACATGGCGCC
>JBARCH010000303.1:0-22664 GCA_049793875.1 Pseudolabrys sp. | reverse complement strand
GCGATGTCGCGCAGTGTTTCCGGCGTGGTGAAGACCTGATGCCCTTCCTCATTCGAGGCCACATCATCGGCGCCGGCTTCGATCGCCGCTTCCAGCATGACGTAAGCGCTCGCAATCTTGGCATCGTATTCAACCACGCCGACGTGGTTGAACAGAAAGGATACAGCGCCGGTTTCCGCCAGATTGCCGCCGCTCTTGGTGAAGATCGCGCGCACTTCGCCGGCCGTACGGTTACGGTTATCGGTAAGCGCTTCGACAATCACCGCGACGCCGCCGGGACCGTAGCCCTCGTAACGCATCTCATCGTAGCTCTCACTCTCGCCACCCTGCGATTTCTTGATGGCGCGGTCGATATTGTCCTTCGGCATGTTCTCGGCGCGAGCGGCCAGGATCGCGCCGCGCAGGCGCGGATTGAACGCCGGATCCGGCATGCCGAGCTTGGCTGCGACCGTGATTTCGCGCGCGAGCTTGCCGAACAGCTTGGAGCGCGCCTTATCCGCACGCCCCTTCTTGTGCATGATGTTCTTGAACTGTGAATGACCTGCCATGGTCTCCGCCCGCCTGTAATAGTCCGCGCCCGCTGCTGCGGGATCCGCGATCCCTCAATGGCCTGATTGCGGGCGCGTTATAAAGCGCGGACGCTGCAAAATCCAGAACGGGCGGGCAAACCGCCGGAACGGCGGCGCCAGCACAGTCCTGTCCCACTATTGGGCTTTATCGCCGGAAGCTTGCCGCACCTGGTAGAAGCGGACGACCCGCTGGGCCGTGGCGAATTGCATCCGGGAATATTGATGGGCAGCTTCGACGGCGGCCTGGGGCGACATGCCTGCCGATCCCCGGCGCATATTGAGGATCAACTTTACCGTCGGCCATTCCAGCTTGGCCGCTTTCAGCAAAAGCAGCGTTGCGTCGTTGTCCGAATGCTTGTCGCCGACGATGCGTTCGACCACGTCAGGCTGCAGGCGGCATAAGGCTGCGATCGTATAAATCGTTTCTTCAAATTGGCCGACGGCAGCAAACTGTTGCAGAGCCGGTTCGACCGGCTTGCCCGATTTCTGCAGCGCCTCAAAGTTGTCCCTGGCACGCGTGTAATCGCGAACAATCTTGCCGCCGCCGACGACGCGGCCGGTGAGTTCGCTCAATACCCGATTCACTTCATCGGCCATCGCCGGATTGTCGGCAGCCAGTTTTTTCGAAACGGCCTCCGAAGCCCGCGAGATCAGCGCGTGAAAATGTTCCTTCGAGATGTCCTTGCGCAGACCGACACTGACCGCAAGTTCCTCGTCATCGATGGATCGCTCGACCAGCGTGCCATAACCGGCGCGTGAAAAACGAGCGCCTTCGTTGCGCGCGACCGAGCGCAACACCTCGTAGTCGCCTTGTGCGACGAGTAAATCGGAAATGGCTTCGCTGATCGATGCCCGCTTGGAAATGGCGAGAAGCTTCCCCTGGCCGTTTCCATCGGCGCACGCGAGCAGATCCTGCTCGCTGAGACGCGGCGACTGGCTGAGCACGGGACCGGCGACCTCAATCGACGGGTCATGCGCAAGCGAACGGACAACGTTGACCGGCGCGTTTTTTAGCGGAGCCAGGCGGACGGCAAGTTCGGCGCGCGCCTTTATCTCGATCTGCTCGGCCAGGCGTCCAATGACGTCGCCGAAGACTTCAACCTGGATCTCGGAATATTTGTCCGGCCCGACCATGAAGAGGTCGGTTACACGCCTGAGAATATTGACGCGCTGGTCGGCGGACCCAGCCGACATGGCACGTTCTATTTCATCGATTAGCGAGTGCTGTGCGTTCAAGGCGTGCCACCATTCTGGTGTTAACGTCCTTGGATACGCTCTAACGGTTTCGATCCGGTAAAATGGAACCTTTAATTATATGCGCTAATTTACAGTTTCGAGCATGATAATAGCCCCCGGAAGGCCGGACGACCCAGCCTGCCCAAGGCAGCTATTGCCAGAATGTTGGCCGGGCTTCTTCCAGGATGCCGCGGAGACGGACCGCCCCGACGCGCAAAGCGAGCCCGTTCCTGTCATCGGTCTCGACCGCAAGCCCGCATAGTGTGGCTGGGCCTTCGGCAGGCGCGAACCTCCCACTCGGAATCTTGCGCAGAAACCGGCCGAGCGGCTCATCCTTGTTCATGCCGATGACGGATTCGAAATCACCGGTCATCCCGGCGTCGGTGACGAACGCCGTTCCGCCCGGCAGCACGCGATGATCAGCAGTCGGCGCGTGCGTATGCGTGCCGACGACGATCGAGGCGCGGCCGTCGACAAAAAAGCCCATCGCCTGTTTTTCGCTGGTCGCTTCGCAATGCATGTCCACGAGGATGACATCGGCGCCATCGCCAAGCGGGCACGCAGCGATCTCGCGCTCGACCGCCGCAAACGGATCGTCGAGGGGGTCCATGAAGATGCGCCCCATGGCGTTGATAACGAGTGCCCGCTTGCCGTTCTTGGTGTTGACCAAAGCAGCGCCACGCCCGGGCGTGCCGGCGGGAAAATTCACCGGCCGGACCAGCCGTGGCGCGCGCTCAATGAAGACGAGCGCCTCACGCTGATCCCATGCATGATTACCGAGCGTGATGGCATCGGCGCCGGCATCGACCAATTCGTCGTAGATCGTTTCGGTGATGCCGAAGCCGCCGGCGGCGTTCTCGCCGTTGACGACGACCAGATCGAGTTTCCAGTCAGCGATCAGTCCCGGCAGGCACTCGTTGACGACGGCCCGCCCGGAACGGCCAACCACATCGCCGATAAAAAGAATTCGCATATTAGTTTTTTCCGTGGCGCAAGATCTTATGCAAAAGCCAGATTTCACTTTTCGGGATCATGCACTATCCGCGCAGGTCGATGATCTCGCGCTCCGTTAGCACGAGATCAAGCTGCTCGTCGCGCTCGGTCGCGGGTACGGACGGAATTTCCTGCACCGCGAAGGCAAAGCCGACGGCAACAACCTTTTTCATCGACCGTATCCGGTTGATGGTCATGTCGTAGTAGCCCGCACCGTAACCGATGCGGTGGCCTCGACGGTCGAAGCAAGCGAGCGGCACGAGCATGATGTCCGGAAAAACTTCCGGAGCGTCCGGCTTGGGCTCGCGGATGCCCCACTGCCCGCGCGCGAATTCATCGCCGAAGGCATAGGCACGCATGATGAGCGGCTTGCCCCGCCCTGCGATCGCCGGCAGCGCGAGCTTCGCACCCGCATCGGCAA
The DNA here is from genome assembly GCA_049793875.1 of Pseudolabrys sp. Lineage (GTDB taxonomy): Bacteria > Pseudomonadota > Alphaproteobacteria > Rhizobiales > Xanthobacteraceae > Pseudolabrys. Next base: position 19,445 of record JBARCH010000303.1, on the reverse strand, counting down.
ATTTGCGCATCAGCGGCAGCGGATTGATCTCGGTTTTCAGCGGCATGAAACCGGAAACGATTGCGCCCCCGAGCACCTCAACCGGGAACGCGCGGGCGGCCATTGCCTCCGCCGCCGCCGCGCGGGCGGACGCCGGCATTGCGTCACGGCGCGCAAGCGCTTCGTTGCGGAGAATTTCTTTGGGCGAGGCAGCTTTGGTGAGATCGGACATGAGTAATGAGGTGCGGAGCCGCAAAAGCCGTTGGAGCATGATCCCGGGAACCTACATAAGTAGGTGGGCGCCATATGACCGAACCCACGAGCTCGGCCAGGGACAGCTCCCGTTAGGATCGTAAGGCCCCGGGGAATGTGTCTCCTAACGCGCCCCGCAGCCCCGCCGGATCAATGTAGTGCGGACGCCACGCGCGCGCCACCCGCTCGTCGCATTTGGTTAGTCAGCCGATCGCGACGCCGTTGCCGAGCGTCTGATTAAGCTTTCTGGTAATTCCTTCGAGCCGCTCGGCCGCCGAATTGAATGCGGAGACCACCGCAGCCTGGGCGGCATGGGCGCGGTCGGCGCTGACGACACGCGCATCCTGTAGCGCACGCACATCCTCCTCCAGCCGGCGAATCTGCCGCTTGGCCTCTGCAAGATCGTCGCCGACCTGAAGCGCCGCCATCACCGTGAGCCGGGTGTCGCCGATCTCGCCGAACTTCCCTCGCAATTCGTTGATGCGCCCGTCGAGATTCCTCGCCAGCGCTTCGAGGCTTTCTTCCTGGCCGTCATCGCAGGCGATGCGGAACTGGCGGCCATTGATAAGGACGTTGACCTGGGCCATCGCGTTAGCCGCCCTTGCCGTCGATCACGTCGCGGATGCTCGCGACGGCGGCATCGATGCGGCCGGCGACCTCGCGGCTGACGCCTTCGAGCTTGCGCGAGCGTGCTGTCTCGCTGTCGAGCGCGGCGGCAAGTTGAGTACGGTCGATGCCGAGCGCGTGCAACTGGCTGGCGAGCCCTTCCTCGCTGCGGTCGCCTTCACGACGACGTTCCACTGCCGCATCGAGCGCATCGAGCGCCAGCGCCAGGCGCTTGACCGCGGAATCCACTGCGCTCGGCTCCGTCATCGCCTACCCCGTGACAAAAAAATGTTGCGACGGCAGATGCTTAGACCAAGAAGCTTACGTGCTGGTCGACCGCAACGTCAACGTCCTGATACCTCTTTGTCCCGATGTTTTCGCGACCCTGTGCATGGCTCGGGGATCGGTACCGCGTCACATTGACTCAAGGGGCTCACATGCTATCCAGCCGGCACAAAAGGCCTTTTCCATGACAGCAAAAGCCTCGCCGACGTCAGCCGCGGCGCCCGCGGAGCGCCCCGAGCCGCCGGCAGCGGTCGCACACGACCGGATGGCCAACGCCATCCGCGCGCTGGCGATGGACGCGGTCGAGCAGGCTAAATCCGGCCATCCCGGCCTGCCGATGGGCGCCGCCGATATCGCCACCGTCCTGTTCACGCGCTTCCTGAAATTCGATCCGGCCGATCCGACGTGGCCTGACCGCGACCGCTTCGTTCTGTCGGCGGGCCACGGCTCGATGCTGATCTACGCGCTGCTGTATTTGCTCGGCTACGAGTCGGTGTCGCTCGACGACATCAAGAATTTCCGCAAGCTCAACTACCGGACGCCAGGCCATCCGGAAAATTTCGTCACGGCAGGCATCGAGACGACGACCGGCCCGCTCGGGCAAGGCATCGCCAACGCGGTCGGCTTCGCCATCGCCGAGCGGCATCTGGCGGCGGAGTTCGGCGATATCGTCGATCACAAGACCTACGTACTCGCGTCCGACGGCGACCTGATGGAAGGCGTCAGCCAGGAAGCCATTGCGCTTGCCGGGCATCTGAAGCTTAACCGATTGATCGTGCTGTTCGACGATAACGGCATTTCGATCGACGGCGCGCTCTCGCTATCCGACAGCGTCGATCAGGTGAAGCGCTTCGAGTCGGCTGGATGGAATGCGTCGCGCGTCGATGGCCACGATGCCGGCGCAATCACAGCGGCGATCGAGAAAGCGCAGAAATCTGACAGGCCGACATTGATTGCCTGCAAAACCAGAATCGGTTACGGCGCGCCGACCAAAGCCGGCAGCGAAAAGGCGCACGGCTCGCCGCTCGGTGCGGACGAAATTGCCGGCGCGCGCAAGAATCTCGGCTGGACCTATGCGCCGTTCGAAATTCCGTCCGACATTCTGCCGGCATGGCGGGCTGCCGGCGAACGTTCAAAGAGCGTGCATGCCGACTGGAACAAAAAGCTCGCCGCTTTCGACAAGCGCGCCGAATTCGAACGCCGCATGCGCGGCGATCTGCCGAAGCAGGCGCTTGCCGATGCGGTGAAGTCCGTGAAACAGACGCTCGCGGCAACACCGAAGGATATCGCCACGCGCTCGGCTTCGGAGTTCGCGCTTGAGAGTCTCGTGCCTGCCGTGCCGGAAATGGTCGGCGGCTCGGCCGACCTCACGGGCTCCAACAATACGCGCACGAAGTCGATGAAGGCGATGAGCGCTTCGGATTTTTCCGGCCGCTTCATCCATTACGGCATCCGCGAACACGGCATGGCCGCCGCCATGAACGGCATGGCGCTGCACGGCGGCATCATCCCCTACTCCGGCACGTTCCTGGTTTTTGCCGACTACTGCCGCCCGTCGATCCGGCTCGCCGCTCTCATGGGCGAGCGTGTCATCCACGTGATGACGCACGACTCGATCGGTCTCGGCGAAGACGGCCCGACGCATCAGCCGGTCGAGCATCTCGCTGCGCTGCGCGCGATTCCGAATTTGCTCGTGTTCCGCCCGTGCGACGTCGTGGAGACATTGGAGTGCTGGCAACTCGCGCTCGAGGCAAAAGATCGCCCGAGCGTAATTGCACTCACGCGCCAGAACCTGCCGCAACTCCGCAAAACGCTCGACGAGCAGAACCGTTGCACTGCCGGCGCTTACGAAATCTCCGCCGCAAACGGCAACGCGGACGTTTCGATCTTCGCGAGCGGCTCGGAAGTCTCGATCGCGGTCGAGGCGCAGAAGCTGCTTGCTGCAAAGAACGTGGCGGCGCGTGTCGTGTCGGTGCCGAGCTTTGAGTTGCTGATGCAGGCGCCGGAAGCCGCGCGCTGCGCCGCAATAGGCGACGCCAAGGTGAAAGTCGGCGTCGAAGCCGCCGTGCGCCAAGGCTGGGACGCCATCATCGGCTCCGATGGCGCCTTCGTCGGCATGAGTTCATTCGGCGCCAGCGCGCCCTACAAGGACCTTTACAAGCACTTCGGTATTACACCAGACGCCGTGGCCGACGCAGCGTTGAAGAAATTAGACTAGATGGTCATTGCCGGGCCTGACCCGGCAATCCATCTATATTACAAGGATGGATGGTTGTTCGGGTCGAGCCCGGGCATGACGGAATAGTAAAGTCGGGAGCGACGAATGACAGTGCGTGTTGCCATCAACGGATTTGGACGCATCGGCCGCAATATCCTGCGCGCCATCGCAGAAGCCCACCGCAAGGATATCGAGGTCGTCGCCATCAACGATCTCGGCCCAGTCGAGACCAACGCCCACCTGCTGCGCTTCGACAGCGTGCATGGCCGCTTCCCCGGCGAAGTCACGGTCAAAGGCGATACGATCAGCCTCGGTAACGGCGCCATCAAGGTCACAGCCGAGCGCGACCCCTCGAAGCTGCCGTGGAAAGATCTCGGCGTCGATATCGCGATGGAATGCACGGGCCTCTTCACCGCCAAGGAAAAAGCTTCGGCGCATCTGACCGCAGGCGCCAAGCGCGTGCTGATTTCGGCGCCGGCTGAAGGCGCGGACATCACCGTCGTCTATGGCGTGAATCACGAGAAGCTCACCAAAGACCACAAGGTCGTCTCCAACGCGTCGTGCACCACCAACTGTCTCGCACCAGTCGCCAAGGTGCTCAACGACGCCATCGGCATCGACAAGGGCTTCATGACGACGATCCACGCCTATACCGGCGATCAGCCCACGCTCGACACCATGCACAAGGATCTCTACCGCGGGCGCGCAGCGGCACTCTCCATGATTCCGACCTCGACCGGCGCGGCGAAAGCTGTCGGCCTTGTGCTGCCCGAGCTTGCCGGCAGGCTCGATGGCGTTGCCATCCGCGTGCCGACGCCGAACGTGTCGGTGGTCGATTTCAAATTCGTCGCCAAGAAGGTGACCAGCAAGGATGAGGTCAACGGCGCGGTCAAGCGTGCGGCCGAGCAGCAGCTCAAGGGCATCCTCGGCTACACCGACTCACCCAACGTCTCGATCGATTTCAACCACGACCCGCGCTCCTCGATCTTCCATATGGACCAGACCAAGGTGATGGACGGCACGCTGGTGCGCGTGATGTCGTGGTACGACAACGAATGGGGCTTCTCCAACCGCATGTCCGATACCGCGGTCGTAATGGGGAAGCTCATCTGAATTCATCGGTCATCCTGAGGGCGCGCCGTTGGGCGCGCATTGAGGGAAGACGCACGGGCAGTCACCCTTCGAGGCTTGCGGCAACGCAAACGAGTGCACGCAGATTGCGTAAACTTATCTGCGATGCCGCTCACATCTCAGGATGACGATAGAGACCTCGCGCATGAATAATTTCCGAACCCTCGATCATGTCGACGTAAAGGGCAAACGCGTCCTTGTGCGCGTTGACCTGAACGTGCCGGTGGAGAACGGCGTCGTCACCGATGCAACGCGCATCGAACGCACCGCGCCCGCCCTCACCGAAATCGCAGACAAGGGCGGCAAGGTCATCCTGCTCTCGCATTTCGGCCGGCCGAAAGGACGCGATCCGAAGGATTCGCTGAAGCCCGTCGCCGCCGAAGTCGCGCGCGTCATCAAGCGCCCGGTCAGCTTCGTCGATGATTGCATCGGCGAAGCCGCCGAGCGCGCGGTCGCCGCCATGAAGCCCGGCGATATTCTCTGTCTTGAGAACACGCGCTTCCACGCCGGCGAGGAAAAGAACGATCCGGCGTTCGTCGCCGCGCTCGCCCGTCTCGGCGACATTTACGTCAACGATGCTTTCTCGGTGTCGCATCGCGCACACGCGTCGACCGAAGGGCTCGCACATCTGCTTCCCGCCTACGCCGGACGGACGCTGCAAGCCGAACTCGAAGCCTTCGAGAAGGCGCTGGAGAATCCCGAGCGCCCGCTCGCCGCCATCGTCGGTGGCGCGAAGATTTCCACCAAGCTCGACCTGCTCGGCAACCTGCTGCAACGGGTCGATGTGTTGATCATCGGCGGCGCAATGGCGAATACGTTCTTGCTCGCGCTCGGAAAAGGGATCGGGAAGTCTCTTGTCGAGGTCAATCTCGTCGACACCGCACGCAAGATCATGGGCGAGGCCAAAGCGGCCAGACGCGAGATCGTGCTGCCGGTCGACGCCATCGTGGCGGAGAAATTCGAAGCCCATGCGCCTTCGCGTGCCGTCGACGTCGATCACGTCGGCGAACGCGACATGATCCTGGACATCGGGCCGCGCAGCGTCGAACAGGTCGTCTCGGTGCTCGCGCGCGCGAAAACGCTGGTCTGGAACGGGCCGTTCGGCGCCTTCGAGACGGAGCCGTTCGACAACGGCACCGACGAGGTGGCGGAAGCGGTGGCGGAACGAACTGCGGCCGGAAAACTTGCTTCGATTGCGGGCGGCGGCGACACGGTGGCCGCACTTAATGCCGCCGGCGTGACCGACCGGCTGAGCTACGTATCCACAGCCGGCGGCGCCTTCCTGGAGTGGCTGGAAGGCAAGGCCTTGCCGGGGGTCGAGGTGTTGCGGATAAAATGACGCGCAAAGCGTTGTCCGCGGGGCGGCACGGGCGAATATGATGGAGGGAACATGAATCTCGATGAACTCAGCAAGGTGGCGCAGGCCATGGTTGCGCCCGGACGCGGTATTCTCGCGGCCGATGAATCCACCGGCACCATCAAAAAGCGTTTCGACGCCATTGGGGTCGAAAACACGGAAGACAATCGCCGCGATTATCGAGAGCTGATGTTCCGCACCACCGAAGCGATGAAGAACAACATCTCCGGCGTCATCCTTTACGACGAGACGATCTGGCAGAAGGCGAAGGACGGTACGCCGCTGGTTGAGATCATCAAGAAAGCGGGCGCCCTTCCCGGCATCAAAGTAGACGAAGGCACCAAGCCGCTGCCGTTCTCCAACGGCGAACTTGTCACCGTCGGCCTCGACAGGCTCGCCGACCGGCTGGCGAAATATTACGAACAAGGCGCACGTTTCGCAAAATGGCGCGCTGTGATCGATATCGGCAAAGGTATTCCGACCGCAAACTGCATCAAGGCCAATGCCCATGCGCTTGCGCGCTACGCTGCGCTTTGCCAGGAAGCGCAGATCGTTCCAATCGTCGAGCCGGAAGTCCTGATGGATGGCGACCACGACATCGACCGCTGCTTCAGCGTTACCGAGCACGTGTTGCACGCCACGTTCAACGAACTGTACGAAGCGCATGTGATGCTCGAAGGCATCGTGCTCAAGCCGAACATGATCATTCCGGGCAAGAAGTGCAGCAAGCGCGCCTCGGTCGAGGAAGTCGCCGAGCAGACACTCACCGTCCTCAAGCTTTGCGTGCCGGCCGCCGTGCCGGGGATTGCGTTCCTTTCCGGCGGACAGTCGGACGAGGAAGCGACCGCGCATCTCGATGCGATGAACAAGATCGGCAATCTGCCGTGGAATCTAACGTTCTCTTACGGCAGGGCATTGCAGGCGGCGCCGCAAAAGGCGTGGTCCGGCAAAACCGAGAACGTCGCCGCCGCGCAGCACGCGTTCGCGCACCGTGCCAAGATGAATGGCCTCGCCGCACTCGGTCAGTGGAAGGCCGATCTCGAGAAAAAGGCCGCGTGATCCCACGCGGCCTTTTTCAACTCATACAACTCACTCACGCAACTCCGAAGTCACCAACTGCTAGTAGCAGTTGGTGCGCTTGACCGTTCGTTCGCCGAGGAGATCGTCATGGTGAACGGTTTTGGTCTGACAATCGCCCGTGGCGTTGGTTTCGATCGTCGTGCGCTTGTGCTCGGTGCCGAGGAATCCGCCGCGCTCGTCCACAGTAGTCGCGGACGTTGCCGGCTGCTCTACCACGACGGGCGGCGGAGCAACGCGCTCTTCAACCACGACAGGCGGAGCCGCGCGGTGTTCGATAATGGTGGTCTGGGCGTTCGCGGCGAGTGAGCCGAACGCCGTCGCAGCTAACGCAAGCGCAAGAACGTTGAGCTTCATGGTTGCCTCCTGATGTGGGTCCCCGCTACAACGCGTTTGCCCGCCCGATGTTCCGTTAGTTCCACAAACAAGGACACTTCCCGTGATCGACCTTTACACTTGGACGACTCCGAACGGCCGCAAGGCTGCCATCGCGCTTGAAGAACTCGGCCTGCCGTACACCGTTCACGCCATCGACATTTCCAAGGACGAGCAATTCGCGCCGGCGTTCCTGAAAATCGCGCCGAACAATCGCATCCCGGCGATTGTCGATCGCGACACCAATATCTCGCTGATGGAGTCGGGCGCGATCCTGATCTATCTCGCAGACAAGACCGGCAAGCTGCTGCCGAAATCCGGCGAGGCGCGCTACCGCGTCATCGAGTGGCTGATGTGGCAGATGGGCGGCCCCGGCCCGATGCTCGGCCAGGTGCATCACTTCGTAAAATACAACAAAGGCAAGGCGCCTTACGCCGAGGAGCGGTACCTCAAGGAAGCGCACCGGCTCTACAAGGTGCTCAACACGCGGCTCGAAGGCCGCGACTTCGTCGCCGACGAATATTCGATTGCCGACATTGCGATATGGCCGTGGATTTCACGCTTCGAGTGGCAGACGATCGACATGAAGCAATATCCGAACGTGAAGCGCTGGTACGAAACCATCGCGGCGCGTCCCGCCGTGCAGCGCGGCTACAAGATTCCGAAAGACATGGGTCCGATCCCGATGCCGGGATGAGTGCTTCCCCGGACGCCGCACACCACTTCGTCGCGTGTGGCGTCCGGGACAAGTTTTATTTCTTCGTGCCGGGCATCACGATATGGCGCTCGGTCACCAGCGTGTCCCACTTCGCCACGTCAGTGTTGATGTAGCGCGCGAACTCGTCCGGAGTTTGCGGCTCCGGCTCGGCGCCGAGCGCGGCCATGCGGTCGATGACGTCCTTCTCGCCCATGATGCCGACCACCGCCTTGTTGAGCTTGGCGACGATTGCCGACGGCGTGCGCGCGGGCGCAAGCAAGCCGAACCACCCGACCGACTCATACCCGGGTACGCCGCTTTCGGCGACGGTCGGCACTTTGGGAAAGAATTTCGAGCGCTTGGCGCCGGTCGACGCGAGCACGCGCAACTTGCCGGTCTCGATCATCGCCTGCACGGTCGTCGAAGGCGAAAACATCAGATCGATGCGGCCGCCGAGCAGATCGGTCACGGCCGGGCCGGTGCCGCGATAGGGCACGTGCAGCATTTCGATCTTGGCATCCTTCTCGAACAGCACGCCGGAAAGATGCGAGGCCGCACCGACGCCCGACGAGCCGAACGTCAGCCCTTTCGGCTTCTCGTGCGCAAGCTTGATCAACTCGGCGACCGTGGTCGCCTTCACGTTCGGGTTGACCACCAGCAGGTAAGGCGGCGCAGCCACTACGGTGATCGGCGCGAAATACTTGTTGACGTCGAAGTGCCCCTCGGGTGCCAGCGCCGCGGCGGCGGCCATCAGACCGCCGGTCGAATCCATGAGCAGCGTGTAGCCATCGGGATCCGCCTTGGCGACGGCGCGCGTGCCGATGCCGCCGGAGGCGCCGGGCTGGTTCTCGACCACGACCGGCTGGCCCCACTGCTGCGACAGGCGCTGGGCGATGATGCGGCCGAGCACGTCGGTGCCGCCGCCGGGCGCAAACGGAATCACCATCTTGATCGCGTGGTCGGGATAATCGGCGGCAATCGCCGGCGTGACTATGAGGCAAAGCAGCAGCAATGACAGCCGTTTAAACATTTACCGGATTCCTTTTGTGCAACATCGCCGACGTGGCACGATTTTACCGAGGACGATTGTGCCCGTCCATGCTGCTAATCTTGTGCGCATGATTCGGCCGCAACGGAAGCCCGCAACGCTTGACCTGCAAGAAGCGCTTCGGCGCGCCCTCGCGTTGCATCGGAGCGGTCAATTGGCCGAGGCCGAGGACGCATATCAAGCGGTCCTTGCCGCTGCGCCGGACAATTTCGACGCGCTGCATCTTTGCGGCGTCCTCAAGCACCAGCGCGGCCAACCGGCGGAGGCCCTGGGCTTGATTGCGCGCGCACTGGCGACGAATTCGCGCTCGGCGGCGGCGCTGTCGAACCACGGCATCGTATTGACTGCGCTCGATCGCCTGGAAGAAGCAGTGGTCAGCTACGACAAGGCGGTCGCGATCAACCCCGATTATGCCGAGGCATTCAATAACCGCGGCAACGCGCTGGGCGTGCTGCGCCGCCTCAATGAGGCGATCGCAAGCTACGACCGGGCGCTGGCGCTGCGGCCGCACTATCTTGAGGCGCAATCCAACCGCGCCAGCTGCTTGCGCTTGCTGGGACAAAACGAGGAAGCACTCGCCGCCTACAACAAGGCGGTGGTGTTGGCGCCGGACAATGCAGAACTGCTCAATTATCGCGGCAGCACGCTACGCGACCTGCAACGGCCGGCGGAAGCAATTGCGAGTTTCGATCGCGCGATAGCCCTCAAGCCGGATTACGTCGAGGCGCTGATCGGCCGCGGCAACGCGATGCAGGAGCTTCAACGCGACGCCGAAGCGCTCGCCGACTTCGACCGCGCCATCGCGATCAAGCCGGATTTTGCCGAGACCTACAGCAACCGCGGCAACGTGCTGCGCGACCTGAACCGCCGCGAGGAAGCGCTGGCGAGCTTTGCGCAGGCCATTGCGCTCAAGCCTGGCTACGACGGCGCGTATAACAATCGCGGCAACGTGCTGCTCGATCTCAACCGGCACGCCGAAGCGCTGGCCGACTACGACCGCGCGATCGAACTCGCGCCGGACAACACCGATGCGCTGGTCAATCGCAGCAACGCGCTCACCAATCTCGGCCGCTTCGCCGAGGCGCTGGAAAGCTGCGAGCGCGCTATCGCGCTGAAGCTCGATCTGGCCGAGGCGCACTGGAACAAGGCGCTCACGTCCTTGCTGCTCGGCGATTTCGAGCGCGGCTGGCCGGCGTACGAATGGCGCTGGCGGCGCAATGCCGAATCCGGCCACCGTGATTTTTCGCAGCCATTGTGGCTCGGTGAGCAACCTTTGCGCGGCAAGACAATTTTGCTGCATGCGGAGCAAGGTTTTGGTGATGCCATCCAGTTCGTTCGTTACGTGCCGTTGGTCGCCGCCGAAGGCGCGCGGGTAATTTTGGAAGTACCGAATGGCCTTAAGCCGATGCTGACCGGCTTCAACGGCGTGTCGACGCTGGTTGGCCGCAACGAATCTCTTCCGGCGTTCGATGTGCATTGCCCGCTGCTGAGCCTGCCGCTGGCGTTCAAGACTACGCTCGCGGGCATCCCTGCCTCGATCCCGTATTTGCATGCACCGCCGGAACGGGTTGCAGCGTGGCGCGAACGGCTGCCCCCCGAAGGCGGACTTCGTGTCGGCGTCGCGTGGTCGGGCAAGCCCACGCACAAGAACGATCACAACCGCACCATTGCCCTGTCGCGCCTGGCGCCACTGCTCGCGCAGGAGGGTTGCGAATTTATCTGCCTGCAAAATGAATTCCGCGACGCCGACCGCCCGCTGCTCGCGCGGCTGCCGCAGTTGCGCTGTCCCGGCGAGGCCTTTGTCGATTTCGCCGATACCGCCAGCGTAATGGCCTCTCTCGATCTCGTCATCACGGTGGACACCGCCATCGCGCATTTGGCCGGAGCGCTCGGCAAGCCGGTTTGGATACTTTTGTCGCATGTCCTTGACTGGCGTTGGCTGGTCGGGCGCGAGGACAGCCCGTGGTACCCGACCGCCCGGCTTTTCCGGCAGCCCATGAACGGCGACTGGGAGGGCGTCATTGGCCGGGTGCAGCCGGCGCTGGCGGCCCTCGCGCAAGCCGCGCGACCGGCGGGCTGACCGGTTTCCGGTCAACTTTCCGCCCGATTGCGCTACCATGCGGGAACCATGAATTCACGACCGAAATCGGCAGACCAGCGCCCCGCCCCGCGCCTTTATCTCATCACGCCGCCGATAGCGGACGCATCCGCTTTCGCCGGCGATCTAACGGCAGCGCTCGCCGCAGCCGACGTCGCTGCGGTACTGTTGCGGCTCGCCGATGCCGGCGAGCGCGAGTTGATCAATTGCGCCAAGTCGCTCGCGCCGATCGCGCAAGCCAGAGACACCGCCTTGATCCTCGATGGTCATACCGAGTTCGTTGCGCGCGCGGGCGCCGACGGCGCACATTTTTTGGACATCGACGCGTTTTCGGCGGCGCTTCCTACGCTCAAGCCGGAGCGCATCGCCGGCGCAGGCGGATTGACGACACGTCATGACGCCATGCTCGCTGCCGAGAGCGGCGCCGACTACGTGATGTTCGGCGAGCCGGATGCCAACGGACAACGTCCGGCCTTTGCGGCCATCGAAGAACGGCTTGCGTGGTGGGCGGAAGTTTTCGAGGCGCCCTGCGTCGGCTATGCGGCGCAATTCGACGAGATCGCACCGCTCGTTGCCGCGGGCGCGGATTTCGTCGCGCTCGGCGACTGGATATGGGCCGATACGGCTGGCGTGCCGGACGCGCTCGCGCGCGCCGCGCGGCAAATGGCACTGCCAGAGACGGCCGCATGACCACCGCGCGCGCAAGCGCAGCTGCATTGGCATTATTCGTTGCGCTGCTGACGCAAGCAGCGAACGCGCAAGCGCCGAATGCGGCAGCCCCTGCTGCAAACGGACTCGATGTCGCCTTCGGTGCCTATCAGCGCGGGTATTTTCTCACCGCATTCGCCGATGCGACGCGCCTTGCCGAGCAAAGCAAAGATCCGCAATCGATGACGCTGCTGGGCGAGCTTTACGCCAACGGTCAGGGCGTCGGTCGCGACGACGCAAAAGCCGAGAGCTGGTACAAGCTCGCCGCCGCGCGCAACGACCGCGACGCAATCTTTGCGCTCGCGATGTTTCGTTTCGAAGGCCGCAACGGGCCGCGCGACGTGGAGGCGGGCGCCAAATTGCTCGATCAGGCGGCGAATCTCGGGCATCCCGCCGCAGCCTACGACCTCGCCTTGCTTTACATGCAGGGACAGGGCGTCCAGCAGGACTTGAAACGCGCCGCCGATTTGTTTCGTCAATCCGCGCAAGCCGGGAATGCCGAAGCGCAGTACGCGCTCGGCACGATGTACAAGGACGGCCGCGGCGTTCCCAAGGACCTAGCGGAGGCAATGCGCCTGATGGGACGCGCGGCGCTGGCCGGCAATCTGGACGCAATGGTCGAATTTGCCGTCGCGCAATTCAACGGCGAGGGCACGCCGAAGAACGAAGCGGCCGCCGCACAATTGATGCTGATTGCCGCACGGAGGGGCAATCCGATTGCGGAAAACCGGATGGCGCACATCTTGTCCGCCGGCCGCGGCATGGCCGCCGACCCGGTCGAGGCTGTCAAATGGCACCTCATCGCCAGGCAAGACGGCAAGAGCGACCCGGACCTCGACCTCTATATGTCCAAGCAAAGCGCGGACGTGCGCACCGCCGCCGAGAAGAAGGCGAAGCTCTGGTTCACGACCGCACCACCCAAGAATCCCTGACGCGCCGGTAATCCCTCCCCCACAAGGATCGCCCGCGTCAGCGAGCGGGTTGGGGACTTTCCGGCAAATATGTTATGCGCCCCCACCCGGCCTTGCTTACGCTCGGCCTCTCCTCCCCTCAAAGGGGACGGAAAAGGAATGTCATGCTTCGCTCCGCCCTGCTCAACGTCATGCTGACCGCCGCGCGCAAGGCCGCGCGCGCTCTCAAGCGCGATTTCGGCGAATTGGAAAAACTGCAGGTCTCGCTCAAGGGCCCGGCGAATTTCGTCTCCGCCGCCGACCGCCGTGCTGAGGAAACGCTCTATCAGGAACTGATCAAAGCGCGTCCGGGCTACAGCTTTCTCGGCGAGGAAAGCGGCCGCCGCGAAGGCGCCGACAAAACGCATACCTGGATCGTCGATCCGCTCGACGGAACCACCAATTTTCTGCACGGCATTCCGCAATTCGCCATTTCAATCGCGCTCGAGCGCGAGGGCACGATCGTCGCCGGCCTCGTCTACAATCCGGCCAACGACGAAACGTTTCTCGCCGAGCGCGGCAAAGGCGCATTCCTGAACGAGCAGCGCATTCGCGTCGCCGCCCGCACGCGTCTCAACGAATCCATCATCGCCTGTGGCCTGCCGCACCTTGGCCGCGGCGATCTCGCCCTCGGCCAAAAGGAGACCGCCGTCATTCAAGGACAGGTGGCCGGCCTGCGCCGTTTCGGTGCGGCGGCGCTCGATCTCGCGTGGGTCGCGGCCGGCCGGTTCGACGGCTATTGGGAGCGCGACCTCAAGCCCTGGGACATGGCGGCGGGAACGATCCTGGTGCGCGAAGCCGGCGGATTCGTCACCGATCTCGACGGTGGTGACGCCATGTTCGCCAAGGGCCATATCGTCGCGGGCAACGAGACCATCCTGCGCGAGACACAGCGGCTGCTCAGGCAGGCCGCAAAGGCGTAACGGGAGCACCGCAATTTGAACCCAATCGGCGATTTTATGCCCGACATTGGCAAGCTTTGCTTTTTCCCGGTCCCGCGACTGTGCCATAGTAAGCACCCGGCCAGGCCCTAAACAAACCGACATGGCGAAAGAACTCGACCCGCTCAAGCTTTCCTCGCCCCGCATCTTCCTGTTCCGGATGCTGGTGTTCGTCGTCCTGTGCGGACTGGTCGCGTTCGTTCTGCACAAGCAGATCGAGGTCGCGTTCCTTTCCAACCCCGGCCTCAATGCGCTCATCATCGGCGTGCTGCTGATCGGCACCATTCTGTCCCTGCGGCAGGTGCTCCGGCTTTATCCGGAAATTTCCTGGGTCAACAATTTCCGCCTTGCCGATCCCGGTCTCGCGGTCGAACGGCCGCCGGTGCTGCTGGCGCCAATGGCGGCGATCCTCGGCAGCCGCATAGGCCGCATGGCGATGTCGTCGCAATTGATGCGCGGCATTCTCGACTCGATCGCGACGCGCCTCGACGAAGCGCGCGACATCTCGCGCTACATGACCGGTTTGCTGGTTTTCCTCGGCCTACTCGGCACGTTCTGGGGCCTGATCGAAACGGTCAGTTCGGTCGGCAATGTCATTCAAGGACTGAAGGCAACCGGCGAAGCCGGCAGCATGTTCGACTCGCTGCGCGAAGGCCTCGCCGCGCCGTTGAGCGGCATGGGCATTTCGTTTTCGTCGTCGCTGTTCGGCCTGGCTGGCTCGCTGGTGCTCGGTTTCCTCGACCTGCAATCGAGTCAGGCGCAGAACCGCTTCTACACCGAGCTTGAGGACTGGCTTTCAACGACGGTTTACGACCATGCCGCCGAGCCCGGCACGGCCGGCGCCGTCAGCGCCAATTTTTCCAGCGAAATGCGCGCGGCCATCGATCGTCTCAAGGAAGCAATGGCCGAAGGCGGATCGAACAAGCCCGCCACCATCGCAATGGCCAATCTGGCCGAGGCGATCCAGGGCCTCGTCCATCACATGCGCACAGAACAGCAGATGATCCGCGACTGGGCCGACAGCCAGGGCGAACAGCAGCGCGAGATCAAGCGGCTGCTGGAGATCATGGTGCGCGAGCGGACCTGAAGCCGAGGTAGAGTAAATAGATGGCGCTTGCCCGATCGCGCCGCAGCGACAGCGGCATGAATTACTGGCCGGGGTTCGTCGACGCGCTGTCGACGTTGATCCTTGGCATCATCTTTCTGCTCACCGTGTTCGTGGTGGTGCAGTTCTATTTGCAGCAGGAAGTCCAGGGCAAGGACACCGCGCTCAATCAGTTGAACGCACAGATCGCGCAACTCACCCAGCTGTTGTCGCTGGAAAAGTCCGACAAGACCAACCTGCAGGACCAACTCGCGCAATTGCAAGCCTCGCTCGCGACCGCGCAGGGCGACCGCGACCGCTTCAAGGGCCTCGCCGATAGCGCGGGCGCAGGGGCCGCGGAAGCGAAAGGCCAGATCGGTGCGCTGACCAGTCAGGTCGAAGGCGAAAAGAAGATTTCCGCCGGTGCACTGGCACAAGTCGAAGTGCTCAACCAGCAGATCGCGGCGTTGCGCCGGCAACTCGCGGCGATCGAGCAGGCGCTCGACGCTTCCGAAAAGAAGAACCAGGAGTCGCAGGGACGCATCGCCGATCTCGGCCAGCGGCTCAATCTGGCACTGGCGCAGAAGGTGCAGGAGCTGTCGCGCTACCGCTCCGACTTCTTCGGCAAGCTGCGCGAAATTCTCGGCAACCGGCCCGATATCCGCATCGTCGGCGACCGCTTCGTGCTGCAAAGCGAAGTATTCTTCGATACCAACAAGGCTGATCTGCTGCCGGCCGGCCGCGATGAACTCGACAAGGTGGCGAGCGCGATCGTCGAGCTGGAAAAGAAAATTCCGGCCGACATTCCGTGGGTGCTGCGTGTTGATGGCCACACCGACGTGCGGCCGATTACCGGCGGCCAATTCAAGTCGAACTGGGATCTTTCGGTTGCACGCGCGACCGGTGTGGTGAAATATCTCATCGCCAAGGGCGTTTCGCCGCAACGGCTGATGGCCGCGGGCTTCGGTGAATTCCAGCCGATCGATACCGGTACCACCGACGACGCCTACAAGCGCAACCGCCGCATCGAGTTCAAGCTGACAGAGCGGTGAGCACAAAAAGCTGCACGCTGCGCCCCTACTCCGCCGCCGACGAAGATGCGGCCATCGAGCTGTGGCGGCGTACCTGGCAGACGCATTATCCGCACATCGATTTCAACGCGCGCGTCGCCTGGTGGCGCGAGCGCTGGCGCAACGAGTTGTTGACCACCGCATGCATCGTCATGGCCGAAATGGAAGGCATGCCGGTCGGTTTTGTCACCATCGACCCCAAGACGATGTATCTCGATCAGATCGTGGTCGCTCCCGAGCATTGGGGCAGTCCTGCCGCGCTGATGTTGCTCGACGAGGCCAAGCGCCTGTCGCCGAAGGGGATCAAACTGCTGGTGAACAAGGACAACGCGCGCGCGATCCGCTTCTACGAGAAGCACGGGTTCAGCCATGCGGGCGACGACAAGAACCCGATTTCGGGTCGGCCGGTCAATCGGATGGCGTGGCAGCCCTGACTCACGCCATCTCGAACTGCAATTTCGCGAGCCGCGCATAAAGGCCGCCGGCGGCAGCGAGCGAGGCATGCGTGCCCTGCTCCACGATGCGGCCGTTATCGAGCACTAGAATCCGGTCGCAGGACAGCACGGTGGCGAGCCGGTGTGCGATCACCAGCGTGGTGCGCTCCTTCATCAATGTTTCAAGCGCCTGCTGCACCAGCGTTTCGCTTTCGGCATCGAGCGCGGACGTCGCTTCGTCGAGGAGCAACAACGGCGCTTCGCGTAGAATCGCGCGCGCGATGGCGATGCGCTGGCGCTGGCCGCCCGACAGCGTGACGCCGCGCTCGCCGACCTGCGTATCGAAGCCCTGCGGCATGCGCGTAATGAATTCGGTCGCGTGCGCGAGTGAAGCCGCACGTTCGATATCGGTGTCGGTCGCCTCTGGCCGGCCGAACCGGATGTTTTCGCGCACCGTCGCTGCGAACACCACGACGTCCTGCGGCACCAGCGCGATGCGCTTGCGCACGTCCGCCGGATCGGCGTCGGCAATCCGCACACCATCCAGCGTCACGCTTCCGCCAACCGGATCGTAAAAGCGCAGCACAAGATGGAAGATCGTGCTTTTGCCCGCACCAGTCGGACCCACGATGGCGATCTTCTCACCCTGTTTCACGCTGAATGAAATGCCGTCGAGCACCGGCGATTCGAGCCGCGACGGATAAGAGAACCGCACGTCGGCGAAAGCGACTTCACCGCGCGCGGGTTGCGGCAGCGCGACCGGGTTCTTGGGCGTTGCGATCTGCGGCTCGATGGCAAGAATCTCGAACAGCCGCTCGGCCGCACCCGAGGCTTGCGCGATCTCGCCCCACACCTGACTCAACTCACCCAGACCGCCGGCGGCGAACGCGGCGTAAAGCACGAACTGGCCCAGGCGGCCCGGCGTAATACGGCTCGCAAGCACGTCCTGCGCACCGATCCAGAGCACCACCACGACGCTGGCGAACACAAGGAAGATCGCAAACGCCGTGAGGATGGCGCGCGCCTGCGTCGCCCCGCGCGCCGCGCGATAGGCCATCTCGACCGCCGCGGAAAACCGCCCCCGCGCCATGATCTCATTGGTGAAGGCCTGTAGCGTGCGCACCGCTCCGATCAGCTCGGACGCGTAAGCTGTCGCCTCCGCCACCGTGTCCTGCGCCGCACGGCCGCGCTTTCGCACCGCGCGTCCAAAGCCGACAAGCGGCAGCACGATCACCGGGATCGCCGCCAGCACGAAGCCAGAGAGCCGCGGGCTCGTCACCACCATCATCGCCGCGCCGCCAAGGAACAGCACGAGATTACGCAACGCGATCGACACCGAAGCGCCGACCGCCGATTTGATCTGCGTGGTGTCGGCCGTGAGGCGCGAGATCAGTTCGCCGCTGCGTGCCTCGTCGAAGAAGGCTGACGAGAGCCGCGTCAGATGCGCGAATACGTCGCTGCGCAAGTCGGTGACGATACGCTCGCCTATCGTCGTCACGAGGTAATAGCGCATGGCGCTTGCGATCGCGAGAACCGCCACGACCGCGATCATGACCGAAAAGTAGCTATCGATCAGCGCGATGCCCTGATTGGTGAAACCGAAGTCGATCATGCGCCGCACGGCGATCGGCACGATCAGGGTCGTCAGCGCCGCGACGACGAGCGCGACCAGCGCCGCGACGGCGCGTCCGCGATAGCGGGCGATGTAGGGAACCAGCAGCGCGAGCGGGCGCAGCTTTACCTTGCTGCGAGACACACCGGGCGCAGGCGCGCCTGCGGTATCGAGACCGCGGCCGTCACTGGCAAAACTCATGGGATTGGCACGACTTCCGGCGTCCGCTTAAGGAATGGAACCTCGGGCCGGACAATGCCTCGCCCGCGCGACGCGGGTCAATTGCGACAGCTTGTCTGGACCGCCCGGGTCCTGTATAGACCCGCCAAATCCGGCAAAAAGCGCAGCCAAACTGTAACGGAAAACCGTAGTCATGAAGGCCGAGACCCATCCCGAGTACCACGCCATCACGGTCAAAATGACCGATGGCAGCGAATTCGTCACCCGCTCGACCTGGGGCAAGGAAGGCGATGTCCTGCATCTCGACATCGACCCGAAGTCGCATCCGGCCTGGACCGGCGGCCAGCAGCAATTGCTCGACCGCGGCGGCCGTCTGTCGCGCTTCCAGAAGAAGTTCTCAGGCTTTCTGAAGGAAAAGGAAAAGTAGGCGGTTTGCACTTGACCGTAACGAAAACCCCCCGCCAAAAGCGGGGGTTTTTGTTTTACAGACGCGCCGCGAATCAGGCGCTTCTGGCGCCGAACGCGGCCTTCAACAGACCGAGCTGCCGCTCGACCGGATTCAAAAGCACGACCTTGTCGTTCGGGGCGCTGTTGTGAATGGTGGTATCGAGGCGGCGGACGATTAATTGCAGCTTGTGCGAACGCTCGATCAGCACGCACAGCGCCTCCGGCAACAACTCGGTATTGTGCGGGTCGCTGACATCGGCGGCGGAAAGCTTGACCTTGGTCTTTTCCTTGTTCGCCTGCTCAAGCGACATCTCGCCTTCCTTGACCGCGCGATGCAGCAGCAGCCACGACGCCAACTGCATCAGTCGCGTGGTCAGGCGCATGCTCTCAGTGGCGTAAGCCAGCGCAGCGGCGCGATCGAGCAATTTGGATTCCTTGCGACCTGGACCGTCGAGATAGACGGCGGTCTCCTCGACCAGCGCCATGCCGTCGCGGAACAAATCCGAGAAGATCTGCGAATTGGCGAGCCGCTCGCTGAACAAAACCGGCTGCGAAGAACTCTGGAAGCTCTCGGACATACTGTTACGCCTCACCCACATGTCGCGGGCGCACGATCGTTTCCGAAAACGAATTCCTGGTCTTCGGGATCGTGCGTCGACGAGACTGCTACGCGCCTCGTGTGACCGTGAGCATCGCGCGCCGAAGGCCGCACGTCCAGATCGCAGCGACGAAACCTTGCGACATAGTTGCCGCATAAGATTAAGGCGCGAGTTGCGTGTGCTGCCGCAATTGGCCCAAAACGGGACAAAAAAGGAGCCGCCGTCGCCGGCGGCTCAAAGGTGATAACAGGGAGGCGTCAAACAGAGTGGACAGGAGCCACTCAATGTCCATGAAGA
>JBARCH010000302.1:0-2116 GCA_049793875.1 Pseudolabrys sp. | reverse complement strand
TCGCCGGCCCCGCGATCATCGCCGAAGACGAAACATCGACATTCGTTTCCGTGAATTTCGACGCTCACATCGATCGTGCCGGCTGCATCGTCATGAACCGCAAGGCCGCCTAGATGACACAACAATCATCACCGAGCCTGATCGACCTGCAAATCATGTGGAACCGCCTGATCGCGGTGGTCGAGGAGCAGGCGCAGGTGCTGATGCGGACCGCCTTTTCGCCGATCGTGCGCGAATGCGGCGATCTTTCCGCCGGCATTTTCGATCTCCGTGGCCGCATGCTGGCGCAGGCCGTCACCGGCACGCCCGGCCACGTCAATTCGATGGCGGAGTCGGTCAAGCATTTCATCCGCCACTTTCCGATCGACACGATGAAGGAAGGCGACGCCTACATCACCAACGATCCGTGGATGGGCACCGGCCACCTCAACGACTTCGTCGTGACGACGCCGGTGTTCCGCAGCGGCGAGCCGGTTGGGCTTTTGTCCTGCACCAGCCACCTGATGGACATCGGCGGCATCGGCTTCGGACCTGACGGCACCGACGTGTTCATGGAAGGCCTGTCGATCCCGATGCTCAAGCTGATCGACCGGGGCAAAATCAACGAAACGCTGATGGCGATGATCCGCGCCAACACGCGACTTCCGATCGACACCGAAGGCGACACCTATTCCCTCGCCGCATGCAACGATGTCGGCGTCAAGCGCCTGAACGAGATGATGGACGAGTTCGGCATCGAAAGCCTCGACGCGCTCGGCAATTATATCTGCGACCGTTCGCACGATGCGGTGCTGGCCGAGATGGCGAAACTGCCCAAGGGTACATGGCGCAACACCATGCGCATCGACGGCTATGACGCGCCGATCGACCTCACCGCCGCCGTCACGGTGTCGGAACGCGGCATCCATGTCGATTACAGCGGCACGTCGCCCGCCTCGCGCTACGGCATCAATGTGCCGCACGCCTACACCACCGCCTACACCGTGTTCGGGCTGGGCTGCGTGGTCGCGTCGCAAATCCCGAACAATGCCGGTTCGCTCGCACCGCTCACGGTGTCCGCGCCGCCGGGCTGCATCCTCAATGCGCCGAAGCCCGCCCCGGTCGCGATCCGGCATGTCGTCGGCCAGATGCTGCCCGACGTCGTATTCGGCTGCCTGCGCCAGGCGATACCGGAGCGGGTTCCGGCGGAAGGGACATCGTGCCTGTGGAATCTGATCGTACGTGGCGAGACGCAAAGCGGCAGCGGCCGCAACTACGGATTCTCGATGGCAATAACATCGAACGGCGGCACCGGTGCGCGCTTCGACAAAGACGGGTTGTCCGCAACAGCTTACCCGTCCGGTGTGCGCGGCACGCCGGTCGAAATTGCGGAAACGGAAACGCCGCTGATTTTCTGGCGCAAGGAACTGCGTCCCGACTCCGGTGGCGCCGGACGCACGCGCGGCGGCCTCGGCCAGATCATCGAGGTCGGCAGCGGCATCGACACGCCATTCGAGATCCTCGCAGCATTTGACCGCATCGATTACCCCGCGCGCGGCCGCGTCGGTGGGCAAGATGGCGCGGCCGGTTATATTGGGCTGAAGTCCGGCACGAAGATGCGCGGCAAGGGCTTCCAGCAAGTCCCACCCACTGACCGGCTGCTGGTCATGACGCCGGGCGGCGCCGGCATCGGGGACCCTGCACAGCGCGAACGAAGCAAGGTTTCAGAAGACGCTGCCGAAGGCCTCATTTCCGGCAGGGAAGCGGCATCGGTCTATGGCGGGCGGGCGGGACGCGAATAGCGCCAATAAAGCTCCCGATTTCCCGATAAGCATTTGATTTATAAATAAATTCCAAGACTGCCGTTATTTCGACCTTGGCGAAACGGCTGCCCCGTCAGGTGAGTAGAATGCTGTAATGCGTCCGCCGCAAATATCTTTCGCCCGGAGTGGAACCCGAACGCCCGAAGCGAATTGCATCTCCAAGCTGTGGTGTGGTTCGCGAGAGCCCGCCAGGGAGCGTGACACGCGCTCCACTTCGGGGGAAGTTCCAGGATGGATCGGAGCTCGTCTTCGGCATGCCGCGATAGTTCCGCTCGGAACATCCAGCACGAGCTGGCGCATGCGCCGCTTCCGCC
>JBARCH010000301.1:0-6881 GCA_049793875.1 Pseudolabrys sp. | reverse complement strand
CTCGACCTCATCTATTGGCCGACGGTGCAGATGCTGATGTGGGGCTTCCTGCAGCTTTACGTTTCGCAGAATGCCGGCTTCTTCGCGCGCGCCGGCGGCGTGTTCATCGGCTCGGTGCTGCTGTGGGACATCCTGTTCCGCGGCCAGCTCGGCTTCTCGATTTCTTTTCTCGAGGAGATGTACGCGCACAACCTCGGCAACATCATGATGTCGCCGCTGCGCCCGGTCGAATTCATCACCTCGCTGATGATCATGAGCATCGTGCGGCTGTCGATCGGCATGATTCCGGTGACGTTCCTGGCGATCGCGTTTTTCGGCTTCAATCTGTGGTCGCTCGGTTTTGCGCTCGTTGCATTTTTCATCAACCTGATCCTCACAAGCTGGGCGATCGGTATTTTTGTCGCCGGACTGTTGCTGAGGAACGGGATGGGCGCGGAAAGCCTCGCCTGGACGATCATGTTCCTGTTCTTGCCGCTCACCTGCGTCTACTACCCGGTGTCGGTGTTGCCGCACTGGCTGCAATATCTTTCCTGGGCCTTGCCGCCGACCTATGTCTTCGAGGGCATGCGCGCGTTGCTCATCGACCATGTCTTCCGAACCGACCTGATGCTGGAAGCGTTGGCGTTCAATGTGGTGCTGTTCGCAGCTGCGTCATTTGCTTTCCTGAAGCTGCTGGCCCGCGCGCGCAAGCACGGTTCGCTGCTGCAAACCGGCGAATAAGGCAAAAAAGCTTGATTTTTCTAGGATATGGAACCGCTTTATCCGGTGTAAACCGGACACGAAGAACTTATCTGTAAGTTGACGCTATGACAGAAAAGCGACAGTCTGCTGCAGCGCAGCAGGGGCTGGGGACTAAACGTATGGCAATCGGCGAGTTCGACGGAGCAGCAAAGCTCTCCGCCGAGAACGGTGTTCTGCTTTCGACGCCGCTCTATTGGATGTACGAAATGGGCCACGCGGCGCTCAATCCGTCGCGGGCGGTTGCCGATGCCACCAAGTTGTTCTTCAAGAATCCAGCCAATCCGCTTTCGCACACGACCTACGGCAAGACGATGGCTGCCGCGGCCGAATTGTTCGAGCGCTCGACGCGCCGATACCAGCGGCCGGAATGGAATATCGATTCGACGACAGTCGGCGGCGAGAGCGTGCCGGTACACATCGTCAATATCTGGCAGCGGCCTTTCTGCCGGCTCCTGCATTTCGAGCGCACGTTCGCGCGCGCGCCTCACCGCCCGCAGCCGAAGCTGCTGATCGTGGCGCCGATGTCGGGGCATTATCCGACGCTGCTGCGCGGCACGGTCGAGACGTTCCTGCCGACACATGACGTCTACGTCACCGAATGGATCGACGCGCGCATGGTGCCGGTGGCGGACGGCCAGTTCGATCTCGACGATTACATCGACTACGTCATTTCGATGCTGCATCGGCTCGGCGGCGACACGCATGTCATTGCGGTATGCCAGCCTTCGGTGCCGGTGCTCGCGGCCGTATCCATGATGGAGGCCGACAACGATCCTTACGTTCCGCTGTCGATGGTGCTGATGGGCGGCCCGATCGATACCCGCATCAATCCGAACTCCGTGAACGAACTTGCCGAGACGCGCGGCCTCGACTGGTTCCGCACCCATGTCATTACCAAGGTGCCGTTTCCGCATCCGGGCTGCATGCGCGACGTTTATCCGGGCTTTTTGCAGCTCAGCGGTTTCGTCAGCATGAATCTCGATCGCCATATCGAGGCGCATCGCAACCTGTTCACCAACCTCGTGAAAGGTGACGGCGACTCGGCGCAGAAACACCGTGAATTCTACGACGAATATCTGGCTGTCATGGATCTCTCCGCAGAGTTCTATCTGCAAACCGTCGATACCGTGTTCATCAGGCATTCGCTGCCGAAAGGCGAAATGACGTACCGCGGCCGCAAGATCGATCCGTCCGCCATCAGGCGGGTCGCGCTGCTGACGGTCGAAGGCGAGAACGACGACATTTCCGGTGTCGGGCAGACCGAAGCCGCCCACAAACTGTGTCCGAATATTCCCGCCGACAGCAAGGCGCATTATCTGCAGCCGGGCGTCGGGCATTATGGCGTGTTCAACGGCACGCGCTTCCGCGCCGAGATCGCGCCACGCATCTCCGACTTTGTGCTCTCGCACAACAACGGCGCCAGCCGCGCCAGCGGGAAACGTCCGGCAGCGTGAGGCCGGGGGTGCGCTGACCCTGCAAGGCCCTGTATTTCCTGTCTTTCAGGAGGCCCTGCCAAGGGCGGCGACGGCAATGCCGAACGGGCGCGGGTGTGGCAGTATTTGCGCTCTGATTCCCGCTGGACGAGCCGATGTCATTACGCGCCCTGCTTTATCGCCGCATCAGTGAGCCGTCGGTTATCGATGTCGCCTTCGAGAAGGCGGTCTATCTCGTGCGCGTGCGCCGTCATCGCCATGCGCGGCGCTACACGCTGCGCATCCATTCGTCCACGCGCGAAGTGCTGCTCACGATGCCGCCGCGCGGCAGCCTGAAGGCGGCGAGCGAGTTCGCGCAGAAGCAGGGCGCCTGGATTGCGGCGCGGCTCGGCCGCCTGCCGCAGCCGGCGCCGTTCGTGGGTGGCGGTACGCTGCCCTTGCGCGGCGTCAATCATCGTATCGTGCATCGGCGCGGCGTGCGCGGCACCGCCTGGACCGAAATCGAGAACGGCGAACCCGTCCTTTGTGTCGCCGGCGACGAACGGCACGTCTCGCGCCGCGTTGCCGATTTTCTCAAGCGTGAAGCCAAAAGCGACCTGGAAACCGCGAGCCGCCGCGCGGCGCTTGAACTCGGCGTGAAGATCAAACGCGTGTCGATCCGCGACCAATCGAGTCGCTGGGGCTCGTGTTCGACCAGCGGCGTCCTGTCCTATTCCTGGCGGCTCATCCTCGCACCGGCGTTCGTGCTCGATTATCTGGCGGCACATGAGGTCGCCCATCTGGTCGAGATGAATCATTCGCGGCGGTTCTGGCGGGTGGTCGATCGCATTTGTCCGCATGCCGCGCGAGCCAAGACCTGGCTCGATGTGCATGGCGCCGACTTGCACCGCTACGGCATTATGGACAAGAGTGCGCCGGGCCGCATGCCGCGGCATTGAACGACAAATTCCGCATGCTTCGTCCCAATACCTTTGCGCTGACCGCGCTGCTGGCCGCGCTCACGGCGTTCGGCCCGCTGACGACGGACATGTATTTGCCGTCGCTGCCGCAGATCGCGCATTTTTTCGACGCGTCCACGGCGCGCGTGCAACTCACGATCTCTTCCTATCTGATCGGTTTTGCGATCGGCCAGATCGTGTACGGGCCGTTTTCAGACCGGCATGGCCGCAAGCCGGTCATGCTGGCGGCGGTGGCGATCTATTGCGTCGCCACGATCGGCTGCGCGCTGTCCACATCGATCGATATGCTGATCGTCGCGCGCGTCTTTCAGGCGATCGGCGGCTCGGGCGGCATCGTGCTGGCGCGCGCGATCGTCCGCGATCTTTATTCCGGCGCGCGCGCCGGCCGCGAGCTTTCGGTCATGGCGTCGGTCATGGCGCTCGCGCCTGTCGTTGCGCCTGTGATCGGCGGTTCGCTGCAAACGGTTTTCGGTTGGCAGGCCACGTTCGTCTTGCTGGCGGCATGCGGCCTTGTCGGCATGGTGCTGATCTATCTGTTGCTGCCGGAGACGCTGGCCAGGCGCGCAACCGAGCCGGTGTCGCCGGCCAGCATGCTGAATTCCTATCGTATCGTCGCACGCAACCGCTGCTATCTCGCTTATCTCGGCATGGTCGCCTTGAGCTATGCCGGGCTGTTCGCCTGGATTTCGGGCGCGTCGTTTGTGCTGCAGAATCTTTACGGACTTTCGCCGTTCAGGTTTGGCGTCGCCTTTGCCCTTGGCTCCGTCGGATACCTGACGGGTTCGACGATTGCGGCGCGGTTTGTCGGCAAGCTCGGTCTCGATCTTACAGCCGGTGTTGGCGCCGCGGCGCTGACCGCCGGCGGTTTCGGCATGATGGCGTCGGTCGGTTTCGGCCTGACGTCGGCCGCTTCAATCGTCATTCCCGTTGCGGTCTATCTTGCCGGCCTCGGCATGGTGCTCTCGCAAGGAATTGCCGGCGCGATGTCGCCGTTTCCCGAACGTGCTGGGGCTGCGTCGTCGCTGCTTGGGTTTGTGCAGCAGACATTGGCGGCGGTGTGCGGCGCGGTGGTCGGTGTGCTGCTGGGACAGAATGCATGGCCGCTGGCCGGCGCGATCGCGGCCATGGGCAGCGCGACGTTGGTGCTATGGATTGTGACGCGCGGCGTGCGCGCTGCCGCGCACCCATGATCAGCGGCGGCCGAACACGTTATTGAGCAGCCAGCCGTCGAGGCTTGCAGTGCCGTTCGTCGCGGCGATTGGTGCGGGCGGCCTTGCAGGATCGTTACCGCCGCTGCCATTGCCGAGGCTCGACAGCAGGTTGCCCGCAGCCGGCAAAAGGCCGCCGTCGCCGGTGTCAGGCAGGTTCGTCGGCGCGATGCCCTGATGCGCGACCTTCATGAAGCGGCTCCAGATTTCGACCGGCAAGCTGCCGCCCGTTGTCTTTTTCGTCGGCGTGCCGTCGTCGTTACCGAGCCAGACGCCGGTGACGAGATGCGACGTGTAGCCGATGAACCAGGCATCGCGAAAATCCTGGCTGGTGCCGGTTTTGCCGGCCGCCATCCATCCGGGCAAGTCCGCCTTGTGCGCGGTGCCGATCGTCAGCGTTTGCTGCATCATCGTATTCATCATGCCGACGTAGCGCGGGTCGATGATGCGGCCGAGCGACGGCTCGCCATGCACGTAGAGAAGCTTGCCGCCGGCGGTGGCAATGCGCGCGATGACGTGCGGCGAAACCGCCATTCCGCCGTTGGCGAACGGCGCATAGGCGCCGGTGAGTTCGAGCACCGAGACTTCCGATGTGCCGAGCGCGATGGAGGCGTTGGGTTCGAGCTTGGATGCGATGCCAAGCCGGTGCGCGGTGCGGATCACGGCCGCCGGACCCATTTCCATCGTCAGCCGCACCGATACGGAATTGAGCGATAACGCCAGCGCCTTGGTCAGCGTGACGGGGCCATAATATTCATGGCCGTAATTCTCCGGCTTCCAGCCTTTGATCTTGATCGGACCGTCCTCGCGGATGGTATCCGGCGTCAGGCCGTGTTCGAGCGCGGTCAGGTAGACGAACGGCTTGAACGCCGAACCGGGCTGCCGCTTGGCGGCAACGGCGCGGTTGAATTGGCTATGAGCGTAACTGCGGCCGCCGACCAAAGCGCGCACCGCGCCCTCCGGTGTCATCGCGATCATTGCGCCCTGGCTCACGCCGCTCTTCTCGCCTTTTTTCACCAGTTCGTCGTCGAGCGAATTTTCGGCAATCGCCTGCAAGCTGCCGTCGATGGTCGTCGTGACCACAATGTCTTCGTCAACGTGGCCGATCAGGTCGTTGAGGATATCCATGACCCAGTCGGCGACGTAATTGACCGAGCCGTTGCCGGGCTGCGGAACGATCTTGGGCGGATGTGAAAGCGCGAGCTTCTCGTTTGCCTGACTGATGAAGTGCAGATCGGCCATGGCGGCAAGAACCGCGCCTGCGCGCCGCTCTGCGCCGTCGAAATTGCGCGTCGGCGCCAGCCGCGACGGCGACTTGACGAGACCCGCCAGCAGCGCCGCCTCGGCCAGCGTCACGTCGCGTGCGGATTTTCCGAAATAGCGTTGCGAGGCCTGCTCGACGCCATAAGCGCCGGCGCCGAAATAAACGCGATTGAGATAGAGCTCGAGAATTTGTGTCTTGCTGAATTTGCGCTCGAGCCAGACCGCCAGCATCATTTCCTGCAGCTTGCGGTGGATGGTGCGCTCCTGCGTGAGGAACAGGTTTTTCGCGAGCTGCTGCGTGATGGTGCTTCCGCCCTGCGAATAGCCGCGATGCAGGACGTTGGCGACGAACGCGCGCGCAATGCCGAAAGGATCGATGCCGTGATGGTCGTAGAAGCGGCGGTCCTCGATCGCGATGAAGGCTTTCGGCAGATACGGCGGCAACTCTTTCAGCGAGAGCACGCCGCCGCCCATGTCGCCGCGCGTCGTCAGGACGCGGTTGTTGAGATCGACGATCTGAATCGAAGGCGGCCGCTTCGGAATTTCGAGCGATTGGATGGGCGGCAGATGAATGCCAATCCAGGCGACGGTGCCGACGCCGCCGATCACCACCCACAGTGCCGCGACCAGGCCCCAGTAAGCGGCGCGCCCCACGAATGAGCCGCGCCAGCCGCTGCCGCGCGCCTTGCGGCGCTTGCTCTTTTTGCGCCGCGGTTTGCTCTCCGACCTATCGGCGGGCGCCGCGCGATCGGTTGCGCTCAGCCGCATGTCAGGGCCGAAGCCGGAATCAAATTTCGGCTCGCGTCGCGTGCCTGATTTTTTCCGACCAGACGTCATCGAGAAAGGTCCCGCAACGGCCGGCGTCCCGCGCCGGCTCCCCAGGAGTCACGCTACGGGCGCCGATTTAAGAGCCCGTTAAAACGGCCTACGAAATTCATCAATGATTTCAGTTTGATAGGGCGAAGGCGCGGAGTCGAAGACACCTATGCCAATGTGGTCGATCACGAAACCCTGCTGCGAAAAGTCAGTAGTTTTTAGTCGACTTACCGAGAGACTTGCTTCGATTTTTGGACTGAAGAATCCGCGTTGCGATGAGTGCGGGAAGCAGGAGCAGGAGTGCGGACGCCGGCTTGCTTTATCCGTCAGGCCGCGCGCGTGCGGCGGCCAAGCCGCTCCAGCATCAGCGGGACTTCGCTGGCCGGCCGCGGCGGGCTGAACAGATAACCTTGCGCTTGCGTGCAGCCTTCGGCCTGCAGAATTTCGAGTTGCTCCTGGGT
>JBARCH010000300.1:0-5525 GCA_049793875.1 Pseudolabrys sp. | reverse complement strand
GAGCGGGGGGCGGCGCTGCAACTGTCCTTGCGGCGGCGCCGGGCGAGGCGGACGCGGGCGCTTGCGGGCGTGGCGCCCGGATGGCGGCAGCAGGAGGCGGCGTATCGTCGGCAAAACGGTCGACCGGCGCTTCTTCCAGAAGTGCGTCGACGCCGGCATCGGAATAAAAGCCGAGCAACGCGCGGGCGATCTTTTCATTTCCAGGGGTCATGGCCAATCTTACCACGGCAAGCTCACGATTGCCGCCTCTGTGCAAAAGTGGACAATAAGGAATCAGGGAGCTTTCGATGGCCGATCTGCCCGCCCGCGAGGCGATGGAATTCGATGTCGTGATCGTCGGCGCCGGTCCCGCAGGCCTCGCCGCCGCCATCCGCATCAAGCAACTCGCGCCGGACGTTTCCGTCGTCGTGGTCGAAAAGGGCTCCGAGGTTGGTGCGCACATTCTTTCCGGCGCGGTGGTCGATCCCTCCGGTCTCGATCGTCTGCTGCCGGGCTGGCGCGGCGAAGATACGCCGATCAAGACCGAAGTGACCGACGACCGTTTCTATTGGCTCGGCGCAAATGGCGCGATGCGGCTGCCGAATTTCCTGATGCCGCCGCTGATGGGTAACCACGGCAACTTCATCGTGTCTCTTGGCAGCGTGTGCCGCTGGCTCGCGACAAAGGCGGAAGCCGCGGGCGTCGAAATCTATCCCGGCTTTGCCGCTGCCGAGGTCCTGTACGATGACAATGGTGCCGTTGCCGGCATTGCGACCGGCGACATGGGCGTCGGCAAGAACGGCGAGCCGAAAGACGGCTTCACCCGTGGCATGGAGCTGCGCGCGAAGTACACGCTTTTCGCGGAAGGGGCGCGTGGCAATCTCGCCAAGCAGTTGATTGCCCGCTTCAACCTCGCGAAGGAGAGCGAACCGCAGAAATTCGGGCTCGGCCTCAAGGAACTCTGGCAGGTCGCACCGGACAAGCACCGCAAGGGAATGGTGCAGCATTCGTTCGGCTGGCCGCTCGACGGCTCGACCGGCGGCGGATCGTTCCTTTATCACTTCGACGACAATCTCGTTTCGGTCGGCTTTGTCGTCCATCTCAATTATACCAATCCCTATCTGTCGCCGTTCGAGGAATTCCAGCGATTCAAGACGCATCCGCTGGTGCGCGACACGTTCGCCGGCGGCAAGCGGCTCGCCTACGGCGCGCGGGCGCTCACCGAAGGCGGCTATCAGTCGGTACCCAAGCTCGTATTTCCGGGCGGCGCGCTGATCGGTTGCGATGCCGGCTTCATGAACGTGCCGCGCATCAAAGGCAGCCACAACGCGATGCTGTCCGGCATTCTCGCGGCCGAAGCGGTTGCCGCGGCGCTCGGCGCAGGCCGCAGCCACGGTGAGCTTGCCGATTACGACAACGCGTGGCGCGGCTCCGCGATCGGCAAAGACCTGTGGACGGTGCGCAACGCCAAGCCGCTGTGGTCGAAGTTCGGGACGCTCGCCGGCATCGCGCTCGGCGGCCTCGACATGTGGGCCAATACGCTCGGCTTCTCGCTGTTCGGCACGCTCAAGCACGGCAAGGCGGATTTCGCCACGCTCAGGCCCGCGTCCGCATGTTCAGCCATCGCCTATCCGAAGCCCGACGGAAAATTGACCTTCGACCGGCTCTCCTCGGTGTTCCTGTCCAACACCAATCACGAGGAAGACCAGCCGGTGCATCTGCGCGTCGCCGACATGGCCCTGCAAAAATCGTCAGAGCATGACCGCTTCGCCGGACCCTCGGCGCGTTATTGCCCGGCCGGCGTTTACGAATGGGTGGAGGAGGGTGGCGCCGCCAGATTTGTCATCAACGCGCAGAACTGCGTTCATTGCAAAACCTGCGACATCAAAGACCCGAATCAAAACATCACATGGGTTCCCCCCGAGGGCGGCGGCGGACCGAATTATCCGAATATGTGATGGGGGCTGCTGTTGTCGGCCACGATCCTGCCACATCGACGTTTTCAACCTGAGCCTCTGCGTCTGGAGGACTGTTCTTGCGACGCAGGCGCAAAAAGTCCATTCTCGGCTTAACACTGACGGCGTGCGCGAATACCTTTACCGCCCCGTCCTATGGAGCATCGCCCGTGACACGTCAGACTCTTTTCCGGTGCGTGGCCACCGCCACGCTTGCCGTTTTTGTCGTGGGGATGCGGCCGGCGCAGTCCGCGCAGTCGCCAACCGCACAGGATCTGGCGGGTCTGACTGCGTCGGGTAGCTACCTTGCCGCGCGGCATGCCGGGCAGGAGCGCGATGCAATCGCGGCCGCCGCCTACTACCGGGCGGCGCTGAGGCGTGACCCCAAGAATGCCGAACTGCTCGATCGCGCTTTTCTGTCGATGGTTGTCGGCGGCGATATCGATGAGGCGGTGAATTTCGCCTCGCGCATCCTGGAGGCCGACAAGGACGATAAAGTCTCGCGGCTCGTTCTCGGCGTGCGCGAGATCAAGCAGAAACAATATAGTTCGGCGCGCCGCAATCTCACGCGCTCGGTGCGTGGGCCTATCACCGACCTGACCGCGACGTTGCTGACCGCCTGGGCGAGCTACGGCGCCGGCGACACCAAGGCTGCGATCTCGACGATCGACCACCTGACCGGTCCGGATTGGTATGCGATCTTCAAGGATTTGCATGCCGGCATGATCCTCGACCTGGCCGGCAACAAGAAGGAAGCCGGCAAGCGTTTCGAACAGGCTTACAAGCTGGATCCGTCGGCGTTGCGCGTGGTCGAGGCTTACGGAAGCTGGCTGTCGCGCAACAAGACCAACGAAGAAGCGACGGCCGTCTTTGCCGCTTTCGACAAGGTGTTGCCGAACCACCCGTTGATCGATGCCGAGATGGAAAAGCTCAAGCACGGGGCGAAACTGCCGCCGCTGGTGGCAAATTCGCAAGCCGGCGCGGCCGAAGCACTTTATGGCCTGGGCGCTTCGCTCGGCCGCCGTGGCGGCGAGGAACTCGGTCTCGTCTATTTGCAGCTTTCGCTTTATCTCTCGCCGACGCATCCGCTGGCGCTGCTCTCGCTCGCCGACCTTTACGAGTCGCTGAAGAAGCCGGATCTGGCGATCAAGGTCTATGAGCGCGTGCCGGCGAATTCGCCGCTGCGCCGCAACGCCTTGATCCAGATGGCTGCGAACCTCGACTCTCTCAACCAGTCCGATGAAGCCGAGAAGCATCTCAAGACGCTGCTCAGTGAGCGCCCTGACGATCTCGAAGCCATCATGGCGCTCGGCAATATCCTGCGCGGGCGCAAGAAATTTGCCGAATGCGCCGATGTCTATTCCAAGGGCATCGCCACCATTGCGCAGCCGACGAAGCCGAACTGGGTGATCTTTTACTTCCGCGGCATTTGCTACGAGCGCTCGCATGAGTGGCCGAAGGCGGAAGCCGATCTCAAGAAGGCGCTCGAGCTTTTTCCCGAGCAGCCGCAGGTGCTCAATTATCTCGGCTATTCGTGGATCGACCAGGGCGTGAACCTGGACGAGGGCATGAAGATGATCAAGCGCGCGGTCCAGCAGCGGCCGGACGACGGCTACATCGTCGACTCCCTCGGCTGGGCCTATTTCCGGCTCGGCAATTACGACGAGGCCACCAAGAACCTCGAGCACGCGATTGAACTCAAGCCGGAAGACCCGACGATCAACGATCATCTCGGTGACGCCTATTGGCGCGTCGGCCGGACGCTGGAAGCAAAATTCCAGTGGGCGCATGCGCGCGACCTCAAGCCCGATCCGGAAGACCTGCCGAAGATCGAAGCGAAGCTGAAGAACGGGTTGCCCGACGAGACTTCATCGCAGGCGAAGGCGGTGAAAAAGGGCGGCGACGGCGGCTAGCGGACGTGGGCGAGTTGCTGATCGAAAAGGCGCCCGCCAAGGTCAATCTCACATTGCGCGTGCTCGGCCGCCGCGAGGACGGCCTGCACGAACTTGAAAGCCTGGTGGCTTTCGCCGATCTTGCCGACGCGCTCGAGGTGGAAGCTGGCGCGCGCCTCGGGTTGAAGGTTTCAGGACCGTTTGCCGATGCGGCGGGGCCGACCGGCAGCAACCTCGTGCTCAAGGCCGTGGCCGCGCTGGGTGAGCGCATTCCCAAACTCAAAACCGGCCGCTTTCGCCTCGACAAGCGCATTCCGGCTGCGGCAGGCCTTGGTGGCGGTTCGTCGGATGCTGCCGCCGCTTTGCGGCTGCTTGCGCGTATCAACAATATCGCGCTCGACGATCCGCAGCTTCACACCGCGGCAAGCCTCACCGGCGCCGACGTGGCGGTATGTCTCGATCCGCGCACGCGCGTGATGGCCGGCGTCGGTGATGTGCTGTACGACCCGATCAGGCTCACGCCGCTGCCGGCCCTGCTGGTCAATCCGCGGGTGGCGGCACCGACGCGCGAGGTGTTTGCGGCGTTCGAGCCTGCCGACCGCACCAGGAAATATCTTCTCGATCCGCCCAGCGGATTCGAGCCGCTCGTCGACTTTCTTGGCGCCTACGGCAACGATCTCACGCGCGCCGCGGTCGCCTGCGCGCCTGCGATCGCGGACGTGCTGGTGGCGCTGCGCGGATTGCCGGGCTGCCGGCTCGCACGCATGTCAGGCTCGGGCGCGACCTGTTTCGGTCTGTTCGAGACGGAGGGCGAAGCGGAGACGGCTGGCCGCAAGCTTTCCGCCGTGTACGAGCGATGGTGGGTTTGTCCCGCGGTGCTTGCGCCTCGCCGGCTGGACGAGGCTTGAAATTTGCCGTTTTTGAGCGGAACAGTGGCGCGCGCCCGGCGGTTTGCCGGAGGGCGGCGATGAAGGAGCAGACGATGAAATTCCGGTGGATCGCAGTTGCGCTCGCGGGCGCCGTCCTTTTCAGCGCCGGCTCGGCCGACGCCGCCGCGCCCAAGCACAAGAAGCACTGGAAATATTACACCCGGCAATATTGCAGGGAGCCGGCGATCAAGCCTTCGCTCGGCGAGTGGTTTTTCGGCGTTCGTCCGAAACCGGATTGGAACGGCTGTGCGCCGGCGGTTTACAAGGATGGCGAATTTCTCGGGCAGGATCCCGACTCGAATGTGCGCGCCACCCTCAACCGCGATCCGAGCCAAGGCTATACGGATCGTTACTGAGCCGTGCGGCGTGCGCTAGTGCGCGCGCGCAATACAGAATTCGACGGTTTCTTCCAGCGCCTGCTTGAGCGGTGAGGCGGGCTCGAGCGCGAGCGCGTCCTTGGCGATGGCGCCGTAATGCTGCGCGCGGCCGACGGTGTCTTCGAGGGCGCGATGCTTGGCCATCAGAGCGATGGCCGTGTCGAGGTCGCCGTCGCGGACCTCGCCTTGCGCAAGCGTGCGATTCCAGAATGCGCGCTCGCTCTCCGAGCCGCGACGGAACGACAGCACCACCGGCAGCGTGATCGTGCCTTCGCGGAAATCGTCGCCGACGTTCTTGCCGAGCTTGGCGGCCTTGCCGCCGTAGTCGAGCGCGTCGTCGATGAGCTGGAAGGCGATGCCGAGATTCATGCCGAACGAGCGGCACGCCGCCTG
>JBARCH010000299.1:0-2232 GCA_049793875.1 Pseudolabrys sp. | reverse complement strand
TTTTGACATGTCCAAATACGAGCCCTTGGGAGCGTACCTTAAAAAGCAGAACAAAGAACGTGTGCCTATGACCTTTGC
Organism: Pseudolabrys sp.; assembly: GCA_049793875.1. Lineage (GTDB taxonomy): Bacteria > Pseudomonadota > Alphaproteobacteria > Rhizobiales > Xanthobacteraceae > Pseudolabrys. The sequence continues at coordinate 2,154 of JBARCH010000299.1, read as the reverse complement.
TGAAATCGAAAAAGTCACGGGCGTGACTTTACCCGCGTCGGCGATCAAGCACCGGCCGTGGTGGAGTAACAATCCGGATAACAGTGTAATGACGAAAGTTTGGCTCGATGCGGGCTATGAGAGCGAGCAGGTCGATATGGCTGCCCGTACACTTGTGTTTCACCGTATGGCAACCGCGAAAGCGGGAGAGCCTTCGGACTCGTCAGAGCCGTATCATCCCTTATTCGGAGCGTTGAAGGGATTGCTCCGCATTGTATCTGGTGCAGATCTAACTAAGCCGGCGGATGTTGATTGGGGCAGGGACAACTGACATGCAGCCGATCCTGCTCGACACCTGCGCCGTTATTTGGCTTGCAGCCGGTGAGGATTTGTCGCCGGCCGCTGTCAAAAGATTACGTTCGGCGGCCGAACAGCGAGATACTACATTCATCTCGCCGATCACGGCATGGGAAATAGGTATGTTGTCGTCGCGCGGTAGGCTGCAAATGCTCATTACACCACAGCGCTGGTTTTCGCGCGCCGTGAAGCAACCCGGCGTGCAACTGGCGGATATGTCGTCTGATTTGTTGATTGAATCCTCGTTCCTGCCTGGCAGGCCGCCGCGCGATCCGGCCGACCGGATCATTGCTGCTACGGCGCGCGATCTCGGCGCAACTCTGATTACACGTGATCATAGACTGCTTGAATATGCAGAGCAGGGCCATATGAAAGTAATAGAGTGCTAAGATACAATCGCAGCCCGCGCGTTATCGGACTCATTGAGGCTCGCGATGGCCGAGAAAACCCTCGATAAACCGCGGACAAAAACCAGGCCAAAGACGGAGCGGCCGAAGCTCTGGAAAGTTATCCTGCTCAATGACGACTATACGCCGCGCGAGTTCGTCGTGCAGGTGTTGAAGGCTGTCTTTCGGATGAACGAAAGCCAGTCCTATCGCGTGATGATGACGGCGCACCAGCGCGGCGCCTGTGTCATCGCGGTCTACACGCGCGATGTCGCCGACACCAAGGCAAAAGAGGCGACCGAACTCGGCAAGAGCCAAGGCTATCCGCTTTATTTCACGACCGAGCCGGAGGAATAGCGCGGCCTCTACCAAAATACCGCGTTGAATTTTCCTGCCACAATTGAACCTGTCGCGCCCGTGCAAGTTAAGCGGTGGGGCCGGTTGTCATAAAATTGTTGCCGGCGCGTCATGGGAACCGCAAATGGATTTCCTCGCCGGGCTCGATGTCTCGATCTATCGCGCGATCAACGGACTTTGCGGCACCAGTCCGTTTCTGGACCGGCTCGTCTATCACTTCGAGCCGTTGCGTGGCGTGCTGTTCATGGGAATCTTCGGCCTGCTATGGTTCAGGCAAGACAGCGCCCGCAGGCGAACGCAGGAGACGCTGATCCTCACGATCCCGGCGGTCGTGCTCGCGTTGGCTGCCAATCGCATCATTTCGACGCTATTGCCGTTTCGCGAGCGGCCGATGTACGCGCTCGGCGCCAACCCGCCGTCCTTCACGTGGGCCTACGACCTCGAGAACTGGAGCAGTTTTCCGAGCGACAATGCGAGTTATCTGTTCGCCATCGCGACCATGCTCTGGTTCATCTCGCGGCCGGTAGGCGCCGTCTTCGGCGTCTTCGGCGCTTTTGCCGTTCTCGGGCGTGTCTATCTCGGCATCCATTATCCGAGTGACATATTGGTCGGCGCGCTGCTCGGCGTCGCCTGCGCATTCGCCATCAACCGGGAAGCGATACGCCGCCATCTCGCCGATCCGCTGCTCGCATTCGAGACGCGCACGCCGGCATATTTTTATGGGTTTTTGCTGTGTACGCTTGCCGAGGTGGAAACCGGATTTCAGAACACGCGCCGCGTGGCTGTGGCCGTCATTCACATCTTTACCGGCTTCCACGGAGCCTGAACCGGGCGATGCGCTTTCTTCCTGTTTCGTGGGCGCACGCATTGCGGGCGTGTAATATGCGGGCCGGACAGAGCAGGGGGAATGAATGCCTCAACGCGTCCTGATCACGGCCGGCGCCGCGGGCATCGGCCGCGAATTCGCGCGCGCCTTCGCGGCGACCGGCGCCAAAGTCTTCGTCTGTGATATCGACGGCAAATCGCTCGACGCGCTGGCGAACGAAATCCCGAGCCTCGTCGTCCGCCCCTGTGA
>JBARCH010000298.1:0-4405 GCA_049793875.1 Pseudolabrys sp. | reverse complement strand
GCGTTGACGATGGCTGCCGGCGCACCGATGCCGCCGCCTTCGCCAAGGCCCTTGGCCTTCGTGATCGAATTTTCGCTCGGCGTTTCCATGTGATGCAACTCGATGGGCGGAACCTCGTGTGCGGTTGGCGGCAGATAGTCGGCCAGGGTGGATGTGAGGATGTTGCCGGTCTCGTCGTAGACGATCTCTTCCAGCAGTGCGTTGCCGATGCCTTGCGCGATGCCGCCATGCACCTGGCCGTCGGCGATCATTGGATTGATGATGCGCCCGGCATCTTCCGCAACGATGTACCTTTCGACGGTCACGTGTCCGGTTTCGACATCGACCTCGACGATGGCGGCATGGCACGCGTTCGAGAACGTCCCGGGTGGATCGTAAGTGCCGGTTTCGGTCAGGCCGGGCTCGATCTCGCCCTTGAAGCGATGCGTCTGCGTATAGGCCTCGCGCGCCATTGCCGCGATGCTCACCGTGCGGTCGGTGCCGGCGACCTTGGCGTGGCCGTCCTCGAGCACGATGTCGCCGGCGGCGGCTTCCAGCATGTGGCTTGCGATCTTGATGAGCTTGGCGCGCACTTTCTGCGCCGCGATCAGTGTGGCCCCGCCGGAAACCACCAGCGAACGGCTGGCGAAGGTGCCCCAGCCGTAAGGCGCGCGGTCGGTGTCGCCATGCACGACTTTAATGACATCGGGTGTGACTCCGATCTCGTCGGCGATGATCTGCGCCAGCGTCGTGCGCAGCCCTTGTCCGTGCGGCGAGGCGCCGATGCGTGCTTCGATGAAGCCGGAGGGATCGACCGAGAGGATGACGGTTTCCCAGCCGACCGTGATGTCCATGCCACGCGCGGCGAAGGCCGGGCTCCCGTAACCGGTGCGTTCCGAAAAGGTTGCAAAGCCGATGCCGAGATAACGGCCTTGCGCACGCGCCTGCTTTTGCCGCGCGCGAAATGCCGGCACGTCGACGGCTTTAACCGCCATCTCCAGTGTCTGCCGGTAGCTCGCCTCGTCGAAAACGAGTCCGGTAGCGGAAGTATAGGGGAATTTGCCGACCAGGTTGCGGCGGCGGATATCGACGGGATCGATGCCGAACGCGGCCGCCGCCTTGTCCATCAGCCGTTCGAGCGTGAACGTGATGACCGGCCGTGACACGCCGCGATAGGGCGCCATTGGGCAGGTATTGGTGATGACGCCGCGCGCCACGCAGGAATAGGCGTGGAAGTCGTAGGGCCCCGGCATTTCAGCCAGCGCCATCAGCGGTTCGACGCCGCAGGTCGTCGGATAGCAGGAATAGGCGCCGACGTTGGAGACAATATCGGCATCGAGCGCAAGCAATTTGCCGTCCTTGTCGAACGCGCCTTGCAGCGTCACGAATTGGTCGCGGCTGTGAAAGCCGGCGATCAGATTTTCGCGCCGGTCCTCGGTCCAGGCCACTGAGCTTTTCATTTTGCGCGCCAGCCAGACCAGCAGCACATATTCGGGCGCAAGCGACATTTTCTGGCCGAAGGCGCCGCCGACATCGGGCGCGATCACCCGCAGGTCGGATTCCGGCATGCCGAGTACATCGGCAATGGCCGTGCGCGTGAGATGCGGCATCTGCGTCGTGCAGGTCAACGTCACGCGGCCGGTCGAGATGTCGTAAGCGGCATGGCCGCCGCGCGCTTCCATCGGCATCGCACTCTGGCGGCGCGAGCGCGCCTCGACCTTGATCGTTTTTGCGGCGCTGTCCCAGATCGCGTCGAAGTCCGGCGTCTTCACGCGGCCTTCGACAATGATGTTTCCGGGAACGCTCGCGAACACATGCGGCGCGCCGCTGCCGAGCGCGTCGCGCGCGTCGATGACGCCCGCGCTTTCCTCGATGTCGAGCGCGACGGCGTCGGCGATGTCTTCGGCTTCTTCCTCGCTCGCGGCAATGGCGGCTGCAACCGGCTCACCGGTAAAGCGCACGACGCCCTCGGCGAGGATGGGCTGGCCTACCGGCTTGTAATTGAACTTGTGCAGCATCGGCGTGATCTTCTTCACGCCCGCAAGATCGGCGGCGGTGATGACGGTCGCGCCATCGGGCGGCGTGATGGATTTGATCTTTCCGGCGGCGGTGGGGCTGCGCACGAAGCGCACCCAATGTGCGGCGGGCAGGTCGGCGGTGAAACGGCCGCGGCCGGTGACGAGGGCGGGGTCCTCGACACGGCGGATGGCGCGGCCGACCCATTTTGCGCCGGAGCCCTTGGTGATGTGGTGGGTAGCGGTCATCTTGCACCCTCCTTGCCACGCGCATGCGCGCGCGGGGGAAGGGGAAACCATGCTTGCACGGGCCGAGTCATGCGCTCGCCTCCAGCGCGCGGCGCACGACGGCGCGCACCAGATCGCGCCGGTACTCGCCGGTTGTCTGATGATCTTCCAGCGGATCGATGGCATTGGCGGCAGTTTCGGCGGCAGCGCGGAATGCTGAATCGCCGGGCGTTTTGCCGTTGAGGACGGCTTCGGCTTCGGCAATGCGGCGTGGCGCCGCCTCGGCGCCGCCGACTCCGACGCGCGCCTCGGAAATCTTGCCGCCGTTCAGGCGGTAAGTGACAAGCGCTGCGGACATGGCAAAGTCGCCGGCGCGGCGGCTGAATTCGTTGAAGCCGAATTTCGTTTCCGCCGGCAGCAGCGGCAGGCGCACTTCCGCCAGCAATTCATCCTCGGCCAGCGCCGTGGACATGATGCCGGTGAAGAATTCCTTCGCGGGGATCAGCCGCTCGCCGCGCGTGCTCTTGGCGACAATTGTGGCATCGAGCGTCGCCGCGACCAGGCACCATTCCGATGCCGGGTCGGCATGCGCGAGGCTGCCGCAAAACGTGCCGCGCATGCGGATCGGATAATGTGCGATGTGGCGCACGACACTCGTGAGCAATTTTCCGAGCGGGCCATCGGCGGCGGCCTTGTGGAAAGCGGCGTGGCGCACGCGCGCGCCAATGGCGAGGTGGCCATTCCCGGTCTTGAGGCTGTCGAGGCCGGCAACCTCGTTGATGTCGACAAGATGGGCGGGCCGCGCCATGCGGAAGGCCATGATTGGCACGAGGCTCTGCCCGCCGGCCAGCACACGGCCGTCTTCGGCCGCGACCTTCGCCAGAATCGCGAGCGCTTCGTCGATCGTCTTCGGCGCATGGCGGACGAAGGGCGCGGGCTTCATGCGGCAATACTCTACAGGACGCCGGACGATCTATTTGCACGCAAACGATAAACGCCGGCGGCGGATTGTCAAACGCGCGCGCTCATCTTCACTCCTCCCCCAACCCTCGGCAATGGAGAGAGGGAGCGCGCTGTGCCAGTCGCACAAGCCTTACGTCCCGACTTTCAACTCGCTCACCAGCCCGCGCAACGCCGCGATGGTGGATAGCGGCACGACGCGGCCGGTGCGCGGATTTTCCGAGGGAATGCCCGCGATCGTCATCGTGAAATTGACGGTGTCGGATTCAACGTCGATGCGGTGCGTATTGCGCGTCACCGTCGGGTCGGCCCAGATTTCCAGCCGCGTGCGGTCCGGGCCGATGCCGGCGAGGCTGAGCGCGGCGGCGACATTGACGTTGGCCGGGAAGCCGCGCGCGCCCTCGCGCGCCGTGCCGTCGAACACCTTCAGCGGCTTGTCGAGATTTTTCACCGAGATGTTGTTCTCGACGAGATAAAGTGCGCCGTCGAGCCCGGCCGGCGGCTTGCGCGTCACCATCGTGACGGAATGAATCGTGCCTTCATTGGCGGCGCGCACGGCGTCGAAGCCGATCAGCGCGCCGGTCGGCACCAGGATGCGCGCACCATTCTTCCTGGCGCGTTCGACCAGATCCCAGTTCGGCAAAAGCTGCGCGACCGACAGCGGCATGAACAGCTTGCCCTTGTCGATAACGCTGATGGCGATATCGCGGAAAAGCGCAGGCGGCAGGCATTCCACCACCAGATCGCATTCGTCGGCGAGCGCGGTATAGGTGCGCAGCGCGATGGCATCGCCGAGTTGCGGCAGCGCGCGGCGCGCCTTGTCGGCATCACGCACGGCGACGGCAGTGAGCGTGAGGCCGTCGATGCCGTCGATCAGCCGCCGCGCGACTTCAAGGCCGACCGCGCCGAGGCCGGCGATGCCGATGCGCAGAGCTGGTTTGTTGGACATATCGCGTTCACCTTCGATCGGAAAATTTCGGTTTTCGTTTCTCCAGGAAGGCCCGGACGCCTTCCTGATAGTCGGGGTTCATGCTCGCTTCGCGCTGCAGGTCGCGTTCGAGATCGAGTTGCGTGTCGAGGCTGTTGCCGGCCGAGGTATCGAGCGCGCGCTTGATCAATGCAAGACCCTTCGCCGGCATCCGCAGAAGACGCTGGCAGACGGTGGCGGTTTCGATTTCGAGGCGGTCGTCATCGACCGTTTTCCAGATCATTCCCCATTTTTC
>JBARCH010000297.1:0-1787 GCA_049793875.1 Pseudolabrys sp. | reverse complement strand
CGCGATCCTGGTGGGCACGCTGGTCGGCGGACTTGCCGCGACTATCCTCGGGCCGCTGGTGATGCGCCGGCGCGGCATCTATTTCGCGATGATCACCATTGCTATCGGCCAGCTCTTTTACTTCGTGATGGTTCGCTGGAATAACGTGACCGGCGGTGAGGACGGTCTCGCCGGCTTCAGCCGGCAGGACATCCATTTGGGGCCGCTCGATATTCCGTTCCTGTCGTCGGGATCGGCATTCTATTATCTCGTGCTGCTGTGTTTCACCATCGCAGTCGTGATCATGTGGACGATCCTGCAATCGCCGCTTGGCCACACATGGGTCGCCATTCGCGAGAACCGCCGGCGCATGGAGTTTCTGGGCATTCGCGTCGAACGCTATGTCTGGGCCGCATTCGCGATCGCCGGCTTCATCACGGCCTTCGCCGGCACGCTGAACGCGATGCTGTTCAATTTCGCCTCGCCGCAGGATCTGCACTGGATACTGTCCGGTAATTTCGTGATCATGATCATCCTCGGCGGCATGCGCAGCTTCTTCGGCCCGCTGATCGGCGTAATCATCTTTGTCGTCGCGCAGGATTATCTGTCGAGCGTCACCGAAAACTGGATGACCTTTATCGGCATGATCTTCGTGTTCATCGTGCTGGTGTTCCCGAAAGGCGTTCTGGGAATATTCAACCGCCGTGCGGAGGCCGTATGACGACCGCGACTATGCAGGAATCAGCGCCGGCCTCGGCGTCTGCCGCGACGCAGGCGGCGAAGACGCCGTTCCTGCGCATGGAAAACGTGTCCCGTCATTTCGGAAGCCTGAAGGCGGTCGACGGTGTTTCATTCGAGATGCGCGCCGGCGAGATGCGCGCGGTGATCGGACCCAACGGCGCCGGCAAGACGACGTTTTTCAATCTCATCAGCGGACTGCTGCCGCCGACGACCGGGCAGGTTATCTTCGAAGGCGAGAACATCACCCAGCAGACGATCGTCCACCGCGTCGCCAAGGGCATCGTTCGCACGTTCCAGATCACCGAAATTCTCCCCGACCTCAGCGTCTATGAGAACATCCGCATCGGCGTCGAGACCGCGGCAGGGCTGAACGCCAAGCCGTGGATCGGGCGCGACCAGCGTACAGTCGTCAATCGTCGCGTCGACGAGTTGCTCGACATTGTCGGCCTGGCCGGCAAGAGCCGGCGTACGGTCGGTGAACTGGCGCATGGGGACCAGCGCGTGGTCGAGGTTGCCGTCGCGCTGAGCGTCAAGCCTCGTTTGCTGCTGCTTGACGAGCCGACGGCAGGCATGGGCGACACGGAAACCGATCACATGGTCGATCTGGTGCGGCGGCTGCACCAGGATCAGGGCATGAGCATTCTTTTCATTGAGCATGACATGGATATCGTGTTCGGCATTGCGCAGCACATCACCGTGCTTGATCAGGGCCGCGTGTTGGCGGATGGGACGCCGGACGCGATCTCGAACGATCCGAAAGTGCGCGCCGCCTATCTGGGATCGATCGAATGACCACCTTTCTGCGCGCCAACGACATTCATTCGTTCTACGGCAAGAGCCACATTCTGCACGGCGTCTCGCTTGAGGTGAATGAAGGCGAAATCGTCGCGGTGCTCGGCCGCAACGGCGCCGGCAAGACCACGACTGTGCGCAGCCTCGTTGGCCTGACGCCGCCGCGGCAGGGAACCGTCGAAATCTTCGGCAAGGATACGACGCGCTGGCCCGCGCATCGGATCGCCGGGCTCGGCGTCGGTTACGTTCCGGAAGGCCGCAAGATTTTCGGCAGC
>JBARCH010000296.1:0-4279 GCA_049793875.1 Pseudolabrys sp. | reverse complement strand
CCAAGGGCCGCAATGTCGTGCTCGACAAGTCGTTCGGCGCCCCGCGCATCACCAAGGACGGCGTGACGGTGGCGAAGGAAATCGAGCTCGAAGACAAGTTCGAGAACATGGGCGCGCAGATGGTGCGTGAAGTCGCCCAGAAGACGAACGATCTCGCCGGCGACGGCACCACCACCGCGACCGTGCTGGCGCAGGCGATCGTTCGCGAAGGTGCGAAGTCGGTTGCCGCCGGCATGAATCCGATGGACCTGAAGCGCGGCATCGATATCGCCGTCACCGCCGTGGTGAAGGACATCGAGAAGCGCGCCAAGAAAGTCGGCTCGTCCGCCGAAGTCGCGCAGGTCGGCACCATTTCGTCGAACGGCGATGCCACCATCGGCAAGATGATCGCGCAGGCGATGCAGAAGGTCGGCAACGAAGGCGTCATCACGGTCGAAGAAGCCAAGTCGCTCGACACCGAAGTCGAGATCGTCGAGGGCATGCAGTTCGACCGCGGCTACATCTCGCCGTACTTCATCACCAATGCGGAGAAGATGATCGCCGAGCTCGAGGACGCCTATATCCTCCTGCACGAGAAGAAGCTTTCCGGCCTGCAGGCGATGTTGCCGCTGCTTGAAGCGGTCGTGCAGACCGGCAAGCCGCTGCTTATCCTGTCCGAGGACGTCGAGGGCGAGGCCATTGCCACGCTGGTCGTCAACAAGCTGCGCGGCGGCCTCAAGGTTGCTGCCGTCAAGGCGCCGGGCTTCGGCGATCGCCGCAAGGCCATGCTCGAAGACATCGCCATCATGACCGGCGGTCAACTGATCTCGGAAGACCTCGGCATCAAGCTCGAGAACGTCACGACGGCCATGCTCGGCCGCGCCAAGAAAATCGTTATCGAGAAAGAAAAGACCACGATCGTGAGCGGCGCCGGCAAGAAGGCCGACATCGAAGCGCGCGTGGCGCAGATCAAGGCGCAGATCGAAGAGACCACCTCCGACTACGACAAGGAAAAGCTGCAGGAGCGTCTGGCCAAGCTCGCCGGCGGCGTCGCGGTCATCAAGGTCGGCGGTGCGACCGAGATCGAAGTGAAAGAGAAGAAGGATCGCGTCGAGGATGCGCTCAATGCCACCCGCGCCGCGGTCGAGGAAGGCATCGTGCCGGGCGGCGGTACTGCCCTGCTGCGCGCCAAGAAGGCCGTCGGCCGTCTCACCAACGACAATTCCGACGTGCAGGCCGGCATCAACATCGTGCTGAAGGCGCTGGAAGCTCCGGTGCGGCAGATTGCCGAGAACTCCGGCGTGGAAGGCTCTATCGTCGTCGGCAAGATCATGGACAACAAGTCCGAGACCTTCGGCTTCGATGCGCAGGAAGAGAAGTACGTCGACCTCGTCGACGCCGGCATCATCGATCCGGCCAAGGTCGTGCGCGCTGCCCTGCAGGATGCTGCCTCGGTCGCCGGCCTGCTGATTACCACCGAAGCGATGGTGGCCGAACTGCCGAAGGAGCCGGCGCCGCCGATGCCCGGCGGTGGCATGGGCGGAATGGGCGGCATGATGTAAGCCCCCACGGCACCACAAATGCAAAGGGCGCGGCTCCGGCCGCGCCTTTTTTTACAGTAGCCGCGGCGGGACCGCGTTCGCAGATCCAGTGATCGCCCTGCCAATCAGTTGTCGCCGGGACGGAATTTCAGCGTGGTCGGACCGAGCAGGACCAGCACCGGCCCCTGCCGCCGCCAGGCCGTAACCTGCGTCAACGCCGACAACACGTCTTCATCCGCGCGCATGCGCGCCGGCGTGCATTGGCCGGCACTCATCCATTGCGGCAGGGCATCCGGAAGCGCACCGGCTTCGATCCTGATGGCGGTGTCGGCAAGCTCGACGCGGCCGGCAACGCTCTTGCACCAGAGCGCGATCGTGGCGTTGCCATCGGCGGCGACCGTCAGGCTCGGTATGCGCTTGCCGGGCCGCATCGGCGTCACATCGAGCAGCAGTTGCTGATCCAGCGGAAACCGGTTGTCGCTCGCGATACCGGCCGCAAGCGATCCAAGCAGCAAAGCCGACACCGCAATCGCGCGAAGTCCAATCCGGCGCGAACCTTCGACGAGGCGCGTAGCAACCATTATTTTCTCCGGGCTCGCCGCCGCGGACGCGGCGGATCAGGATTGAGTCGGGATGCCGCGCAAATGCCGCGGCGTCAACAGCGGTCCGGGATTTTTCCCCGGCCGCGACGATGTTCAGCGTGTGCCGGCGTTGGCGTCGAGCCAGTTTGCGGTACGCAGCAGGCGCGCGTCACCGCCGGTCGTGCCGACAAGTTGCACGCCGATCGGCATGCCGCCCTCGCCTTTCAATAGCGGCAGCGTCACTGCCGGCAACCCCGTCAATGTCCAAAGCGAGTTGAACACCGGATTGCCCGTGGCCGTGCCTTTGGGCGCAATGCCCGGTGCCGACGGCGTCAGGAAGGCGTCATACTCTTTCAGAATGTCGACCAGGGCCGCCGCGTAACGCCGCGAATTCTCGCGCGCGGCGAGATAACGCACGGCCGTTATCTGGTTGCCCTCGGCAATCAGGTCGCGCAGGTGCTTGCTCGAGGCGTCGCCTCCGCGTGTGACCAGAGCGCCGAGATTGTGCGCCATTTCGGTGGCCATGATGACGCGATGATCGTCCCATGCCGCCGCAAACCACTCCGGCAACTCGACAGCCTGCACCACGCCGCCAAGACCTTTCGCAAATGCCTCGAACGCCGCGCGTGTTTCGGCATCAGCCTTGTCCCAGACCGGCGTGCGCACGAAGGCAAAGTGTGGCGGCGATGCGGGCATTTCCTCAGCCATCGCGCGGAAGGCGGGCGCCGCGAACGAGCGGCTATCCGGATCTTCGGCGTCATAGCCGGCGAGCACGTCGAGGATAAGCGCGCAATCGGCGAGCGAACGCGCGAACACGCCGACATGGTCGAGCGCGCGCGACAAGATCAGCGTTCGCGCCCGCGAGATCGTGCCATGGGTCGGCTTGACGCCATAGACGCCGCAAAAGGTCGCAGGCCTGATCACCGAACCGTTGGTTTGCGAACCAGTCGCGAGCGGCACCATGCCGGCGGCAACCGCGGCGGCGGAGCCCGACGATGAGCCACCGGGCGTGCGCTCGGGATCGTGCGGATTACGCGTCGCCCCGGCGTGATGGTAGGCGAACTCGGTTGTCACCGACTTTCCGATAATCACGGCGCCCGCCGCCCGCAGCCGCGCAACCGAGCCGGCGTCCCGCGATGGCCGATTGCCCTTGCACAAAGGCGAACCGCATTCGGTCGGATAATCCTTGGTGTCGAATATGTCCTTGATCGCTACCGGAATGCCGTGCAGCGCACCGAGCAGCTCGCCCTTGCGCCGGCGTTCGTCGAGCGCGCGCGCCTGTGCGCGCGCGTAATCGGGATCGAGATGGATGAAGGCGTGAACCGCGTCCTCGCGCGCAGCAATCCGGTCGAGGCAGGCACCGACGTATTCTTCCGCCGATAATTCCCCGGCGGCGATACGCCGGGAAGCCTCAGTCGCGGTAAGTGCCGCCAATTCCGAATTCGCCATTTTCAGCCCTCGAAAGCCCGCGACGGATTTTGTCGCGGGATGGCCGATCAGTGCGCTGCCGGCGGCGCGGCGCTCGAGGCGGCATGACCTGACGTAGCGGCCTTGCTGCCTGCGCCCGCCAGCTTATTGACGAGCTCGGTATCCTTGGCAAGGTCCGCCGCCTTGCCCGAATAGACAACCTTGCCGTCGTCGAGGATGTAGGCGCGGTCCGCAATCGACAGCGAGAGCGGCGCATTCTGCTCGATGAGCAGCACCGACAGGCCGTCTTTCCGCATATTCTGCACTACCTGCATCACTTCGCGCACGATCAGCGGCGCCAGGCCTTGCGACGGTTCATCGAGCAGCATCACCCGCGGATTGAGCAGCAGCGGGCGCGCGATCGACAGCATTTCCTGCTCACCGCCCGAAAGCTGGCGCCCGAGTTGCGACTTGCGCTCGCTCAAACGCGGAAACAGTTTCAGCACGCGATCGAGATCCCAGGGACCGGGCCGCGCTTGCGGCACCTTCAGATTTTCCAGCACCGTCAAGCTGCCGAAAATCTTGCGGCCTTCCGGAACGTAACCGACGCCGAGCCCGGCGATCCGATGCGCGGGCCAGCGCGTCGTATCCTTGCCGAAGATTTCGACGGTTCCCTGCCGCGGCGGCGTCAGGCCGACGAGGCTGCGCACAGTCGTGGTCTTGCCGGCGCCGTTGCGGCCGAGCACCGCGACGATTTCGCCTTCATTCACC
>JBARCH010000295.1:0-3235 GCA_049793875.1 Pseudolabrys sp. | reverse complement strand
GGCCGGAATATCGACGGGCGTTATCATGGCCTTGGCGTGGCCTGTTTCGTCGAAAGCGGCGGCGCGGGCCCGCGCGAAAACACGCGCATGATCCTGGAGCGCGACGGGCGCATCACGGTCGCCATCGGCTCATCCGTCCTCGGCCAAGGTCTGGAGACGGTGTTCGCCCAGATCGCAGCCGACGCGCTATCGGTGCCGTTCGAGACTTTCCGCGTATTGCATGGCTCGACCACGCTCGTGGATGAAGGTTTTGGCACTTACCACTCGCGCGCTGTGGTCATGGGCGGTTCGGCCATTCTCGATGGCGCCAAAAATCTTCTAGACGCGATCCGCACTGCGGCGGCTTTGCAGTTCAACTGCCGCTCTGATGACGTTGCGATCGAAGATGGCGAAATAAAAAGTCCCGATGGCCGCACGCTGACGTTTGCCGCACTAGCGGCTGCCGCCGGACCGATCGAGGTCAAGGGTACGTTTGCGAACACCAAGCGCACTTACAGCTATGGCGCGCACGCCGCCCACGTCACAGTCGACGCACGGACCGGTCATGTCGCGGTGCTCGATTATCTGGCGGTGGAAGATATCGGCCGCACCATCAATCCAGCGTTAGTACATGGACAAACTTTCGGCGCGGTGGTGCAGGGTCTTGGCGGCGTGTTCCTGGATCATCTTATCTACGATGCCAACGCCCAGCTTCTGAACGCATCGTTGGCCGAATACCTGCTGCCGACCGCGACGGACTTCCCGTTCATCCGTGGCATCACAATGGAATTGCATCGCTCACCGAGCAACCCATTGGGAGCGAAAGGTGCCGGTGAAGGGGGCATGGTGGCTGTAGCCGCGGCCGCCGGAAATGCAGTCGCAGCGGCGCTTTCAAGCCTCGGAGTCGAGCCAACTGAATTGCCGCTGACGCCGCCGCGACTCTGGCGGCTCATGAAGGACGCCAAGGATCGCAGCCCCGCAACGCCATGACGCGTCCGGGCTCGAGCATGAGTTCACAAATCTGAACGCCGTTCAGTTCGGCTTGATGCCAGCGGCTTTGACGGCACCTTTCATCCGGTCAATTTCCTTGTCAAAAAAGGCCTTGGTCTCGGCGGCATTTCGATTGTCCGGATAATAGCCGTCGCGCTGCATGACCTGCGCCACGGCCGGGACCAGAAGCGCTTTTTGGATGGCGCCATTGAGCGTATCGACGATAGCTTTCGGCGTCTTCCCCGGCGCGAAGAACATGCCCCACGAGCCCATCGGCTCGGAACCGGGCAACACATCCTTCATCAGTGGCACGTCTGGAAAAGGCGGGAACGGCTTGGTGCCCGTGAAAGCCAAGGCGCGCACGCGTCCGTCCTTGACCAGCCCCATTACCGAGGGAGGCGTCACGAACATCACCTGAATGCTGCCGCCCAAAAGGGCTGTCATAACCTCCGACGCGCCTTTGTACGGCACGTGCTGCATGGTGATACCCGCGGCCTTGTCGAACATCTCGGTGGCGAGATGGAGGATATTGCCGACGCCGGGTGAGCCGTACAGAACACGGTTCTTCTTGGCGTAGTCGATAAACTCCTTCACGCTCTTGATCGGCGATTTCGCGTCGACCAGCATCAGCATGCCATCGAGTTGGCCGACTGTGGCGATCGGCTCGAGATCGGTCTTCGGATTGTAGCCGAGGTTCTTGTAGATATACGGCGTTGGCGTGATCGACGAACTCGAGAATAACAAAGTGTAGCCATCGGGCTTGGCCTGGGCGACCGAACGCGCCGCGATGGTTCCATTTGCGCCAAGCTGGTTTTCGACGAAGAACCGCTGCCCCAAACTGGTGCTTAGTTGCGCCGAGAGGGTACGGGCCTGAATATCGGGACCGCTTCCGGCGGCATAACCGACGATCACGCGAACCGGCCGTTCGGGATAGCCAGCCGCCTGCGCCGTTGACATTGCCGTGAGCGCGAATGCTATCGCAATCCAGATGGATCTAAGCATGTCGATTTCCTCCAGGATCTCATTTTCTTTATTTTCCGCAAGCGTGGCGATACCACGCCGGCCGGCTACCCCCAGCCTTTGATCGTGCCTACCGCTTCAACCGCGGTACGTTGTTTTCCTTCATGATGCGGCTCCACTTGGTGATCTCTTTACCGAGGAAGGTCCGCAGATATTCGGGACTCCGCCGGTCAGGAGCAACAACGGTTGCCGCGAGGACATGCAGTTTCGCCTGCACGTCCTTGTCGTCGAGAGCCGTCGAGATCGCCGCGCTCAGCTTCTTGACGATCTCCGGCGGCGTCCCCTTTGGCACGAAGAAAGCGTTCCAATAGTAGCCGTCGACAACCTCGACACCCTGCTCGCGCGCGGTTGGAAGGTCGGGAAAAACCGGCGAGCGGTTTGCTGTCAGAACCGCCAATGTCTTCACCGTATCGTTCGTCATGAACGGCACGGCCGACACCGCCAATGGACAATAGTAGTCGATGTCGCCGGCGATCATGTCGCGCAGTGCGGGCGCCGCCGCCCGATAGGGTACGTGAATCGCCTTCGCGCCGGCGGCCCGCGTTATCATGGCACAGGCAAGATAGGGCGCGGCGCCGATGCCGGCCGAGCCGAACCGCATTTCTGTCTGATGGGCCTTCAGGTACGTGACGAAGTCCTTGAGATTGGACACCGGCAATGTCTTGCGCGTCAGCAGGACCAGCGGCTGCTCGACCGCGAGGGCGACCGGTTCGAAATCCTTCATGGTGTCCGATGGCGGATTTTCGAACAGATACTGGCTCTGGGCGAACGTATCGACCGCGCCGATGACGAAGTGATAGCCGTCTGGCGCTTCCTTGGCGACGCGGGTGATCCCGATGGTGCCGCCGGCACCGCCGATGTCCTCGACGATGATCTGCTTGCCCAGAATTTCCGTTAAACGCCCGGCAATGATGCGGGCGATGACGTCGGTACCACTGCCGGTGCCGAAAGGCACGACGAGCGAGATAACGCGGCTCGGCCATGTATCAGCCGAGGCAGCCGTGACGGACGTTAGCAGGCCCAAGGCCAGGCCAAACGTCGTGCGAAGCAGCCGTGATGTCACTCTATCCTCCCCAGTACGGTTGTGTCGTATCGATTCAGTCAATGATCTTTAAGCTCTCGCCTGCAACGCGAGCCACACCTTCTCAGGCGTGAACGGCATTTCGACATCGGTGGGCGCGCCGACCCGCGCCAGCGCGTCGGCGATCGCGTTGGTGATTGCCGGCAGCGATCCAGTGACGCCCGA
>JBARCH010000294.1:0-2325 GCA_049793875.1 Pseudolabrys sp. | reverse complement strand
GGGGCACTAGCAAATATATGATTCCAGTGCCGCTTATCGATTTGAAGTTCCTGAAGAAGCTTGCGGCAGATGATGCAGGAACTTCAAATCGGCGGCGCTAGGCTAATGGTCAACTTTCAGCCGGCTTGAAGGAGTTTGCTTTGGCGTCCCACGATGTCCCGATCGGCACGACAGAAGTAAGCCATGCGGCGCTCAACGAGCGTTCACGCGAGATTTTCCGGCATATCGTCGAGAGCTATCTGACCACCGGCGAACCGGTCGGCTCACGCAACCTTTCGCGCGTGCTGCCGATGGCGTTGTCGCCGGCGTCGGTTCGCAACGTGATGTCGGACCTGGAACAGCTCGGCCTGATCTTCGCGCCGCATACGTCGGCGGGGCGCCTGCCGACCGAATTGGGCCTGCGCTTCTTTGTCGATGCGCTGATGGAGGTCGGCGACGTGACCGAGAACGACCGCCGTTCGATCGAGGCTCAGGTGGCGGCCTCCGGCGGCGTCAAATCGTTCGAAACGGTGCTGACGGAAGCCTCGCAAATGCTTTCGGGGCTCACGCGCTCGGCCGGCGTCGTGCTGACCGCGAAGGCGAATGTGCGGCTCAAGCATATCGAATTCGTGCGGCTCGAACCGGAGCGCGCGCTGGCGGTGCTGGTGGCCGAGGACGGCCAGGTTGAAAACCGGGTGCTCAACGTGCCGGCCGGCCTGCCGATGTCGGCGCTGATTGAAGCCGGCAATTTCCTCAACGCGCGTATCCGCGGCAAGACGCTCGCCGACCTGCGTGTCGAGATCGAGCATTCGCTCGAAGCGGGGCAGGCGGCGCTCGATGAATTGACGCAGAAAGTCATTGCCGCCGGCTTCGCAAGCTGGTCGGGCGGGGAAACCGACGATCGCCAGCTCATCGTGCGCGGCCACGCCAACCTGCTCGAGGACCTGAAGGCGCTCGAGGACCTGGAGCGCGTGCGTTCGCTGTTCGATGCGCTCGAAACCAAGCGCGGCGTCATCGACCTCCTGGGGCGCGCCGAGCGCGCCGACGGCGTGCGCATCTTCATCGGCTCGGAAAACAAGCTGTTTTCGCTGTCGGGTTCCTCGACCATCATCGCGCCCTACCGCGACGGCAAGGGCTCGATTGTCGGCGTCATCGGCGTGATCGGGCCGACCCGGCTCAATTACGCGCGCATCATTCCCATGGTCGATTACACCGCCAAGGTCGTCAGCCGGCTTCTCGGCACCTAGTTTTTTGCCCTCTTGGCGCATGATCCTGAGGGCAGGCCTTTCGGGCTCGTGTACTGGCGCTTGATTTTTTTCGTGTGACGCCTGATATCCCCTTCATCCGATGGCAACAGAGAACGGAAAAAGCCCGATGACGGACTCGAGCGACAATAATGGCGCGCCCGAAGCCGAAGGCATGGATAATCGAGCGCGCGCGCCGTCAGGCGAAATGGTGCCGGCCGAGCAGGTGACCGCCGCGCTCGAAGCCGCTGCCGATTTCAAGGACAAGCTCCTGCGCACGCTTGCCGAGATGGAAAACCTGCGCAAGCGGACCGAGCGCGAGGTCGGCGATGCGCGGCTTTACGGCATTAGTTCGTTCGCCCGCGACATCCTCCAGATCGCCGACAACATGCATCTCGCGCGCGAGGCAATCGGGCCGGAACTGCGGGAGTCCTCCGACGTCAACGTGAAGGCGCTGCTCGAAGGCGTCGAGTTGACCGAACGCGAACTGCTCAAGGTTCTGGAGAAGAACGGCGTGAAGAAATTCACGCCGCTCGCGGAAAAATTCGATCCGAATTTTCATCAAGCCATGTACGAAGTGGCAGACGGCACATCGCCGCCGGGAACCGTCGCGCAGGTGATTCAGGCCGGCTACAAGCTCGGCGAGCGCGTGCTGCGGCCTGCGCTGGTTGCGGTCGCCAAGGCGCCGGCGAAGGCCGCGCCGTCTTCCGACGATTCGGCCGCGTAAAAAGCCTTCATTTTCCCGAAATGTTTAGCGTTCGCGCTCGTTGATGCCGTCGCGCACGGCGCGGAAGCGCGGGAAAAGCTCGTCCCATCTGTCCTTCTGTGTAACGCCGACAATTCGCAAAAAGCCGGTGCCGCCGAAGCGCACCCATTGAATCATCGATAGCGTCTCGCCGTGCGGGCTTTTCGCCTGCGCGCGAATTTCAATGGCCGGGACGCTGCGCAGGCGTATCGTCTCCATCGATGTGATTGCGAGATTGGCGAGCGGTGCGTTCAGCAGCAATTGCCGGGCGAATTCGCCGCGCGCGCTTGCGTCGGCCGGCGCGCCATTGCCGACCGCGATAATCATGTAGGGGTTTCGTCCGACGTCTTCTGTCGG
>JBARCH010000293.1:0-9380 GCA_049793875.1 Pseudolabrys sp. | reverse complement strand
CGATGCCGGTGTCGCGGCCGAGCACTGCGAGTTGCTCCATCGCCGCCGGACGGCGTACGTCGAGCGAAGCCATCAGCACCTTGCGTTTAGCGCGGTCGGTGAGGCGCTTTGCAAGCTTTGCGGTTGTAGTTGTTTTGCCGGAGCCTTGCAGGCCGACCATCATAATGGCGACCGGCGGCGCGGCGTTGAGATCGATCGTTTGTCCGGCAGCGCCAAGCGTCTCGACCAACTGGTCATGCACGATCTTGACGACCATCTGCCCCGGCGTGACAGATTTCAAAATTTCGACGCCGACCGCGCCCTTCTTTACGTTGTCGGTAAACGCGCGCGCTACATCGAGCGCGACATCGGCTTCCAGCAGCGCGCGACGAACTTCGCGCATCGCGGCATCGATGTCGGCTTCACCGAGCGCACCGCGGCGGGTGAGGCGGTCGAGAATGCCGCCGAGTTTTTCCGATAGCGTATCGAACATGCTTCTTCCGGTTACGAACGGCCTTGCGGGCCTATGCAAAAACAGCTTTACGCCCGAGGGCGCATTGCGCTGTCGGGCGGTTGCCTCCGGCCTCTCAGGGACCGGGCGGCGGGATTAAAATGTCACGTCTTAGCGAAGTCGGGCGGAAACTAGGGACGGCGGCGATCCAAGTCAAGGCAACATAATAGAAGTCGTATCAAGGGGTTAACTCGTAACTTACGGTCACCATCGCACGCAGCATCTGCTCGCCGGGGGCAACCGGAACGGCCCCGGCGCGCAAAGCCTGCATCGGCCGTGGCGGCGGTGACGCGCCTTCGTCGGTTATGGCGACGGCATGGCCGAGCTTGACGCCGGCGGCCTTGGCATAAATTTCGGCCTTGCGATGCGCGTCGGCGATCGCATCAGCGCGGGCGCGGTCGAGCAGGCTCGATTGCTGCGAGACCACGAATTCGATGCCGGACATTTCGTTGGCGCCCGCGGCAATGGCGTGGTCGACAACCGTGGCGAGGTCGGAAATCGCGCGAATGCGTAGCGTGACCTGATTGGTAGCCTGGAAGCCGGTCAGCCGCGCGGTGCCGGCTTTGCTTGAATCGTATTGCGGCTGCAGCGAAAGCTGGGAGGTCTGGATGTCGCGCTCGGCAACGCCGCTGTTCTTGATGGCGGCGATCACGGCGGTCATCGCCTTGGCATTTGCGTCGCTCGCCTCGCGCGCATTCTTGCCTTGGCTGCCGACGCCGACGCGCACCACGGCCATGTCGGGTGCAATTGCCACAGATGCTTCACCGGTAACCGTGACGAGCTTGTCTACGGCGCCGGCGGCGTGAAGCGGAATGGTTGAGGCGAGGGCGACGGCGAATACTGAAAAAACAAGGCGCAACATGATCATCCGTTCAATTTATGGGTACGTAGACGTTGATCACCATGTGATCGGGATCGGTCTTTTGCGGATCGGAAACATATTCCTCGACGAAGAGATTCTTCGCCTCCAGCCGCTTTTCATCGAGATAATTGGCAATCGCCTCGTAAGTCGAATCCATCGCATCATAAGAGCCACGATGCACGAATTTCAGCGCCTTGCCTGAGGGAGATTTGCCGATCATGAACTCGCCGGTCGGCGGGTCTTTCGGCGCTTGCGCGATCGGCAGCGCGGCCTCGAAGCTGAAGCCGCGGTCATCGGTCGATGTATAGATTGTCATCGCCGGACCGGTCGGTTTGATGCCGGCCTTGTCCAGATACTGGTTGAGCGACTTGAAAGCTTTCATCAGCGTGTCGAAGGCGCTATCCCAGCTGGCGCTTCCTTTCACATAGATGATCGTTTTCTCCGGCAGGGTCATCGGCTCGCCGAAAGCGTCGCCGGGTTGCAAAGCGCCGGGCGTGTCAGGGGTGCTGATCGCTGGAGGGGATTTTTCGCCGGGAGCGGGGCTCTGCGCCTGCGCCGGCAGGCCGAACAAGGCCAGCACCAGGAACAGAGCGCCGGGAGCGGCAATACGGCACGACATTACGTTTCTCCGACGTTCCGGCGCGGCGCCCCCCGGCGAATCGCAGCGTCGTTTCAATGTCATTGTAGCATGCCCCTTGGCCAACCTACGCAAATTCGCCATATAAACCGGGCGAAACTCAGGCCGGGATCATGCCAGCGCTTGCCAATCACGCTTTTGTAAAGATGAACGGCATTGGCAACGAGATTGTCATCGTCGACATGCGCGGCGGCGGCGGATCGATCGTGGCGGAAGACGCGCGCGCCGTCGCCAGGCCCGAAGGCGCACCCTACGACCAACTGATGGCGCTTTATCCGCCGCGCACGCCCGGCACCGACGCATTCGTGCGCGTCTACAACAATGACGGCTCGGAAGCCGGCGCTTGCGGCAATGGCATGCGCTGCGTTGCCGATATCGTGTCGAGGGAAAGCGGCAAAACCGCGCTCACCTTCGAGACGATCGCCGGGTTGCTGAATTGCTGGAAGCTGGCCGACGGACAATTCACCGTCGATATGGGCGCGCCGCGTTTCAAGTGGAACGAGATTCCTCTGGCGGAAGAATTTCGCGATACGCGCGCAATCGAATTGCAGATCGGACCGATCGATAACCCGGTGCTGCATTCGCCCGCGGTGGTGAGCATGGGCAATCCGCATGCGATCTTCTGGGTCGACGACGTGAACGCCTACGACCTCGCGCGGTTCGGGCCGCTGCTGGAAAATCACCCGATCTTTCCCGAACGCGCCAACATCACGCTCGCGCATATCGTTGCGCGCGATCACATCGTCATCCGCACCTGGGAACGCGGCGCCGGATTGACCAAGGCCTGTGGCACGGCGGCGTGCGCGGCCGCGGTTGCCGCTGCGCGCCTGAAGCGCACCGAGCGCAAGGTGCGCATGACGCTGCCGGGCGGCGAACTTACAATCGACTGGCGCGCAAGCGACGATCACGTGCTGATGACCGGGCCGGTGCAGTTCGAATACGAAGGCCGCTTCAATTCCGCATTGTTCCGCACGGAGGCGGGCGCAGTATGAGCGTCGATGTCGTCACATTCGGCTGCCGCCTGAATGCCTACGAGTCGGAAGTGATCCGGCGCGAGGCTGGCGCCGCTGGTCTGCGCAACGCGGTTGTGGTGAACACCTGTGCGGTGACGGCGGAAGCGGTGCGCAAGGCGCGCCAAAGCATCCGTCACATCAAGCGTGAGCGGCCTGGCGCGCGCGTCATCGTCACCGGCTGTGCCGCACAAACGGAAGCCGCGACTTTCGCCGCCATGCCGGAAGTGGATCGCGTCATCGGCAACGAGGAAAAGCTCGACGCCCGCTACTGGCAGGCGAACGAAAAAGTCGCCGTCTCCGACATCATGACGGCGAGGATGATGGCGCCGCACAGCGTCGACAGCATCGAAGGCCATGTGCGCGCCTTCGTGCAGGTGCAGAACGGCTGCGACCACCGCTGCACCTTCTGCATCATTCCTTACGGACGCGGCAATTCGCGTTCGTTGCCGATGAATGACGTCGTGGCGCAGGTGCGCCGCCTCACCGGCAACGGCTACAGTGAAATCGTGCTCACCGGCGTCGACATCACCAGTTATGGCGGCGATCTCGCCGGCGCTGCGCGGCAGGACGCACCACGGCTTGGCACGCTGGTGAAGCGCATCCTTAAGGACGTTCCCGATCTCGCGCGCCTGCGGCTTTCTTCCATCGACTCGGTCGAGGCCGACAGCGATCTGCTCGACGCGATCGCAACCGAACCGCGCCTGATGCCGCATCTGCATTTGTCGTTGCAGGCGGGCGACGATCTCATCCTCAAGCGCATGAAGCGCCGCCATTCGCGCGCCGATGCGATTTCCTTCTGCAACCAGGTGCGCCGGTTGCGGCCGGACATGGCGTTCGGCGCCGATATCATCGCCGGCTTCCCGACCGAGAACGAGGACATGTTCACGCGCTCGCTCGACCTTGTGGATGCGTGTGGGCTGACGCAGCTTCACGTCTTTCCGTTTTCGCCGCGCCCCGGCACGCCGGCCGCACGCATGCCGCAGGTCGAGCGCGCATCGGTGAAAGAACGCGCGCGACGCCTGCGCGAAAAGGGCGAAGAAGTCCTGCGCCGCCACCTCGACGCCCAGATCGGCACGCGGCGGCGCGTGCTGACGGAATCGCATGGCGTCGGCCACACCGAGCAATTCACGGCGGTGCGGCTTGCCGCGGGCACCGCGCGCGGCAAGATGCTTGACGTCACGATTGCAGGACACGACGGCCGGCAATTGCTGACGGCCTGATTCAACTAAGGAGCGGCGAATGGCCTTCAGCGATCATCTGGTCACGACGATGGAGCAGCTTCAGTCGCTCTACGGCGAGAGAAATCCCGCCGCCATCGCCAAAGAAATCGACTTCATCAACGGCAGTTACAGCAAGTTGATCGAAGCGGCGCCATTCGTCGCGATTGCGACCGGCGGCCCGGAAGGCCTCGATTGCTCGCCAAAAGGCGACGCGCCCGGCTTCGTACGCATCCTTGATAACAAGACGCTCGCGCTCCCCGACCGGCCCGGCAACAACCGTATCGACGGTTTTCGCAATATCCTGTGCGATCCGCGCATTGCGCTGCTGTTTCTCATTCCGGGGATCGGCGAGACCTTGCGCGTGAATGGCCGCGCCTCGATCTCGATCGATCCGGAACTGATGCAAAGCTTTGCGATCAACGGCAAGCTGCCGCGCTGCGTGCTGGTCGTTCACGTCGAAAGCATCTACTTCCACTGCTCGAAGGCGATCGTGCGCTCGAAGCTGTGGGAGGAGACGACCAAGATCGAACGCAGGAGCCTGCCGTCGACCGGTACGATCATTGCGGAATTGAGCAAGGGACAACTCGGCGGCGAGGAATATGACCGCGCGGCGCCGGAGAAGATCAGGACGCAGTTGTACTGAAGCGACGCTTTCCCTTGATGTCCGTCATTCATCGATGTGCCAGCCGCATGCGCGCAATGTCTCTTGCATGTGCGCCGGCACCGGCGCGGTGACCTTCACCGCAGCCTTGTTCTTGGAAATCGGCACCACGATCTCGCGCGAATGAAGATGCAGCGCGGGACCGCCGCTACGCGGGGCACTCCCATAGATGTTGTCGCCGAGAACCGGAAAGCCTGTCTCTGCGCAATGAACGCGCAGTTGATGCGTGCGGCCGGTGAGCGGCTCGAGCGCGAGCCACGTCAGCCCGCCACCGCGCCCCATCACTTTCCACGTTGTCGCGGCGGGCTGCCCGTTCGGGTCCGGCTTCATCCACCAGCCGCGCGTCTCGTCCAATTTGCCAAGCGGGATGTCGATGCGGCCTTCGTCCTCCGCGGGCCCGCCTTCGACCACGGCCCAATAGGTCTTTTCGACCTTGCCGTTCTTGAACAGCTTGCCGAGCAGAGCGAGCGCCTTGCGGTGACGCCCAAGCACAAGGCAACCGGAGGTGTCACGGTCGAGCCTGTGCGCCAGCGCGGGGTTGCGCGGAAGGCCGAAGCGCAGCGCGCCGAAATCGTCTTCAAAGCTGGGCCCGCCCTTTGGCCCGCGATGCACGGGGACGCCCGCCGGCTTGTCGATCACCAGCATCAAGCCGTCGCGATAGAGCAGGCGGGCCAACATCTCGTCCGGTGTCATGCTCTCCTCGTTCGTTCCGGGGGCCGCCGCTTTGCGGTGTCCCGGAATGACAGAAAAACTTTACCTGTCTTTCAGTGCTACACCGAAACCGCTATCACGGGCGCAGCATGAGTGACAGCACGCAACAAAGCTGGTGGAAGCGCCTGAGCGGTGGGCTCAAGCGCACGTCCGCCTCGCTCGGTACGGCAATTTCCGATCTGGTGTCGAAGCGCAAGCTCGATGCGGAGACGGTCGAGGATCTGGAAAGCGAATTGATCCGCGCCGATCTCGGCCCCGAAGTCGCGGCCCGGATCGCGTCGGCGTTTGGCGCGGGCCGCTACGATAAGGCAATCGCACCGGACGAGGTAAAGGCAATTCTGGCGGCGGAGATCGAGAAGACGCTGGCCGCCGTCGCAAGGCCGCTGGAAATCACGACGCGCCCCTTCGTCATCCTGGTTGCCGGCGTCAACGGCTCCGGAAAGACGACGACGATCGGCAAGCTCGCCGCCAAATTCCGCGCCGAGGGCAAGACCGTGATGATGGTCGGCGGCGACACGTTTCGCGCGGCGGCAATCGATCAGCTCAGGATCTGGAGTGAGCGCAGCGGCGCGACATTCATGGCGCGCGAGCCGGGCGCCGACGCGGCGGGCCTTGCGTTCGATGCGCTGACCGCGGCGAAAGCGGAGGGAAGCGAAATCGTCCTCGTCGATACCGCGGGCCGATTGCAGAACAAATCCGAACTGATGAACGAACTGGAGAAGATCGTGCGCGTGATGCGCAAGGTCGAGCCGACGGCGCCACATGCGGTGTTGCTGGTGCTCGACGCCACCGTCGGACAGAACGCGTTGTCGCAGGTGGAGATTTTCCAGAAGACGGCGGGCGTCACCGGACTGGTGATGACCAAGCTCGACGGCACCGCGCGCGGCGGCATATTGGTGGCGATCGCGGCGAAGTTCGGCCTGCCCGTGCATTTCATCGGCGTAGGCGAAGGCATCGACGATCTTGCGCCGTTTACCGCGCGCGATTTTGCGCGGGCGATCGTGGGGTTGGAAAGCTGAGTTCCGCTGGCATCGTCCGCGAAAGCGGATGATCCGGTAGACGCAAGAGCCAATGAACGCCATAAACGCTCGCGATTATTGGATGCCCCGCTTTCGCGGGGCATGACAATCCATTAGACATTCGCTCATGCCTCACAAGAAACAACTCAACCCCGTCCTCAAGCTGGTGCTCGACATCGGGCCGCTGGTCTTGTTTTTCGCCGCCAATGCACGGCTTGGCATTTTCGAGGCCACGGCTGTTTTCATGGGCGCGGTGCTGATCGCACTCGTGGTGTCCTACGCGCTGACGCGTCACATTGCGATCATGCCGGTTGTCACCGCGATCATTGTGCTGGTGTTTGGCGGACTGACGCTGGTGCTGCACGACGAAACATTCATCAAGCTCAAGCCGACGATAATCTACGTACTGTTCGGCGGCGCGCTGTTGGGCGGGCTCGCGTTCAACAAGCCGCTGCTCGGGATCGTGTTCGATTCGGTTTTCAAGCTGACGGAAGAAGGCTGGCGCAAGCTGACCTGGCGCTGGGCGATATTTTTTCTCGTGCTTGCGGTGCTCAACGAAATCGTCTGGCGAACGCAGACAACGGATTTCTGGGTTGCGTTCAAGTTGTTCGGCGTTGTGCCGCTGACCTTTATCTTTGGGGCGCTGCAATACCCGCTGGTGAACAAGTACAGCATCGAGAAGAAGGACTAGCGCGCGGCCTTCACGATTTCCGGCTCCAGCACGTGCGCAAGATTGTCGGCGTTGATCGGCCCGACCAGCTTGTAGGCGATGTGACCGTCGCGCCCGACAACAAAGGTTTCCGGCACGCCATAGACACCCCAGTCGATCGAGGTACGGCCGTTGTCGTCGGCTCCTGCGGCGGCGAACGGGTTGCCGTAACGGTTGAGGAACCGCCGCGCGTTGTCGGGCTGATCCTTGTAGTTGATGCCGACAAGCTGGATGCGTTTGTCTTTCGACAATTGTTCGAGGAACGGCACCTCGTCGTGGCACGGCACGCACCACGATGCCCACACGTTCACCAGCGTCACCGCGCCGTCGAACGTCGCATTGGTGAGGCCGGGTACCGGCTTGCCGTCGCGCGTCAGGCCTGCGAGCGGCGGCAGATTGGTTGTCGGTACGGGATGGCCGATCAGCGCGGACGGAACGCGCGAGGGGTCACCGCTGCCGAGACGGAAGAAAAACAGTGCGGCCAGCGCGAGGAATACCAGCAAGGGCAGCAGCAGGAGGACATTGCGCCGCTTGCCTGTTTGCGTGTCCGAGGCCGCCGTCACGGCGCGGCCTTGCTGGAACGCTGCGAGCGCCGGGTGACGCCGCGCTCTTCGAGATCGTCGAGAGTCCGCCGCTGCGTGACATAGTCGAGCACGATCCACGCCGTCATCGCGGCGACGACAAATATGGCGACCGCGTAAGACGCGATGATGAAGTCGGCATGCGGCCCGAGATCCGACATCATGCGACCGCCCCTTGCGCCTGCATCAGCCGCATCGCGCGCACGCGCCGGCGCAAAATCTCGTTGCGCATGGCCGCCAGATGCAGCGTCACGAACAGCAGCGTGAAGGCGATCGCCATCGCAAACAGCGGATGCAGGATCGACGGATCGATGGTCGATCCGCCCATGCGGAAAACGGACGCCGGTTGATGCAGCGTGTTCCACCAGTCGACGGAGAATTTGATGATCGGGATGTTCACGGCGCCGACGAGCGTCAGGATTGCCGCGGCACGCGCGCCGCGTCCGGGATCTTCCGCGGTCCAGTAGAGCGCCAGCACGCCGAGGTAGAGGAGGAAGAGAACGAGCACGGACGTGAGCCGCGCGTCCCAGACCCAATAGGTGCCCCACATCGGCCGGCCCCACAGAGAACCGGTGACGAGGCAGAGAAACGTAAAGGCTGCGCCGATGGGAGCGGCGGCTTTCGCAGCGACATCGGCGAGCGGATGCCGCCACACCAGCGTACCGAGCGCGGCAACGCTCATCACGCCCCAGGCGAACATGCCGAGCCACGCCGACGGCACGTGCAGGAACATGATCTTCACCGTCGCGCCTTGCTGGTAATCGTCGGGCGCGTGCAGCGCGCCGTTCAGTCCGTAAACGAACATCAATACCGTTACGGCCGCGAGCCACGGCAGCAGCCGGTTGACCAGCTTCAGGAAGCGCGTGGGGTTGGCGATGTCGATGACAGCCATTGACGGCCTTCTAGTGAAGCGAGAGTTCTTCCGCAACGTCGCGCATAATTAAAAACCCGGCGCGCCTCAATCATTCCATTGCATGACGCAACGCCGCTGCCGCGGCCACCGGCCCAAGCACCGAACTCGCCAGAGATAGGGCGCAAAGAATGGTGAAAGGTGGGCCAAATGGCGCGGGTCCGGCGATGGCGGCATTGGCGGCGGCCACGCCGAAAATGAGGACGGGAATCGTCAGCGGCAGCACCAGCACGGCCAGCAGCAATCCGCCGCGGCGCAAGGCGACTGCGAGCGCCGCGCCGATAAGGCCGATGAAGGTAAGCGCGGGTGTGCCGGCGAGCAGCGTCAGCGTGACCCAGCCGAGCGCGCGCGGCTCGACGTTCAGCATCAGCCCG
Organism: Pseudolabrys sp.; assembly: GCA_049793875.1. GTDB lineage: Bacteria > Pseudomonadota > Alphaproteobacteria > Rhizobiales > Xanthobacteraceae > Pseudolabrys. The sequence goes on along the minus strand of JBARCH010000293.1, from coordinate 193 downwards.
AGCAGCGGTGCGATGACCACCAGCGGAAGGCAGGTCGTGAACCAGTGCGCGATCGCCTTAGCGGCGACCGCCAGTTCGAGAGGAATATCCCCGGTGCGGATAAGGTCGAGCGAGCCGTCTTCGTGATCCGTTGCGAAGAGCCGGTCGAGGGCGAGCAGGCTCGCCAGCAGGGCGCCCAACCACATGAGCGCGG
>JBARCH010000292.1:0-11423 GCA_049793875.1 Pseudolabrys sp. | reverse complement strand
GCTTCGACGCGCACACGCGCGACCCGCTCGCCAACCTCAACCTGGTCGAAGACGATTACACTTGGGTGACGCAAAAGCTGATGGAAGTCGCCGACCAGAACTGCGAGGGCCGCATCGTGTCGCTGCTCGAGGGCGGCTACGACCTGCAAGGCCTGTCGCGCTCGGTCGCCGCGCACGTCACGGCGTTAATGCACGGTTGATTTTTCTTAAACCTCCCCCTGCAAGGGGGAGGTCGGATCGCGAAGCGATCCGGGTGGAGGTCACGCTTTGACGTTCGAATGACCCCCTCCACAACCCTCCCCCTTTCAGGGAGGGAGTTAAGTCATCGCGCCGTCAGCCCGCCATCGATCGGCAGATCCGCGCCGGTGATGAAGCCGGCCTCATCCGACAACAGATAGACGCAGAGATCGGCGACCTCGGCCGGCTGGCCGAGACGGCCGAGCGGAATGTCGAGATGGAGCCGTTGCCGCACGATTTCCGGCTTGCTGGTTGCGTTGACGATCTCGTCCACCATCGGCCCTTCGAGAAACGCGGGGCAAACGGCGTTGCAGCGAACCGGCGGCTTCAGCCGCGCGCCCTGCAGCGCGACCGATTTGGTCAGCAGCGACACGCCGCCCTTCGAGGCGTTGTAGGCCGCGAGATTGTGCCCGCCGACAAGGCCGGACACCGACGACAGATTGACGATCGAGCCGCCCTTCTTCTTGAGCAACGCGAAGGAATGCTTGCAGCCGAGAAAAGTGCCGTCGAGATTGACCGACAGCACGCGCCGCCAGGCTGCGAAATCGGTCTTCTCGATCGACGCCAGCACGGCGATGCCGGCGGCATTCACCAGACCATCGAGCCGGCCGTGTTTCCGGCCGATCTCCGTCGTGACCTTCAGCCAGTCCGCCTCGGCGGTCACGTCGAGCACATGGTCGATGCCGTTGCGGCCGGCAAGATCGGTGGCAATTGCCGCGCCGCCCGCGTGCTTGACTGCGGCAACAACCGCTGCGCCGATCGCGCCCGCAGCGCCGGTAATCAGCACGATTTTATCCTTGAGATTCGTCATGCAGCCTGCTTTGTCCGCCTGTTTTGAGATGCGCCGGAAATTGCGCTAGCGTTCATTGTCGAGTATTCGCGCAAAGATGTCACCCATGCAGCCTGTGACTCTCATTACCGGGGCTTCGGCCGGAATAGGCGCGGCGCTCGCCCGCGTGTTTGCCCGCCATGGCGATACGGTTGCGATCACCGCGCGCCGCGAGGCGCAACTGGCCGCGCTGGCCGGCGAGATCGAAACGGCCGGGCACCCGCGGCCGCATGTAATCGCCGCCGACCTCGGTGAGCCGGACGGACCAGCGCGCCTGGCCGAAGCGCTGGCTGCGCGCGGGGTTGAGCCGGCTGTGGTCGTCAACAACGCCGGCTTCGGCTTGCTGGGCGATGCGGCCTCACTCGACCGCGCGCAAGAACTCGCCATCGTCGATCTCAATGTGCGCGCGCTCACCGATTTGTCGCTGCGCTGGATCGACAGCCTCACGCGTCATCGCGGCGGCATTCTCAATGTCGCGTCGATCGCCGCATTCCTCCCCGGCCCGAACATGGCCGTCTATCACGCCACCAAGGCCTACGTGCTCTCGTTCAGCGAGGCCCTGCACAACGAACTGGCGCCGGCGGGAGTGCGCGTCACCTGTCTGTGCCCCGGCCCGGTGCGAACCGACTTCATGGAACGCGCCGGCATTCCGCGCGGCTATTTTCCCCGCTTTCTGGCCCGCACGGCGGAAAGGGTCGCCCGGGAGGGTTATGAAGGCCTCATGCAAGGAAAGCGCGTGGTGGTTCCGGGGATGCCGAACAAGGTGGTGACGCTGTTGCCGCGGCTGCTGCCGCGGTCGATTGTGCTGGGGATGACCGCCTCGCGGGCAGGCAAGATGGATCGTCGCGCCCTTCGATCGTGACTATATTCATGGTTGTCTAGCTGAAGGGGCTGCAAGTGCCGGGAGAGCCGATGGCCGAAAACAACAACACCGACGTCAAGAAACTGCCCTTCGAGCGGGCGATCGAGGAACTGGAGTCGATCGTCAAGCGGCTCGAGGAAGGCAAGGTCGCGCTCGAGGAGTCGGTTGCGATCTACGAGCGCGGCGAGGCGCTCAAGCGGCGCTGTGAGGAATTGCTGCGTCAGGCCGAGGCACGCGTGGAGAAGATCACGCTCGACGCGTCCGGCAAGCCATCCGGCACCGAACCGCTCGACGTCAACTGACGGCATCGTGGACGTCCGCAAACGCCTCATCATTTATGTGCAGGGCTACGATCCGCGCGGCCTGCCGGAATATTATCGGATGTTCCGGCGCGACTACCGGAAATCCTGCGCGCTTTACGACATCAAGGGAAAAATCAGCCCTCCCGTCAACGACCCCGACCGCTTCATCACCGAATGGTCGATGAATACACAAGGTGACGACTGGCAGGCCGATACGACGTACAAATTTCTGCGTTGGGAAGACATCATACGCAGTGACTTCGCACGGCCGATCTGGTGGAAAATCCTGCAGATGTACCGCGCCTTCGGCGCGACGCTGCTCAACGGCGCGACGCTCGGCATATTGCGCGCGCATTGGCGCTTCGGGCTCTTCGTCCTGTATCCGATGATCCTGATGACGCTCTTCATCTTTGGCGGCGCGCTCGTCGGCGCGTTGTGCATGAAGCTTGTGGCGGCATTAGGCGCACCTGCGCTTGTTGCGCGCTTTGTCGGCATCGTCACCGGCGTCGGCTCGTTCGCATCGATACTCTGGCTGACGGAGCAGAAAACTTACCTTCTCTATCTCTGCGATGACGGTATCTCCACTTACCAATTCGCGCATCGGCAGCGTCCCGATTGGGAAGAGCGGATGGAAATTTTCGCGGGCTATATCGCCGACGCCGTGCGCAACACGGACGCTGACGAGGTGATCGTCGTCGGCCACAGTTCGGGATCGTTCCTCGCCGTGGATGTGCTCGACCGCGCGCTCGCGCGCGATCCGGCGCTCGGCCGTCACGGACCACGGCTACGCCTGCTGACCCTCGGCGCCAATCTGCCGATCGTGGGTTTCCATTCTCAGGCAGGCTGGTTCCGCGAACGAATCCGGCGGCTGGCGGAGGCTGCCGACATCGACTGGGTCGATTACCAGTCGCGCCACGACATCATGAATTTCTGGCCGTTTGATCCGGTTTCCGGTCACGGCATCAAGTCCAACGTCGCCCGGCACAATCCAACCGTCGTTGCCATCAGCTTTCGGGATCTGTGGGTGCCGGGAGATTTCGGACGCCGGCGCTGGCGCTTCTTCCGGGCGCATTTCCAGTTCCTGCTCGCCAACGAGCGACTGGGCGCTGCCTACGACTACTACCTGATCTGCTGCGGTCCGCTCGATTTGATGTCGCGCGCGACCAGGCCCGACGAGGCGGTCGCGGCAATAGCGGCCAAAAACGGGGCAAATCCCGTTACATCGTCGCATTGAACTGCCGGCAATGGCCGGTCTAGTGTAGCCCCCTGGAAGTCCGCGATGCGGCGGCCCCGGATTCGGCCGCCCCGGCGGCATGAACGTTGCGGAGTGCGCATTGCCCGAAATCTCGAAAACGCCCCTGCTCGACCGGATCGTTGTGCCAGGCGACTTGCGGAAGCTTCCCGCCGCGGCGTTGCCGCAGCTTGCCGCCGAGTTGCGGCAGGAGACTGTCGACGCGGTCGCCATTACCGGCGGCCACCTCGGCGCCGGCCTCGGCGTGATCGAGCTCACCGTCGCCCTACATTATATTTTTGACACACCGAACGACCGGCTGATCTGGGACGTCGGCCATCAGGCCTATCCGCACAAGATTCTCACCGGCCGGCGCGACCGTATCCGCACGTTGCGGCAAGGCGATGGGCTGTCCGGTTTCACCAAACGCGCCGAGAGCGACTACGACCCGTTCGGCGCCGCCCATTCTTCGACATCGATTTCGGCCGGACTCGGCATGGCCGTCGCGCGCGACCTTGCCGGCAAGAAACATAATGTCATTAGCGTCATCGGCGACGGCGCAATGTCTGCCGGCATGGCCTATGAGGCCATGAACAATGCCGGCGCGCGCAATGAACGGCTGATCGTCATCCTCAACGACAACGACATGTCGATTGCGCCACCGGTCGGTGCCATGTCGGCTTATCTGTCACGCCTGCTGTCGGGCCGCGCGTATCTCAAGCTGCGCGACGTTGGCAAGCAGCTCACCGCGCGGCTGCCCAAGCGCCTGGACGAATTCATCACGCGCGGCGTCGAGCACGCGCGCGGATTCTGGACCGGCGGTACGTTGTTCGAAGAGCTCGGCTTTTATTATGTCGGGCCGATCGACGGCCATAATCTCGATCATCTGCTGCCTGTGCTCAAGAATGTGCGCGATACCGAGACCGGGCCGATCCTCGTTCACGTCGTTACGCAAAAAGGCAAAGGCTACGCGCCGGCTGAAACTTCCGCCGACAAATATCATGGCGTGGTCAAATTCGACGTCGCCACCGGCGCGCAGGCGAAATCGAAGCCACGTGCGCCCGTCTATACCAAGGTATTTGCCGAAAGCCTGATCAAGGAAGCGCGCAAGGACGACAAGATCGTTGCAGTCACCGCGGCGATGCCGGCCGGCACCGGTCTCGATCTGTTCGAGAAGGAGTTTCCCAACCGCTGCTTCGATGTCGGCATTGCCGAACAGCACGCGGTCACATTCTCCGGCGGCCTTGCGGCCGAGGGTTTCAAGCCGTTCGCGGCGATCTATTCGACATTTCTCCAGCGTGCCTACGATCAGGTCGTACACGATATCGCAATCCAGCGCCTTCCCGTGCGCTTTGCCATCGATCGCGCCGGTCTCGTGGGTGCCGACGGCCCGACCCACGCCGGATCTTTCGACGTTGCCTATCTCGGCTGCCTGCCCGGATTCGTGTTGATGGCCGCGGCCGACGAGGCGGAACTCGTGCATATGGTCGCAACCGCTGCCGCTATCGACGACCGGCCGAGCGCTTTCCGTTATCCGCGCGGTGAAGGCCTCGGCGTCCCAATGCCGGAGGAAGGCAAGCCGCTCGAGATCGGCAAAGGGCGCATCGTGCGCGAGGGCACCAAGGTCGCGCTGCTGTCGTTCGGCGCGCGGCTTGGCGAATGCCTCAAGGCAGCCGACGAGCTTGCGACTTACGGATTATCGGCAACCGTAGCCGACGCGCGCTTTGCCAAGCCGCTCGACACCGACCTGTTGTTGCGGCTCGCGCGCGAGCACGAGGTGCTCGTAACTATCGAGGAAGGTTCGATCGGCGGCTTCGGTTCGTTTGTGATGCAGGAACTCGCCGAGCACGGCGCACTCGACCGCGGCATGAAGGTGCGCAGCCTCGTGCTGCCCGACATCTTCATCGATCAGGATTCGCCGAATGCGATGTATGCCAAAGCCGGGCTCGACGCCAAAGGCATCGTCGCCAAGGTGTTCGAGGCGCTCGGCAAGGACGTTGCCGCCGAGACGGTAAAGCTGGCCTGACTTCTGTTTCAGGCCCAGTCGGCATCATGCCCGGCCGTTGGGGCTGACGACCCGGACCTTGAAGCCATGACCCGTCCTCGCCAACGCGCCGATCGTTTGCTGGTCGAGCGCGGCCTGTTCGACAGCCGCGCCAAGGCGCAGGCCGCGATCGCGGCAGGTCTCGTCACCGCCAACGATACGCCGGTGCGCAAGGCCTCCGACCAGGTCGCAACCGATGCCACGCTGAACGCCTCGCCGGCGCATCCTTATGTCTCGCGCGGCGGCATGAAACTGGCGGCGGCGCTCGATCATTTCCATTTCGATCCGCATGGCCGCGTTTGTCTCGATGTCGGCGCTTCGACGGGTGGCTTCACGCAGGTTCTGCTCGGACGTGGCGCGACGAAAATCTACGCGGTCGATGTCGGCCGCGCACAGCTTCATGAATCCTTGCACGCAAAATCCGAAATTGTCTCGCTGGAAGAAACCGACATCCGCACGCTCTCTTCCGCCCGGTTGCAGCCGCCGCCCGATCTCATCACCATCGACGTCAGTTTCATCTCGCTCAAGCTTGTGTTGCCGGCAGCGCTTGGCTTCGCGAAACCGCCTGCGCAGCTCGTCGCGCTGGTCAAGCCGCAATTTGAGGCGGGACGCGCGGCAGTCAGGAAGGGCATCGTGCGCGACCAGGCCGTCCACACTGCCGTCTGTGACGATATTTTCCACTTGGTCGAAACGCTTGACTGGCGCGTCCTCGGCATTATCCCGTCGCCGATCGCCGGCGGCGACGGCAATGCCGAATTCCTGCTCGGGGCAGAACATCGATAGGCTTTCATCAGCGCAGGCGCTAAATGCATGAAAGGCCTTGATCCATGTCACCGGGGCGACACACCGCGGCTTTCGAATGACAAAATGTGCGACACGGCCTTTCTCCCGCCACACCGCCGCCTACGGTGCGCGCCATGACAAATTCACCGGCTGATTTGACGGCGGCAACGCACTCCGCCCGCAGTCTTTGGCGCGCCGAGATCGCCGAAACGATCCATCTCGCGCTACCCATTGCGTTCACGCAACTCGGGCAGGTCGCGATGATGACCAGCGACCTGGTTCTCGTTGGACGGCTTGGCGACAAAGCTGTGGCCGCTGCGGCGCTGGCGCAGATTGTGCTGTTCGTCGGCTTCATGCTCGGCATGGGCCTTACGTCGGCCGTAGCCCCGCTCGCCGCGCAGGCATTCGGCGCGCATGAGCCCCGCATGGTACGGCGAGCGCTGCGCGTCGGCTTGTGGGCCTCTCTGATACTGGGCGTGCCGCTTCTCGTCATCCAACTGCAAGGCGAGCGCATCCTGCTCGCGCTCGGACAAGAGCCCGAAGCCGCGCGGCTCGCCGGTCTCTATCTCGCCGGGCTTGCCTGGAGCATGGTGCCGAGCTGGTGGTTCATCGCCGTCCGCAGCTTCATGGGCGCTGTAAACCGGCCCGAGCCCGCGCTCTGGATCACGCTTGCCGCCATTCCGGTCAACACTCTGCTTGCTTACGCACTAATCTTTGGCGCCTTCGGCTTTCCGCGTCTCGAAATGACCGGCGCCGGCGTGGCGACGACGCTGGTCAACATCGGCATGTGTGCGGCGGGTTTCTGGGTTTCCTACACGCAACATCCCTTCAGGAAATACCGCGTGCTCGGCCGTTTCTGGCGCGCCGACTGGCCGCTGCTATGGAAACTCGTCGTCGTGGGCGCGCCGATCTCCGGCTCCTTTCTGCTGGAGTACGGCCTTTTCGCAAGCGCTGCGGTGATGATCGGGTGGCTCGGCACGACGCAATTGGCTGCGCATCAGATCGCGCTGCAAGTCGCGGCCATCGTCTTCATGGTGCCGCTAGGCATTTCGATGGCGGCGACGGTGCGCGTCGGTCAGGCTGTCGGCCGCAACGATCCGGCATCAACACGACGCGCAGGATTCGCTGCAATCGGTCTCGCCGCCGGATTCATGGCAACGATGGTCATCCTCATCGTCGCATTGCGGCACGTTATTCCGCTCGCGTTTCTTAACGCCGGCGAAGGTGACGCCGACGCGACCATTATGTTGGCTGCAACTTTGCTGACCATCGGCTCGACCTTTTTTATCGTCGATGGAATCCAGACCGTCGCTGCCGGCGCGTTGCGTGGTCTCAACGACACGCGCGTGCCGATGGCCTTTGCTGCGGTTAGCTTTTGGGCGGTCGGCTTCGTGGCCAGTTATGCGCTCGGGTTTCCGGCACAACTCGGGGTGGCCGGCGTCTGGATCGGCTTCACACTGGGTCTTGTGCTTTACGCGGTCTTGCTGACCTGGCGTTTCAACGTCCTGACCCGGCGTAGTTACATGCCGGCCGTCGCCCACCCACAGCACTGAATGCACGCGTTGCACAGAGGGCCGCGGTTCGGCTAAGGCGAGGCATGACCGAACGCCTTATCATCGCCCGCCTCGGCCACCGCGGCGACGGCATTGCGGATACGCCCGATGTACCGGTCTATGTGCCGTACACACTGCCCGGTGAGACGGTAACGGTCGAGCCGATTGCCGGCCACCCCGACCGCCGTCATCTTCTCAATGTCGAGCATCCCTCGCACGAGCGGATCGCACCGATTTGTCCGCATTTCGGCGTCTGCGGCGGCTGCGCCATCCAGCACTGGTCGCTCGCGGAGTACCATTTGTGGAAGCGTTCACTCGTTGCCACGGCGCTGGCGGATGCCGGCATCGTTGCGCCGGTCGAGACGTTGATCGATGCGCACGGGCAAGGCCGCCGCCGCGCGACCCTGCATGCGCGACGCGCCCAGAACGATATTCTGGAAGTGGGCTTCACCGCGCAGCGTTCCCATCACATTGTCGATATCGATCGCTGCCCCATCCTGGCGCCAAGTCTCGACGGCGCCGTGTCCGCCGCGTGGGCGATCGCCGAGGCACTCAAATCGCAGAAGAAGCCGCTCGACATCCAGGTGACCGCGACAGATTCTGGAATGGACGTCGATGTTCGCGGCCCCGGCCCGTTCAACGCCAGAATGACCACCGACATGGCGCGCCTTGCCGAAAAGCATAAATTGGCGCGACTTACGCGTCACGGCGAACTGGTCGCGCAACAGGCGCAGCCGCTATTGAAAATCGGCCGCGCGCGGGTGCCGCTACCGGCCGGCACGTTCCTCCAGGCAACCGCGAAAGGTGAAGAAACACTCGCGCGGCTCGTCGTGCAGCATATTGGCAACGCTAAAAATATCGCGGATTTGTTCTGTGGCGTCGGACCGTTTGCGTTACGGCTTGCCGAGAAAGCCCGCGTCAGCGCCATCGACGATGACGGGGCGGCGGTCGCGGCACTCAAGCGCGCCGCGTCGGCCGCCGACGGTCTCAAGCCGGTTGACGCACAAGCGCGCGACCTGTTTCGCCGGCCGCTGATGACGAGTGAATTGAAAAAAATCGATGCGGTCGTGTTCGATCCACCGCGCCAGGGCGCCGAAGCGCAGGCCCGCGAGCTTGCCAGGAGCGCCGTGCCCGTGGTCGTGGCGGTGTCGTGCGATCCCGCAACGTTCGCGCGCGACGCGGCAATTCTGATTGACGGCGGCTACAAGCTCGCCCGCGTCACGCCGGTGGATCAATTCCGTTATTCGCATCACGTCGAGATCGTGGCGAAGTTCGAGCGCTAGCCGCCTCAGCGGAAATCGTAGCCGCCCCACCGCCGCTGCCATTGAGTCTCGCCGATCGTGCAAGAAATGCGTGGCGCCTGCGACGAAACCGGAATGACGCGCGGCTCGGGCTCGCGCCCGGCAACCTCGAGCACCAGTTTGGTGCGTGTCGCTTCGATGAACTTTTCGCGGTCGCGGATGGGCACGACGAACGAACCCGGCCCGCCGATGACGCAATCCTCATAATAGATATCGAGGTCTTCGATATCCATCGTGCCGGGATTAGGCCGCTTGAGCACAATCGGCAACCCATTGATGGTGATGCCGGCCGCCAGAACTTCGTCCCGCACGGCCACGACCGGCGCTCCGGCATTATTCGCACCGTCGCCGGAAACATCGATCACGCGCCGAAGACCACGATAGCCGCTGCTTTCGAACAAAGGCTTCGCAAACATGAGCGCGCCGGAAATCGACGTGCGCGACGCGCGGCGGAATGGTGCGGCTGAAATTTCGGCGGCGACAGCGTCCGCTGCTTCGGGGCCATCAATCAGCCGCCACGGCATCAGGATTTTCTGGTCGTTCGGCCCGGCCCATTCGAAATAGGTGATGGCGATCTTCCCATTCGTACCCTCACGCAACGCTTGCAAAAATTCGCGCGAGGTCAGCGCCATGACGTAGCCTTCGCGCTGCAAGGCCTGCTCGTCCGTATCCATCGAATAGGAAACGTCGACGGCGATCACCAGTTCGACATCGACCGCGACCGCACCCGGCCGCGTGTCGCTGTAGCGAAGCGGGCCGGCAGCAAACCCCTCGCGCGCATCGCCCGCGATGGCGGTTGCGAAAATCGCAATGGCGCCGGCAACGAAAAGTTTCCGCAGCATCGGCATATCCCGCCTCCCCGCCACAATCGTGCCACGACGGCAAGCCCGTGAAAACGAAAAGGCCAGCCGGGAATACCCGGCTGGCCTCACATTCTCGCGACTGACGTTTTTTGAGACGTCAACTCGACTTGATGTGCCGGGCCCGTATCGCGCGCAGTGCCGTCACCGCTAACAGCGCCGTGATGATGTCGAGCGCCGCAACGATGATAAACACCGACGTCCAGCTTCCGGTTATCTGCTTGAGGTAGGCCGCGGCCGGTCCGCCAAGGATCGAGCCGACGCCTTGCGCGATGTAGAGGAACCCGTAATTCGTCGCCGCAAATTTCGGGCCGAACGTGTCGGTCAGCGTTGAGGGGAACAGCGAGAAGATTTCACCCCAGCCAAAGAACACGAGGCCGGTCAGCACGACAAACAGCGCCGGCCGGTCGATGAAGGCGAACAGAATAAGGATCGCTACCGCTTCGAGCGAAAATGCCACGAACATCGTCATCTCGCGCCCGATATGGTCGGAAACCCAGCCGAAGAACGGCCGCGTCAATCCGTTCGTCACGCGCGACAGCGTCAACGACAGCGGCAATGCCGCCATGCCGAGCACCATTACCTGCGCAACGCCGAATTCACGTGCGAACGGGCCGACGTTCGACGTCACCATCAGGCCGGACGTGGACATCATGCTCATCATGAGAAAGAGCAGCCAGAACACAGGATTTTTCAGCATCTCCTGTGGCGTATAGCTGCGCTTGCTTTGCGCCGTCGTCGCCGTCGCAGGCGTATAACCTTCCGGCACCCAGCCTTCCGGCGGAACGCGCAGCCACTGCGCCGCAACGATACCAATGACGCCCTGGACGATGCCCCAAACGACGAGCGTATGCGCGTAGCCGGAGCTTTTGATCATGCTGTCGATCGGGAAGCTCGTGAAGAATGCGCCGAAGCCGTAGCCGGCGGCGGCAAGACCGGTGGCGAGACCGCGGCGATCCGGAAACCAGCGCACCATCAGGCCGATGATACCGACGTAGATGATGCCGGTGCCGAAGCCGCAGATAACGCCGTAGGTGAAGTAGAGCGCCCAGATGTTATCGACGTAACTCGACAGCACCCATCCACCACCCGACATCGCGGCGCCAACCGAAATCAACAGGCGCGGGCCGAAACGATCGACGAGATATGCCTGCAGCGGCGAACACCACGTCTGCAGGATAATGAGTAGCGAGAAAGTCCACTGCAATTCCGCGAGCGTCGTTCCAAGTTTCTGATTGAGCGGTCCGGTGAATAACGTCCACACATATTGCGGGCTCGATATCGCCATCATGGCGATCAAGCCGAGGACGAGTTGTGACCAACGATTCCAATACCACGCGGATGTTCCCGCGGACGTTACGGCAGCCATGTCGAAATCCCCCATGTTGCGCTACTCAGCATGGGTATTATTTGCCGCTTCC
>JBARCH010000291.1:0-5094 GCA_049793875.1 Pseudolabrys sp. | reverse complement strand
CCTCAACGATCTTCCCATTTTGGGTCGCGCTTTTCGATGAAGGCGCAGATGCCTTCCTCTGCATCGCGCGCCATCATGTTTTCGGTCATCACTTCCGACGCATAGTTGTAGGCATCGGCAAGGCCCAATTCGGCCTGGCGATAGAACGCTTCTTTGCCGATCTTGAGCACGTACGACGACTTGGTCGCCACTTTCTTCGCGAGCGTGATGGCTTCCTTGCGCTCCTCGCCGGGTTGCGCGACATGGTTGACCAGACCGATGCGCGCGGCGTGTTCCGCCGGGATCATCTCGCCGGTTAGCAGCATTTCCATGGCGGCCTTGCGCGATACGTTGCGCGACAAAGCAACCATCGGCGTTGAGCAAAACAATCCAATGTCGACACCCGGTGTCGCGAATTTCGCCGCAGATGACGCAATCGCCAGATCACAGCTCGCGACTATCTGGCAACCGGCTGCGGTGGCGACGCCTTGCACGGATGCGATGACCGGCTGGGGCAGCTTCACGATTTGCTGCATCATGGCACTGCACGTTGTCATGATGTGCTTGAAATATTTGCGTCCGCCGTCGGCATCGCCGCGGCGAGCGGTAAGCTCTTTGAGGTCGTGCCCGGCGCAAAATGCGGGTCCGTTAGCCGCGAGCACAACGGCGCGAATGCTGCGGTCTTTGGCGATGTCGCTGAATGCGTCACTCAACGCCATGAGCAGTTCCTCGGACAGGCTGTTGCGCGCCTGCGGCCGATTAAGGATCAGAATCGCGATGTCCTTGTCGCGCTCGCGCAGCAGGACGGGTGCGGCGGCGTCGGACGCGCGGGTGGCAGCGGCTTGGGCGCTCATGGGAATCGGTCCGGGTTCTTCAATTGCGGTTTGATACTTAACCCCGCTCGCCGCGTGCGCAAGACCGGGAACGGAGAACAAACCGGTGCGTTTCCACGACGGAGGACACCATGGCAAAGCGACGCACGAAATCCAGGCATACAAAACGCGGCGGTCGGCGCTGGTCGCAACGAGTAACGACCGAAAGCGACGCGCTCAGACTCAAGGAGGGCGTCTTCAGCAAACGCAGCCCGAAAGCGATTGCGCGTTCTCTCAAACGTTCGGCCGACCATAGCCGCAGGCGCAAATCGAGTCCTTTCCGCTCCGCAATGTCGATGCTGACCTTCTATCTCAACCGCGCCGGCAAGAAACTTCCGGCCGCCCGCAAGCGCACGCTGAACAAGGCGAAGGACGAATTGCGCGAGTTTTACGGGCGCCCGCGTGCCTCCTGACAAGCCCCTTTGAGTCCGGTGGGGTGCCCGTCTATGACGGTGGCGCCGGATGAGCCGGCGAGGGGGCGGGTATGCCGGCACCGGCGCTTACAGCGGACGAAATTGCGGATCTGTTGAGGGTGGAATTCCCGCAAGCGTTTTACGACGGCTGTGGTTTGAGCATCGAGCGCGTGCGTTATGGCGAGACGCGTGTACGCAAGGAATTTCACGACAAATCCTTGCGACCCGGCGGCACGATCTCGGGTCCAACCATGATGGAGTTGGCCGATTTCTCCATGTACGTCGCTGTTTTTTCGGCGATCGGGCGGCAGCCGCTGGCGGTCACCACAAACCTCAACATCAATTTTCTGCGCAAGCCGGCAAGAGCCGATCTGATCGCGGATGCGCGACTTATGAAAATCGGCAAACGGCTCGCAGTCGGGGAGGTCACGATCTACTCGGACGGCGCCGCCGAGCCGGTCGCGCACGTGACCGCCACCTATTCGATCCCCAAAGTGAGCTAATTAGCTGACGGTATAAAAATACCATTCTTATAAGCTTTTGATTGTACTATAATTTATATTTCCTCTGAGCGTTGACCCATGGTGGTCGGCTCGGCTAGAAACGCCCAAATTTCGCGACACCGCAATCGGCGGGTCGTACCTTCCCGAAGGACGTGACATGAGCACCTATTCGGCTAAAGCCGCCGACATCGAGAAGAAATGGATCATGATCGACGCTGCCGGCCTTGTCGTTGGCCGTCTCGCTTCGATCGTCGCGCTGCGGCTGCGCGGCAAGCACAAGCCGACCTATACGCCGCACGCCGACGATGGCGATAACGTCATCATCATCAATGCCGCCAAAGCGGTGCTCACCGGACGCAAGGCCGAGAAGAAAGTTTATTACAAGCACACAGGCTTTATCGGCGGCATCAAGGAAATTTCCGCGAAGTCGATCAAGGCCGGAAAATTTCCGGAGCGTATCGTTGAAAAGGCGGTGGAGCGCATGCTGCCGCGCGGACCGCTTGGCCGCGTGCAACTTGGCAATCTGCGCGTCTACCCGGGCGCCGAGCATCCGCACGAAGCGCAGAAGCCGGAGAAGCTCGATGTCGCTGCAATGAACCGCAAGAACGCGAGGAGTGCCTGACAGTGGCCGAAACCGTGCAATCGCTCGAAGGATTGGCGAGCCTCAAGCCGGCCGCACCCGAGGCGCCGACATACGAAAAGAAAGTGGATGCGCAGGGCCGCGCTTACGCGACCGGCAAGCGCAAGAATGCCGTCGCGCGCGTCTGGATCAAGCCAGGCTCCGGCAAGATCACCGTCAATACCCGCGCGGTCGAGGTATTTTTCGCGCGTCCTGTGCTGCGCATGCTGATCCAGCAGCCACTCGTCGCGACGAACCGTAACGGTCAGTACGACGTCATCTGTACCGTCTCCGGCGGCGGGCTCTCGGGGCAGGCGGGTGCGGTGCGCCACGGCCTCTCAAAGGCGTTGACTTACTTCGAGCCGGATTTGCGCGGCGCGCTCAAGAAGGGCGGCTTCCTGACCCGCGATTCGCGCGTGGTTGAGCGAAAGAAGTACGGCAAGGCCAAGGCGCGGCGGTCGTTCCAGTTCTCGAAGCGCTAACGCAACTTACAAAACCGTTTGGCGAAAGGCGCGCTGCAATGCGCGCCTTTTTCTTTTTTGAAGCAATTTGATTGCAATTTTAGCAAGTGTTTCGTCGAAGGTTTCGCAACCTCGCAAGCCTTTGCGCACGCGCGACCGGTAGATTGTCGCACTCTGCCGAGATGATGGGCACCACTCCGGCGGTCCTTTTACGGCAAGAAATTCCGGTGGCGGCTGGGTTGCACCGATGATGCTGGATATCTCGACGCTATCATTCGTCGCGATCTGTATCGCGGCGTTGCTGGGTCTATTTCTCATCTTTTCGTGGCTGCAGGAGCGCGAGGTACGTGCGCTCGCGTGGTGGGGTACGGCCTATTTGATCGGCGGTTCGTCGATCGCGCTATGGACCGTTCCATCCCCGATGCTGAAGCTGCCGGCATTCCTCCCGGGTACGCTCATTTTCGTTGCCTGCGGCATGGTCTGGAATGGCGTTCGGCTCTTTCATGGCCGCCGCGTGCTGCCGATAACGATTTTTGCCGGCGCGCTTGCTTGGTTGACGCTCTGCCAAATACCCGCCGTAGCCATTGACGCGAACCTGCGGATCGCAATCGGTGCCGTTATTATTGCGGCTTACACCTTCTCGACCGCCATCGAGCTTTGGCGAGAGCGGCGCAAGTCGCTTTGTTCGCGCACCGCAGCGGTCGTGGTGCCGATGCTCCATGCCGTGATTTTTCTCTCGCCGGTCGCGATGCATACCTGGCTGCCGCCTCATGCAGCGCAAAACTGGATCGACGTCTTTATTTTGGAAGCGCTGGTCTACGCCATCGGCGCCGCGTTCATCGTCTTGTTGATGGTCAAGGACCATCACGTTCACATTCAGCGACACGCGGCCTCGACCGATCCGCTCACCGGACTTCTCAATCGCCGTGCCTTCCTGGAAGGTGCGCGAAGCCTTTGCGCGCTCCGGCGCAAGGAAGGAAACCCGGTGACGTTATTGATGTTCGATCTCGATCATTTCAAGTCGATCAACGATACGTTCGGCCATGCCGTCGGCGACGATGTGTTGCGTCTGTTTGCATCGACCGTAAAGTCCTGCATGCGCGCGGATGATATCGTCGGTCGGCTTGGCGGCGAGGAATTCGCGGCGATCGTTCCGGCGGATCTCGCGGCTACCAGCAGGATTGCGGAACGTATCCGCGCCAGTTTTGAAGTCACGGGCGCGGTCGTCAATGGACATCCGATCGGTGGAACCGTGAGCATAGGCGCCGCCTTTTCGCCAAAGGCGGATTCCGAAGTCGAGACTTTTCTCGCGCGCGCCGATGCCGCGCTTTATCGGGCCAAACATGACGGTCGCAATCGGTTGCGTACTACCGATGACGACGAGCAGCCGGAGCAGGATGAGGCAGCGCGGCTTATTGCAGCGGCCGGCGCCAGCAATGCCGTGAGGCTCGTCCCCAAGTCACGCGGTGGACGGGCCGGGCTCAAAAAGCCAGAGAATGCGCCCGCGGGGGAGGCTGCAACGCCTCGTTTACTGTCCCAGCGTTAAAATATCGGGATGCTGCGCAATCCGGCCGTCACTCGCCCGATTCCCGATGCCGTCACCCTTGAGGCGCGCGCCGCGCGTGCCGGCCTTGCGCTTGCGTGTGCGTTTTCGTCGTCCGCCGAGTTCGATGCGGCCTTGATCGCAGAGCGTCGCGCTGCGGGCGTCTATGGTCCTCGCCGCCACCGTCGGCAGATATGCGTGACGGCCACGGGCATCGTCGCCGGGCTTCTGGTCCTCGCTTTCTTCATCCTCTGACGCTGCACACGTCCGCGCATGAAAAAGGGCGCCCTTGCGGGCGCTCTGAAGGTTCCGATCGCGGACAGGCGCGGCGCGCAGTCAGTACTTTCCGCCGCCGGAACGATGCTCGTGGGTGCGCATGACCGGCTGTGCATTGCCGCCGGTTGTCTTGACGCCGGACGGCGGCTTGGCGGTATCGATGTTCACCGGACGACGGTGGGCCTTCGACGGCGGGTTGTCGCCGGACGATTTGATGCCGGCCACAGGCGGGTGAAGGATTCCGCCGAGCGTGCCTGATGGCCGGCCACGCAGGGGGACATCACCGGTACACTTTCCTTTGTTCGTACATCCGACGGTACAACCATAGCTCGCCGTGCAATTTGTCGTGCATCCGTAACCACCAGAGTCTTGCGTGAATGTTCCCCCTGCTTTGTCGCAGGCACCTTTGATCTCAGACGCACTATGCG
>JBARCH010000290.1:0-4997 GCA_049793875.1 Pseudolabrys sp. | reverse complement strand
ACAAGTTGGCGTTGCCCGACACAGTGACACGCGCGCTCGACGATCGGGCCAACGAGACACCGAAGCCGGGCAATCCGATATTCGCGAACACACACTTCGCCATCGTCGCGCGGCCGGCCGACGCCATACGCGCCGCGGAAGCCGCCGTGCGCAAAGCCGGATACGAATGCGTCGCGCTCGGCGACCGGATCGAAGGCGAGGCGCGCGAGGTTGCAGCCGCGCACGCCAAGCTCGCGCGCGAACTGCAGGCGGAAGGCAAGCGCGCGGTCATCCTTTCGGGCGGCGAATTGACCGTGACCATCCGGGGGGGCGGGCGCGGCGGCCCCAATCAGGAATACGCGCTGGCGCTGGCCGTCGCGCTCGCCGGAACGACCGGAATCGCGGCGCTTGCGGGCGACACCGACGGTACGGACGGCGGCGCGGGCTCGGCGCAAGACCCCGCCGGCGCCTACGCGGCAAGCGATACCACCGCGCGCGCCAAGACCCTTGGCCTCGATCCCGCCGCCTTTTTGGCCGATAACAATTCGACCGGATTTTTTACCCAAATCGGCGACCTTTTGGCCACCGGCCCCACCTTCACCAACGTCAACGACTTCCGGGCCATCGTCGTTGACAGGGCGTGAGGGATGACGCGAAATCCGCGTCGAATCGAAACCAACGCGATTGTGACCTTCTTGCTCTCCCGAACCGTCAGCATCTGCTCCATCGGTGTGCTCGCGCGCGCTGCCGGGGCCGCTGTGCTGCTGGCCGGTTTCTGTCATCCGGCCTTCGCGGACTTCCGGCTATGCAACAACACCGGCAGCCGCGTCGGCGTATCGATCGGCTACAAGGATGCCGACGGCTGGACGACGGAGGGCTGGTGGAATATCGCGGGCCGGTCATGCGAAACCTTGCTGCGCGGGAGTCTTGTGGCGCGCTACTATTACATCTACGCCGTCGACTACGACCGTGGCGGCGAATGGTCCGGCCACGCCTTCATGTGCTCACGCGACAAGGAATTCACGATCCGCGGCATCGACAACTGCCTGGCGCGCGGTTTCGATCGCACCGGATTTTTCGAGGTCGATACCGGGCAACAACGGTCCTGGACAGTGCAACTTACCGATACCGCGGAACAGACCCCCGACCGGCCCTTGCCCTCGCGCACGCCTGTAACACCACGTCAGCCCGCAGCGAATCCGCCCGCCGCAGAAAGCCCTAAACGATGAGACGCCTGCGCCGCGCCAAGATCGTTGCAACTCTCGGACCTGCTTCATCGGATGCAACCATGATCGGCCGCCTGTTCGAGGCCGGCGCTGACGTGTTCCGCATCAACATGAGCCACACCTCGCACGACCGCATGCGCGAATTGGTTGCCACCATTCGCGGCGTCGAGCGCGATCACAACCGGCCGATCGGCATCCTGGTCGACCTGCAAGGCCCAAAGCTGCGGCTCGGCACATTCACCGGCGGATCGGCGATGGTGAAGAAGGGCGATAATTTTGTTTTCGATACCGATCCGGCGCCGGGCGATGCCACCCGCGTGCTGCTGCCGCATCCGGAAATTTTTGTTGCCGTCGAGCCGGGCCACACGCTGTTGATCGATGACGGCAAGGTGCGTCTCACCGTCGTAGCGGCAACGTCCGAGCGCATCGACGCCCGCGTCGAAGTCGGCGGCAAGCTCTCCGACCGCAAGGGCGTGAGCCTGCCGGATTCGACCATTCCGTTCTCGGCGTTGACTGAGAAGGACCGTTCCGACCTGGAGGCCGCACTCGAAGCCGGCATTGACTGGGTCGCGCTTTCGTTCATCCAGCGTCCGGAGGACATTGCCGAGGCCAAGAAGATCACGCGCGGTCGCGCCTCCGTCATGGCCAAGATCGAGAAACCGCAGGCGGTGACCAGACTCGCCGAAATCATCGACGCGGCCGACGCGCTGATGGTGGCGCGCGGCGACCTCGGTGTGGAAATGCCGCTGGAAAAGGTTCCCGCTGTCCAGAAGCAGATGACGCGCGCCACGCGGCTGGCTGGAAAGCCCGTGATCGTGGCGACGCAGATGCTGGAATCGATGATCAACTCGCCGGTGCCGACGCGCGCAGAAGTCTCCGACGTCGCGACCGCAATCTATGAAGGTGCCGACGCTGTCATGTTGTCGGCGGAATCGGCGGCCGGACAATTCCCGGTGGAAGCGGTGGCGACCATGAATCGCATCGCCGAAGAGGTCGAGCACGACCCAGGCTACCGCGCCATCGTCACCGCCCAGCGTGCCGAGCCGGAAGCAACCGGCGCCGATGCCATCGCCGACGCCGCGCGCCAGATCGCCGAAACGCTCGATCTGTCGGCCATCGTCTGCTGGACCTCGTCAGGATCGACCGGACTGCGCGTCGCGCGCGAACGGCCGAAGTCGCCGATCGTGGCGCTGTCGCCAAGCGACGCGACCGCACGAAGGCTTTCGCTGGTGTGGGGCGTGCACAGCGTCGTCACTGAGGACGCACACGACCAGGACGACATGGTCGAGCGCGCATGCCGGATTGCCTTCAAGGAAGGTTTCGCCAAGGCCGGACAGCGCGTGATCATCGTCGCCGGCGTTCCGCTCGGAACGCCGGGCGCAACCAATATGTTGCGCATCACATTTGTCGGCAACGAAGCGGCGGAAGACTAGCCTCCGTCCTCATCCTGAGGAGCGGTCCGGGGATCGCGTCTCGAAGGATGAGAGCGCTGAATACTTGCCGAGCTCAAGCTAGATGTCGCGCCCTTCGACCTTCTCGGCGAGCGATTTCACGACCTCCGGAATCTTTTTCAGGCGCGGATAGATCGCGAGCGCGCGGCGATAGACTTCCAGCGCCTGCTTGTCGTCGCCGAGGTCTTGCAGGATCAGCCCAAGCCCGGCAAGTGCGCCGAAGTGGCGCGGTTCGCGCTTGAGCACTTCGCGAATGTCGGACAGCGCTTTGCCGTAATCCTTGCGCGAGTAATAGATGGTCGCGCGCCGGTTCCAGGCTTCGACGTAGTCCGGCTTGATCTTGATGATCGCGGACAAGAGCTTGAGAGCGATGTCGTCTTCCTTCGCCTCGACCGCGGTCTTCACCCGCAGCATCAGCAAATTCGTGGTGTCGCTGCGCGACGTCAGCCACACCGCCCAGATGCGGTTCTCGATTGCCTTGGCGGTTTCGTCGTCAGGCGCAAGCTTCAGCGCTTCGAACAGGAAATCGAGATTGTGGGTTGGATCGCCGTGCTGAATGTGCGGGAGCTTGGCGGGCGGCTCGACCAGGGGTGCGGACGGCACCGGAGACGGTTCGGCCGGCGCAGCGGCATGCGAAGGCGTTGCGGCAACGGCCGCCAGCAACGCAGCGAAAAACGCTATCGAGAATCGCGAGCCCATAGACGGAATCTAGTGTTTCCGCCCGCTGTGGCCAATATGCGGCGAGACGATATGCGGGGAGACAGAGGGGCGCCAGCCGGCCGGCGCGAAATCAGCCCTGCCGGGCCTTGAAACGCCGGTTGGTCTTGTTGATCACATAGACCCTGCCCTTGCGCCGGACGAGGCGGTTGTTGCGGTGGCGGCCGCGCAGGGACTTCAGCGAATTGCGAACTTTCATAACAATCTCTGGGCTCGGTTTTGGGGCTTCATAGGCACCCTGCCCCCACCTGTCAACGCGAGCGGACAACCGATGGTTACCGCCGAGGCCCTGCTTTAGAGTTCATGGCGGAGGAACCCATGCCACACAGCCACGATCGCTTCCTGACCACCCATACCGGCAGCCTGCCGCGGCCGGACGACCTCATCCGCATGATGTACGCCAAGGAGGAAGGCGTGCCGGTGGACCCGGCGGCGCTGGCGGCACGCGTGCGCACGGCGGTGGCCGAGGTGGTGAGGAAGCAGGCCGAGGCCGGCATCGACCTCATCAATGACGGCGAGATGTCGAAGCCAAGCTATGCGACCTACGTCAAGGACAGGCTCACGGGCTTTGGCGGCACCGGCAATACCTTCGTCTATCAGGACCTCTCGGCATTCCCCACGCTCGCCAAACGCGTGTTCGGCGATCCCGGCCGCTCACGGCGCAAGACGCCCGCCTGCAATGCGCCGATCGGCGTTCGCGACAAGGAAGCGGCGGCAACCGACACGGACAATCTCAAGGCGGCGCTGACCGGCGTAAAAGCGGCTGGCGGATTTATGAGCGCGGCCTCGCCCGGCGTGGTGTCGCTGTTTTTCCGCAACGAGCACTACAAGGATTTCGAAACCTATATTTACGCCATCGCCGACGCCATGCGGCACGAATACGAGACGGTCGCCAAAGCGGGATTCGTGCTGCAGATCGATTGCCCCGATCTGGCGATGGGCCGCCACATCCAGTACGCCGACCTGAGCCTCGACGAATTCCGCAAGCGCGCGCATCTGCATGTCGAGGCGCTCAACCATGCGGTCGCCAATATTCCGGCCGAGCAGCTTCGCATCCACATCTGCTGGGGCAACTACGAAGGCCCGCACCATTGCGACGTGCCGCTTGCCGATATCGTCGACATCGTTTTCCGCGCGAAGCCGAACGCGATCTCGTTCGAGGCCGCCAATCCGCGCCACGCCCACGAATGGAAACTGTTCGAGACGGTGAAACTGCCGGACGGCAAGGTGCTCATTCCCGGCGTGCTCGAATCCAAATCGAATTTCATCGAGCATCCCGAACTGATCGCGCAGCGCATCGCGCGCTACGCAAACCTGGTCGGGCGCGAAAACGTCATTGCGGGCTCGGATTGCGGCTACGGCACATGGGTCGGACAGGCCGCGGTCGATCCCGATGTGGTCTGGGCCAAGATGGCGGCGATGGCGGAAGGCGCGAAAATTGCGTCCAGACAATTCTGGACGTAATTATTTAGCGCAGCTTCGCCAGCGTTTGCGCAAGTTGCACAACGGCGCGCCGATCGGCCTTGCCTGTCGGTCCGCTCGGCAAGGCGTCACGGAAATAAAAGACGTCCGGCACCTTGAAGCGCTCGGTGCGCGTGAGCATCCAGGTCCGCAGCGTGGCGGA
>JBARCH010000289.1:0-4432 GCA_049793875.1 Pseudolabrys sp. | reverse complement strand
GTTCAGTGCCGGACGCGCAAGTTCGGCCCATCGCCGGCAAAGCCGGCAAGCCGATTCCAACCGGGTTTGCGGCAAACCCATTGATGAGGACGAAAGTCATGTTGAAAACCATCTCGGCGGCAGTGCTCGCCGCAAGTTTGATTGCCGGTCCCGCACTGGCGCAGGGCGCCAACACCGAGACCCAGGCTGGCGCCAATGCCAACACCAGCACGATGGCGAAGCCGGCTGCGAAGACCGCGCACAAGACGACCAAACACGTGACCAAGCACACGAAGCACGCGAAGAAGCACGTGAAGCAGGTGGGGAAGAGCAAGAAAGCGAGCTGAGGCACAAAAACGCTATTCTTGCCGCGAGAGGCCGGAGAAATTCCGGCCTCTTTGCATTTTGTCTTGCTGTTGCGCGTGTGAGTGGAACGGACTGCACGGCGTACGCATCCTTGACTCTTGGCGCGCCGCGTTGGAACATTTTGACCGTGCTGGTTCCCCGGGTCGCTCCGGGGACGAAAGAGGGAACACGGACACTGCCTGCTTGCAGCTATCCGTGGCTGCCCCCGCAACTGTAAGCGGCGAGCTTTGCGTCTGTTACGGCCACTGGGAAACTGGGAAGGCCTGACGCTAAAGCAGCGACCCGCGAGCCAGGAGACCTGCCAGCGCAGTCACCCAACCGGTGGACGGGGCGTCCATACGGAGCGGTCTTTCGCAGCGGTGACGTCAATGCCGGTGCGAAGGCCGTGAGAGAAAATCCTCCCACGACTTCGACTGCATGAACGTCGCGTGCGGGCTTTTGCCGTAGCGTTCATGCGTCCTTCGCATCGGGTTTGGTCAACCCGCTGTGCTCGCTTTACCGCGAGCGCAAACGAAGGAACGTTGAGTCATGGGAATTGTACGCCGTATCGGCGCCACGCTGGCGCTGGCTGCGTTGCTCGCGCATCCCGCGAGCGCGCAAGACAACATATCGTCCAATACGCAGGTTTTGCCGCAGATTGTCGTCAGTCCGACGACAATTCCGACGCCGTCAAACGAGATCGCCAGTTCGGTTACCGTGATTACGGCAGCCGATCTTGAGCGCGATCAGATCCGGACCGTTCCGGACGCGCTCAACACGGTCCCCGGGCTCAATGTTGTGCAGAGCGGCGGGCCGGGCAGCCAGACCGCGATCTTCATGCGCGGGACGAATTCGAACCACGTAAAGGTATTGATCGACGGCATCGATGTCGGCGATCCGAGCACGCCGAACGGCGCTTTCGACTTTGCCCACCTGCTGACGGGCGATATCGAGCGCATCGAGGTGCTGCGCGGCCCGCAAAGCGGCCTTTACGGCTCGGATGCCATCGGCGGCGTTATCTCGATCACAACCAAGAAAGGCGAAGGCCCGCCGAAGGTCACGGCAACGCTGGAAGGCGGCTCGTTCGGGACATTCAACCAGGCGGCAGGCCTGAGCGGCTCGCAGGGTGAGTTCAACTACGCGTTCAACGTGCTGCACTTGCGCGCGGATTCCATACCGGTAACGCCGCCCGATCTGCTTGCGCCGGGAGAGAAGGCGAACAACAACAGTTACAACAACTGGACCTATTCGACGAATCTCGGCGCCAATCTGTCCGATAATCTCGCCGTCAATCTGGTGGGCCGGTACACGGACGCAAAGCTTGGGCTCACCGCCGACGATGGCGTCAACTTTCCACCCAACAGCGCGCCTGAAGTCTTGCAGGACACGCAGCGCAATCATCAATTGTTCACGCGCGGGGAGGTCGTCTGGTCGCTGTTTGACGGCAAGCTCAAGAATTTCTTCGGCGTGAGCTATGCCAATCTGTGGAACTGGAATCTCAATCCAAACCCGGACAGCTTCAATCCGTTCGGCTCGGTGGCGCCACCGACGACAAATGTCGGCGTGCGAACCAAATACGATTGGCGCGGCGAGGTGAGGGTGGTGCCGGGACAAACTCTCGTGCTCGGCCTGGAACGGGAGACAGATTCGCTTCGAACGGATTCGACCGCAACGGCGGCGGGCGTGCAAACGATGACGAGCGCAAGCACCGGAAACAAGGCCGGCTACGTCGAGCTTCAGTCCGAATTCTTCAAACGCTTCTTCGTCGTGTCGAACATTCGCCTCGATGATAACGAAAGCTTCGGGCAGCACACGACGTGGCGCGTCGCGCCGGCGTTCATCGTTCCGGGCACAGAGACAAAGCTCAAGGCAAGCTACGGCACCGGTTTCAAGGCCCCCACGCTGACCGAACTCTACGTCAATAACCCGACGATCTTCCAGCTCGCCAATCCAAATCTCCTGCCGGAAACAAGCAAGGGATACGACGTCGGATTCGAGCAGCCGTTGCTGAATGATCGCGTCCGTTTCGGCGTGACGTATTTCAGCAACGACATTACCAATCTCATCGTCAACCAGTTCAACGGCATCAGCTTCACGTCAACGTATGCGAACGTCGGCGAGGCAAAAATGTACGGCGTCGAATCCTTCGCGTCTGCCATATTGACCGAGCAACTGAAGGTCCGTGCCGATTACACGACGACCTATACGCGGGACGAGACAACCGAATTGGGATTGCTGCGGCGGCCGGGAAATAAAGCGAGCCTCACCGCGATCTGGACACCCGACGACCGCTTCACGCTTTCCGCCACGGTTCTGCACGTCAGTTCGTGGATCGACGTCAACCGCGACACGGCCACTTTCATCCCGAGACTGGATGCCCCCCCGTACACGACGGTCAATCTCGCGGCGAACTATGTGGTGGACAAGCACGTCACGGTGTTCGCGCGCGCCGACAATCTGCTTAACCAGCAGTACCAAAATCCCGTCGGCTTCGAACGGCCGGGTCTGGGCATATTCGGTGGGGTAAGAGTGTCCAACTGAGTTGTTGATGTTGCGGCCGGCCGTAAAGGCCGGCCGGGTACCTTGGCCGGGATTTTGCTATTCTCGCCCTCCTGAAGAGGAGGGCGACTCATGACAATCGCGCGATTTGTTTTCGCGGCCGTCTTGCTTGCGGCAACACCGGCATTCGCCGACGACATCACCGACGCGATGGATCAGGCACGCAAGGCGTATCAGGCGGGCGACTTGGCCAACGCCAAGCAATCGCTCGACATGGCCTCGCAACTGGTCGGGCAGAAAAATGCAGAGGGTTTCGCCACGCTGCTGCCGCCGGCGCTGCCGGGATGGAAAGCCGAAAAAGTCGAGACGGCTGCAATCGGCGCCGGGATGTTCGGCGCGACATCGGCGAGCCGGCGCTATTCCAGCCCGGACGGCAAGCATGTCGAGGTGCGGATTACCGGTGACTCCTCGATGGTGATGCAGTTCGCGCAACTGCTGGCCAACCCGGCGATCGCGGGCGCCATGGGCAAGCTCGTCCGCGTCGGCAATCAGCGTGCGGTCCAGACGCACGAGGGTGACGTCAACATGGTCGTCGCCAACAAGTATCTGGTGAGTGTCAACGGATCGGCCGGCGAGGACGTGAAGCTTTCCTACGCGCAGGCAGTGGACGTCGCGAAGCTTTCGAAGATGTAGCGGCGGGAAGCTACAGCGGCTGCCACATTACCGGCTCGAGTTCGTAGCCGGTTCTGGTCTTGGCGATATGGCCGGATGCCGGAAACGGGAAGTGATACGCCTCGACCAGCGTCCTGTCGGCAGCGGCGTGGTCGAGCATCCGTTCGCGCGTCGCGGCCGCCATCGGCCCGTCCATGTCATAGCTCGGCTGCCACCGCGGGTGCTTCACGAACAGGAAGGGCTCGCGCGCGGTGTCGCTCATCACCAGCATCGACTGACTGCCGGACGCGATTGAAAATGCCATGTGGCCGGGCGTGTGTCCGTAGGCGGCGATCGAGGTGATGCCGGGCGCGACTTCCTTGCCCGGCGCGTAGCGGTGAACCTCGCCGGCGATGTCCTTGAAGATGCGGCGCGCATTGCGGAAATAACGCAGCACCGGGCCTTTCGCGCGGCTCATGTTCCCGTCATCCATCCAGAATGCCCACTCCGGCTCCGGCACCAGGATTTCCGCGTTCGGGAAAACCTTGTCGCCGTCTTTCGTCTTGAGGCCGTCGATGTGGTCGGGATGGAAATGCGAGATGAGGATGGTGTCGATCTGCTTCGGCGTGACGCCGGCGGCGGCAAGATTGCTGTTCATGAAGCCGGCGCTATCCGTGATCTGGCCGGCGGTGCCGGTGTCGATCAGGATCAGTTTCGATCCGGTATTGACCATCAGTGCGGTGAAGGAAACCGGCAGCACGCGCGGCGGCAGGAATGCGGCGGCGAGTGCCCGATTGACCGCGCCGCCGCCGGCGTTGCGGACGAACTTGCTGTCGATCGGCAGATACCAGATGCCGTCATAAAGCGCCGTCACTTCATAGTTGCCGATCTTGCTGCGGTAGACGCCAGGCCCTTGCGTCTTCGCGAACGGCATGGCGCCGAAAGCGGCGGCGGGAAG
>JBARCH010000288.1:0-10344 GCA_049793875.1 Pseudolabrys sp. | reverse complement strand
CGATCTTCCATTCGATCGGCAGGCCGTGGCAATCCCAGCCCGGCACGTAATTGCTGTCGAAGCCGAGCATCTGCTGGCTGCGCGACACCACATCCTTGAGCACCTTGTTGAGCGCGGTGCCGATGTGGATGTTGCCGTTCGCGTAAGGCGGGCCGTCGTGCAGGACGAATTTGGTGCGGCCCTTGGCCGCCGCACGCATGCGTTCATAAACGCCGAGTTTCGCCCAGCGCGCGAGGATTTCCGGCTCCTTCTGCGGCAGGCCGGCACGCATCGGAAAATCGGTCTGCGGCAGGAAAAGCGTCTCGGAATAGTCGCGCGCGGGCTTGTTCATGGGCCGGGTTAGTACAGCGGTCATGCCGATCAGGCAACGCCCAGCCGGAACCCCAGCCGCTGCTGGGACGTTTACTTGCAGCCTGCCCGCTGGAGCGGCAGCGCGCGACCCCAAGGGGCCGCCGCAACATGCCGAAGCGGGCTCAAGGCTATCACGAGGGGCAAGCCTCCCCTGGAGGTGACGAGTGGAATTTTTTCGTGTCCGCCGGGATCTCCGCGACGGACTGATCATCAACGATCCGCAGCCGATCGAGGACAGTTCCTCTGTGTGGGGTTCGGCCGCGCAGGTCGCAACCGTCGGCATATTCGTGCTGCTCGGCGGCGTATGCCTTTATCTTTGCAGTCCCGTCGTGCTGCCGACCACGGCCGCATTGGTCATAGGCCTGACGCTCGCGCCGCTGGTCACGCGCGCCAAAAATATCGGCATTCCGTCCTGGATCAGCGCGGTCGTGCTGGTACTCCTGCTGATGATCGTGCTCGGCGCGATCGTGACAATGATCGCCGCTCCGGCAACCGAATGGATCAGCCGCGCGCCGCAAATCGGCGAGACCATCAGGCAAAAACTCTACGTGTTCGATCAGCCCTTGAACGCGCTGCGCGACTTGCAAAAGGCTTTCGTGCCGGGAAGCGACAACGCCGTCTCCGTGCAGGAATCGCAGTTGAGCATGGTGACGCCGGTGCTGGCTTTCGTGACGCCGGCGGTGGCGCAACTTCTGATCTTTTTCGTCGCTCTGCTGTTTTTTCTCGCGAGCCACGGACGAATTCGCCGCTATTTGCCGTCGCTGTTCATCGAACGTGAATCCAAACTGCGCGTGATCCGCATCTTCAACGATATCGGGCGCAATCTCGCGTCGTATCTGGCGATGGTAACACTCATCAATATATGCCTAGGCCTGATCGTTGCGGCCGGTGCCTGGGCGTACGGGTTTCCCAATCCGCTGATCTTCGGTCTGTTGGCCGGTGTGTTGAATTATATTCCGTATATCGGGCCGGCTTGCATCGTCATAATTCTGCTTGGCGTCGGACTAGTGACGTTCCCCGACCTGCTGCATGCGGTGCTGCCGCCGGCAAGTTTCGTCGTCCTGACAACGATCGAAGGTCAGATCATCTCGCCGACGGTGCTCGGCAGCCGGCTGCCACTCAGCCCGATCGCCATATTCCTGGCGCTGGTGTTCTGGGCATGGCTGTGGGGACCGATCGGCGCCCTGCTCGCGGTACCGTTGTCGATTATCGGCCGTGTGGTTTTCCATCACGTTTTCCCGCCGGATGCCCGCGTTTTGCCGGGCTAGGGAACAAGGCCCCGGCCTCTCGACTTGTTCGTCTGACCTAAACCCATTTTACGTCGGAGTTGATCGATGACCGCCACTGCTACCACCACCGAAGCTGCGCAGGATACGGCGCGGGAAGCCATCAAGGACGCAAAGAAGGCAGCACGCGATTCATCCAAGGCTGCCTCGGAAGCGTCCGACGACATTCAGGAGGACCTCGAGTCGTTGCGCGAGGACATCACGCGCCTAGCTCAACAACTCGGCCTGATCGTTTCGGCACGCGGCTCGCACGCGTGGAATCGTGCGCGGGCGAATGTCGGAGATGTCCTGACCGACGCGGAAAAGAAAGCACGCAAGGCCGGAGACGAATTGACCGACACGATCAGCGAGTCGATCCAGGAGCGGCCCTATACAACGCTCGCAATCGCGGCCGGTATCGGATTCCTCGCCTGTGCGCTGTGGCGGCGTTAGGCCGTAACCGGGCAAATCGATGATCGAGGGCTGGCTGCGTCAGGCCGAGTTGAGCGTCAAGGCAAGGGGCTTGATCCCGGCGCTCGCGCTGTGGGGAATAGCTGCCGCGATCGCTTCGCTTGCTGCGCTGATATTTCTCAGCATCGCCGCGTATGTCTGGCTGTCGCGGCTATATGACGACCTGACCGCGGCGCTGACGCTCACAGGCGTCTATGTCTTTCTTGCAGCCGTCTGCGTGATCGTGCTGATGCTGGTGCGCCGGCAAACAATTCGACGTGCGCGCCGTGAACTTGCGGAACGGGCGCGGCATCCTGCGCTATGGCAGGACCCACGCGTACTTGCAGCCGGCGTCGAACTCGGTCGGATGATCGGCTGGAAAAAGACGCTGCCGCTGGCAGCGGTCGGTTTCTTTATCGCAGGCATCGCGCGTGAATGGTCGAATAACCACGACGTCGCCAAAGACAAGAGCTAGGCTGGAACGTCACCCAGAACCGGGAATACATCGCCCGCACGCGCCAGAGCTTCGCGCGCCTGCACGCCGTCGCTCGACATCGTGCGCTTGAGATCGTCGATCGACTCGAATTTCTGCTCCTGCCGAATCCAGCCGATGAAAGCGACGTCGATCGACTGGCCGTAAAGATCGCCGTCGAAGTCGAACAGGAAAACTTCGAGCAGCGGCGCGCCATTGTCGAACATCGGGCGGCGGCCGAAACTGGCGACTCCGTCATGGCGCTTGCCGCCCACCGCGACTCGGACTGCGTAGATGCCGTGCTTGAGGTCGCAGGATGGATCGAGCCGCAGGTTGGCAGTCGGAAAGCCGAGTTCGCGCCCGCGTTTCTCGCCATGGATTACCTCACCCGACACAAACCACGGCGCGCCCAGAAGCTCCATTGCTTCCACGACCTTGCCGGACGCAAGCGCCGTGCGAATGGCACCGGACGAAATGGGCCGGCCTTCGTCCTGAAGCGGCGGCACGATATCGACCGCGAAACCGAGTCTGGCGCCCTGCTCCGCCAGAAAATTCGGCGAGCCGGCGCGGTTCTTGCCGAAATGAAAATCGAATCCGATCGCTGCCCCTCCAATCTGAAATCGATCCTTCAAAATCCGGCTGACAAAATCTTCCGCCGAAGTTCCGGCAAGTGCCGCGTCGAAATGCATGAGGATGACGCCGTCGAGTCCGGCGCCAGCCAGCAACCGCAGCTTGGAGCGTTCGTCGCAAAGCTGGAAGACGGCGTCCTGTGGCCGGAAGAACAGCCGCGGGTGCGGCACAAACGTCAGGGCCGCGGCCTTCCGGCCCAAGGTGCGGGCACGGGCTTGCGCCGCGCCGATGACCGCCCGGTGGCCCCGATGCACACCGTCGAAATTGCCGATGGCAACGACCGCGCCGGTCAGTATGCCAATACCTGTCCCCTGCGCCGCTTCACGCATGACGACGAAAGGTTGCGCCGGCTGATAGTTGTTGCTCATGGAATGATGGGGTTGACCGGACCGATATCCCTCAGTGCCGCCTGCGTTTTATGGCGTCAAGCAGCCCGTCCGGGCTGTCATGGTTAACGATGCATCAATAAAGTTTCAAATTAACCGGTTATTCAAGCAGCGTTGTTAGGTTACGTACGTTCAAGCCCCAGAATGGGCAAAGGGCTCTTATGTCTGTCAATCTTACGATGCCGGTTCTCGTCGTGGACGATTACAGCACGATGATCCGTATTATCCGCAATCTTCTTCGCCAGCTCGGCTTCGAGAACATCGATGACGCCGGCGACGGCTCGGCCGCGCTCGAGAAGATGCGCGCGCGCCATTACGGCCTCGTCATATCCGACTGGAACATGGAGCCGATGACGGGCTACGACCTGCTCAAGGAAGTGCGCGCCGACCCGCAACTCGCGCAGGTGCCGTTCATCATGGTCACCGCCGAGTCGAAGACCGAAAACGTGATCGCGGCGAAGAAAGCCGGCGTGTCAAACTACATCGTCAAGCCATTCAACGCGCAAACGCTCAAGACCAAGATCGACGCGGTCTTCTCCGATCCGGCCTGACGGCCGGACCTCACCACACCAATCGCGGCATGATTGCCGCCGGCGCCTTGCCGGCATCGTCGAACACGCCAAGCAGTGCTTGCGCGTCGGGATTTTCGCGCGCGCCGAATTGCCCGGCATGAATGCCCGACGTCACGAACAGGAAATCGACGCCGAAATCGTGTGCGCCACGCAAGTCGGTACGCAGCGAATCCCCGATCGCCAGCATCTTGCCCTGCAACGCTTTAGTCCCACGCACAGCTTCCGCTTTCGCCACCGCCATGTCGTAAATCGGCCGGTACGGCTTGCCGGCGTAAAGAACCTGGCCGCCCATCTCGGCATAAATGTCGGCCAGTGCGCCGGCGCAGTAAACCAGCCGGTCGCCGCGCTCGACCACCACATCCGGGTTGCCGCACACCATGAAAAGATTGCGCGCGCGCATGATCTTTAGCCGCGCATCATAATCGTCGGGCGTTTCGGTTTCATCGTTCTCAAGTCCGGTGCATACGACATAGTCGGCACCGTCGAGTGGTGCGAAAGTCACGTCAAGACCCGCGAATACCGAACGGTCGCGTTCCGGCCCGAGATGAAACAGCCTCTGGCCCGGACGCGACAGGATCACGCTGCGCGTGACGTCGCCGGACGAGACCATACTGTCATAGATCCCACGCGGCACCTGCAGGCGGTCGAGTTGGCGAGCAACAGAGTCGCTGGGGCGCGGCGAGTTGGTGATCAGAACGACGCTGCCGCCATCAGCGCGAAACCGCATCAGCGCATCGCAGGCGGCGGGAAAGGCGGCAACGCCATTGTGCACGACGCCCCACACGTCGCACAGCGCAACGTCATAACGCGGCGCGAGCGCCGCGAAATGTTGGGTGAAAGGTGACTGAGCACTCATGAAAAACGCGCGGGGTCCGTCCGAAATGCGGATCAGCGGCCGCCGATACCCTCGGTGGTCAGCATGACGGCTGAATTGCCCGACGCGGCGGCACCGCCTGCCGCCTTGGCGCCGCCGTTGGTAACGCCGCCCTGCAAGGCCTCCGCCCGCACCGGCCGCGGCGGCGAGAACAGGAAGCCCTGGCCGAAGCGGACATCGTGATCGAGCAGATCGACCACCATGTTCTCGCTTTCGATGCGCTCGGCGATCAGATCAATGCCGGAGCGCGCCAGCAAATCCGCCAGGTCGGCGGGATGAATGTCACTCTGTGCGCTTATAGCGCGGTTGAGCAGCAATTTGGCTGGGACCTTGAAGAACCGGAATGAACGATCGGCCAATTCCTTCGGCTCCACGCGCAAGTCGGTGATGTGATCCATGGAAAACCGGAATCCGCGCTCGGCCAGTGCAGCAAGGCTTTCGTGCTCAAGCGGCCCAAAGCTGCGATAGGCGTCCTGCGTGAATTCGAACATAAGCGTCGGCGCCAGCGCGCGGTTGGCTTCCATGAATTCGAGGAATTGCTGGAAGTAGCCGGCGTCCGACAGCGTTGTCGCATTGACGTTGCAGAAGAGGCCGACGTCACGGTTTTTTAGCTGCAGACGCCGCAATACCTGCACACAGCGGAACAGCAGCAGGTTGTCGATCTTCGGCATCGAGCCGGAGCTTTCCGCGTATTCGATGAAATCGGCGGCCGGCACCACGTCGCCCTCGATCGTGCGAAGCCGCGACAGCGCCTCGTAGTAGCGCACCTTGCGCTGCGGCAGCGTAACGATCGGTTGCAGATAGAGATCGATCCGGTTGGCGTCGACGGCGTTGCCGATCAGGGAGACGATGCTCTCGCGGCTCATGCCGCGGAAGCGCCGGCCGCCATCGACGGTATCGTTTTCCGTGAGGTCGAGCTCCGCGCGATCGGCCGTCGCCGGCGATGAAGGATCGCCTTCCCCGCCGCCCGATTTCGCCTCGGCCGGCGCGACGACCGCCAACGACGTGTCGGCAAAAGCCGCCATTGCCCTGGCGCGGCTGTGCAACTCGGATTCGTGCGACGCGACCGTTTCCGCCAGTTGCTTTACCAGTGCGCCCAGCTCACCGATTTCGACGGCGAGCGGATCGGACACCCCGCGCGCGCGGCTGACCGTCGTATCGACACGGCCTTCCATGGCGCCGAGCCGCCGGCCGATTTCCGCAACCTGACGTGCAAGATCGGCGGTACCGCGTGACAGATCGGCGATCTGGCCGCCGACATCGCTGCGATCGCGCACCCGATTGGCGACAACATTGTAGAGCGTCATGACGAGCAGCGCAGCGAGCGCGGCCACGGCGGACGCGAGTCCATTGACGCCGGCGCCAAGATAAAGGCCGGCGCCCACCGAGCCTGCGATGAGCACCATGCAGATGGCAATAAAGATGGCGCCGATGCGCAACATGGGGCATTCCCTGCCGCGGGTGGCTCTGATTCGCCGCGCTGGCCACAATGTTCATGAGCCGGGGCGTCCGCGCAACCTCCAAGCCCTGCTATGGTAACGGCAATTCCGTCTTTTACGCAGAACTTTCAAGGCCTCCGGAATAAGTCATGGCCGATTTGAGCCGCCTGCCTGTTGTGCGCGCCATCGCGGCCTGTCCGGGACGCGCCTTCGCCGCCTTCGTGCTGCTGCACACCGCCGTTTGGACGGCCCTGCCGACGCTGCTCTATCCCAACCTGCCGCTCGATCTGATCGAGGCGCTGATCTACGGCCGCGAGTGGCAACTCGGCTACGACAAGCTGCCGCCGCTGCCGTGGTGGCTGGTCGAGATCATGTACCGGCTCGTCGGCCACGACTTTGCCTATTACCTGCTGGCGCAGATCGCGGTGGTCGCGGCCTTTGCCGTGGTGTGGGCAATGTCACGGCCGCTGGCCGGGCCCGTCGGCGCGCTTGTTGCGGTGCTGATCGTCGACGGCCTGCACTATCTCAATTACACCGCCGCCAAGTTCAACCACGACGTCATCCAGCTTCCGTTCTGGGCGCTGGCCGGGTTCGCGCTCCATCGCGCGCTGCGCAACGGGCGGATGGCGCATTGGCTGCTGCTCGGCATCGCGGTCGGCATGTCGTTATGGGCGAAGTATTTCGTCGTCGTGCTGGCTGCGCCGATGGTGCTGTTCGTGTTCGCCGATCGCGATGCCCGCAAGGCGCTTGCGACGCCCGGACCCTACGTCGCGGTGGCGGTCGCGCTGATCGTCATGGCGCCGCATCTCGTCTGGCTGGTGCAAAACGATTTTCTGCCCTTCGCCTACGCCGAGCATCGCGCGCTGCCGTCGCGCGGCTTCATCGATCATGTCTGGCATCCGCTGCAATTCGCGATCAGCCAGTTCTTTTTCCTGATTCCGTCATTGCTGATCGCACTGCCGCTGTTTCTGCCCCGCCGTGCCGCGAGCGAACCGCCCGTGCCGTCGCAGGCCGACGCTTTCGACCGGCGCATCGTCATGTGGCTCGCCTTCGGGCCGATCGTCACGGTGCTGGCGATGTCCACCGTCAGCGGCCGCGGCACGGTCGCGATGTGGGGCTACCCGCTCTGGCTTTATCTCGGACTGTGGCTGGTGCTCGTCGCCCGGCGGCTGATCGACGGCGCGCGTCTGGCGCGCGTCGTCATGACCTGGGCGATTGTTTTCTGCGTGCTGGCGCTCGCGTTCATTGCCAATTACCACGTGCTGCCGCGCTTCGATCACCGCTACCGCGCGGTGTTCTTTCCGGGCGAAGCGCTCGGCCAGGAGATTTCGCAGAAATATCGCGCCGCGACCGGCAAGCCCATTACCTACGTGATTGCTGAAATGTTCGTCGGCGGCAATGTCGGGCATTACGCGCCGTCGCGCCCGCGCGTGCTGATCGACGGCAAGCCGGAACGCGCGCCGTGGATTTCTCTCGCCGACCTGAAGGCGCGCGGCGCCGTGGTCGTCTGGGTCGGCGGCGACCTGCAGAAAATGCCGGCGGAATTCGACGCCATTGCCAAAGGCGCACAGGTGCAGAAGCCGCTGCACCTGCAATATTGGCGCGGCGGCGGATTTACCGATATCGGCTGGGCGATTTTGAGGGGGAGTGACCTGCACAACTAAGCTGTCATTGCGGGGCGCGCCGCAAGCGCGAACCCGGAATCCAGAACTGGATTCTGAGGTTACATCTGGATTCCGGGTTCGGCCCGTTGGGCCGCCCCCGGAATGACAAAAGACGTCACGCCACCTGTTGAATGATCTTGCCGATCTTCTCGAAAATCTCGCCGATCTGGCTTTCGCTCACGATCAGCGGCGGCGTCACCGCAATCGAGTCGCCGACGATGCGGAACATGATTCCGACGTCATGGAAGCCGCGCTCCATCGCCTCGTAGCCGCGTTTTCCCACCGCGTCGGGCCGCGAGGCGAGATCGACCGCGGCGGTCAAGCCGACGCAGCGAATGTCGAGAACTTTCGGCAATCCCTTGAGCGTCATCGCGGCGTCGTACCAGATCGGCTCGATCTTCTTTGCACGCGCGAACAGATCTTCGTCGCGATAGAGATCGAGCGCGGCAAGCCCGGCCGCACAGGCGAGCGGATGAGCCGAATAGGTATAGCCGTGGAAAAACTCGATGACGTGCTCCGGGCCATTCATGAAGGTGTCGTGAATCTCGTTCGTCATGATCACGCCGCCCATCGGCACGCTGCCTGAGGTCACGCCCTTCGCAAACGTGATCATGTCGGGCGTAACGCCGTAACGTTCCGCGGCGAAAGCGTGTCCGAGACGGCCGAAGCCGGTGATGACCTCGTCGAATATCAGCAGGATGCCGTATTTGTCGCAGATCGCGCGCAGCCGCTGCAGGTAACCTTTCGGCGGCGGCAACACCGCGGTCGAGCCCGCCATCGGCTCGACGATCACCGCCGCGATGGTGCTGTCGCTGTGCAGCGCGACGAGGCGCTCCAGTTCATCGGCAAGATGCGCGCCCCATTCCGGCTCGCCCTTGGAGAACGCCTGCTGCTCGCGATTGTAGGTGTGCGGCAGATGGTCGACGCCCGGCATCATGACGCCGAACGCCTTTCGGTTGCTGGCGAGCCCGCCGACCGCCATGCCGCCGAAGCCGACGCCGTGATAGGCACGCTCGCGGCCGATGAAGCGCGTGCGCTGCGCCTGGCCCTTCGCATTCCAGTAGGCGAGCGCAATCTTCAGCGCGGTGTCGGCCGCCTCCGATCCGGAGTTGCAAAAGAAGACGTGATCGAGATCGGCCGGCGCGAGCGCCGCGATGCGGCTTGCCAATTCAACGGCGCGCGGATGGCCGAACTGGAAGGTCGGCGCGAAATCCAGTTGCGCGGCCTGGGCCTGGATCGCCTGCACGATCGGGTCGCGGTTGTGGCCGGCATTGGTGCACCACAGGCCCGCCGCGGCATCGAGGATCGCGCGCCCTTCCGGCGAGTAGTAGTGCATGTCCTTGGCGCGCGCGATCATCCGCGGACGCGCCTTGTAGGCGCGGTTGGCCGTGAACGGCATGAAGAAAGCTTCAAGGTCGTTCGGGACGTTGGTCGTTTTTGTCTGCGCCGTGGACTGGGCCATGCACCGCACCCTGGTTACCGTCATGCCCGGCCCTGTGCCGGGCATCCAACAATTCTGGATAGTTTAGCGCATAACCACTTGTATGGCAGGCACAAGTCGGCGATTAGCTATCCAGACTTCCTGTATATGTAGCACCTGATGAACGACAAACCCAAGAAACCAGCCAAATTGAAGGCCCGTCTGCCGCGCGGTCTCGCCGACCGCGGGCCGGCGGAAATTGCGGCAACGCGCCGCATGGTCGAGACGATCCGCCAGCAGTTCGAGCGCTACGGCTTCGAGACGGTGGAGACACCGGCGATCGAATACACCGACGCGCTCGGCAAGTTCCTGCCCGATCAGGACCGGCCGAACGAAGGCGTTTTCTCGTTCCAGGACGACGACGAGCAGTGGCTCTCGCTGCGCTACGATCTGACCGCGCCGCTCGCGCGGCACGTGGCGGAGAATTACGGCAAGGAAAATTTCGTCCTGCCCTATCGCTCGTATCGCTTCGGCTACGTCTATCGCAACGAGAAGCCGGGACCGGGACGCTTCCGCCAGTTCATGCAGTTCGATGCCGACACCGTCGGTGCGCCGACAATGGCCGCCGATGCCGAGATGTGCATGCTCGCGGCGGATACGATGGAAGCGCTCGGCATTCCGCGCGGCAGTTATGTCGTGAAGGTGAATAATCGGTAGGTGCTGGATGGCATCATGACCTCCATCGGACTCGGAGGTGATGCGAATGCGAATAAAAGGCTCACTGTCCTTCGGGCAATCGACAAATTCGATCGGCTCGGACG
>JBARCH010000287.1:0-1756 GCA_049793875.1 Pseudolabrys sp. | reverse complement strand
CACCCCGCAAAACAAATGCTGGCACGATTTTCATGTCATGAATTGACAATAAACAAACGACTGTTTACTTTTTGCTTTTCCCAAAACGCGGGGCGTGAGTCAAGCGCGCGGGGTTCGCGAAGCGGAGTGAGCGTTGTCAGTGAGTGGCGCCAAAGTTCGCAGCGAATTGCGCAGCAAACCCCGTCTGCGTCCTGTGAAAACCGGGGACGGGAAAGCCACCAAGTCAATTGCTGTTAAATCGTCGCGCGCGCCGAAGACCGACGCGGCGACGCCGCTGTCCGTGCGCGAGCGTATCCTCGAGGTCGCCGAACGCCTGTTCGCGGAATACGGCATGTCGGGCGTCGGTCTTCGCGCCATAACCGCGGAAGCCGGGGTCAATCTCGCCTCGATCGCCTATCACTTCGGTTCGAAAGACGGGTTGCTGGAAGCCCTGTTCGCGCAACGCGCCGCGCCCATCGCACAGGAGCGGCTGCGGTTGCTGGCGCTTTGCATGGAAGGCGACAAGCGGCTGGAGCTTGAGCCGATCCTCGACGCCTTTCTGCGTCCGGCATTGACGCTCGGGGTGCAACCGCAATTCGGCGGCCCGGCTTTCGTCAAGTTGCGAGCGCGGCTCGCCACCGAGCCCGAGACGACGACGCGGAAAATACTGTCGAAGGCGTTCGACCTTTCCAGCCGCAAATTCATCGACGCGATTGCGCAGGCGCTGCCGCAAATGCCGCGCGCCGAAGTCGAGTGGCGCTTTCACTTCATGCTCGGCGCGATGTTCTACACGATGGCGGACAGCGGACGTATCCAGTCTCTGACCAATGGCCGTATCGACCCCGGCAACGTGAAGCGCGCGCTTCACCACATGATTCCGTTTCTGGCGGCGGGCTTTCGTTCCGCGCCAGTGCCCTGAACTCCCGCACAACGAGCAAATAAGGAAAGCACAATGACCCAACGTAAAATCACGCGTCAGGACATGCGTGAGGCTGCCGAAAAATACAAAAACTGGGGCAAATGGGGAGCGAACGACGAGATCGGCACGCTGAATTTCACGTCGCCTGAAGACATCATCGCCGCAACCAGGCTGGTGAAGAAGGGCAAGGTCATTTCGCTTGCGCTCAACTTCGATCATCTCGGACCGCAGGGCGCGAAAAGCAAATATCCGTCGATGGGCCGCACCAACCCGATCCACACCATGTTGCGCACCGGCACGGACGCCTATTCGGGCGTGCTCGACAAGCGCGGCATCCGCGCCGCCGACGACATGGTGACGATGCCGCTGCAATGCGGAACGCAATGGGACGGGCTCGGCCACGTGTTCTATGAGAACTACATGTGGAACGGTTACGACTGCCGCGAAGTCACGAGCGCCGGCGCGCAGAAATGCGGCATCGAGAAAACCAGAAACAAGATGGTTGGCCGCGGCGTGTTGCTCGACGTCGCGCGCTACAAGGGCGTTGAATCGCTCGATGACGGCTACGGCATCACTAACGACGACCTCTACGGCACCGCGAAGAAGCAGAACATCACGCTCAAGCGCGGCGATTACGTCATCGTGCGTACCGGCATGATGGAGCGTTGCCAGAAGGTCGGAAGCTGGGACGGCTACCCGGGCGGCGATGCGCCGGGCTTCTCGTTCGAGACGCTGGAGTTTGTGCAGAAGACCGAACTCGCGGCGCTCGCCAGCGATACCTGGGGCTGCGAGGTGCGTCCGAACGAGAGTGAAGAG
The DNA here is from genome assembly GCA_049793875.1 of Pseudolabrys sp. Taxonomy (GTDB): domain Bacteria; phylum Pseudomonadota; class Alphaproteobacteria; order Rhizobiales; family Xanthobacteraceae; genus Pseudolabrys. Next base: position 42 of record JBARCH010000287.1, on the reverse strand, counting down.
GGCATCAACCAGCCGTGGCACTGGATCACGATCCCGATCATG
>JBARCH010000286.1:0-5789 GCA_049793875.1 Pseudolabrys sp. | reverse complement strand
GCGACAGGCGTCTCGATCCGGCTCGCATCCATGACAGCGCGGTCAAATAATAAGCGTTGCGCCAAGGCTTCGCGCCTTGGCGCCTCGCTTTACCGCGCATTCCTTTCTGCGGCCTTAGCGCGCTCAGGCGCGTTTGACGAGCCGCAGAATGAGCAGAAGGATGACGGCGCCGATGAAGGAATCGATGACCGCGGCAACGAAGCCCGAGCCGATATTGATGCCGAGCCGCGGCAGCAGCCAGCCGGCGATCAGGCCGCCGACGATGCCGACGATAATATCGCCGATCAGTCCGAATCCGCCGCCTTTGACGACCATGCCGGCAAGCCAGCCGGCGATCGCGCCGACGATCAGCCAGATAATGATGTTCATGATAGCTCCCCTAGACCCCTTTACCGGGCGGGCTGATGCCCGCGCCGATGCCATGCCAAGGCAATGCGAGCTTAGGGGCTCGGGTTCCGGCTGTCAGCCGAGCCGGTCCATTTTCCGGAACTTTTGCACCCACGCTTTTGCGCCCCCGCATTGCGTTCAAGTAATTGTTGCGATGCAACATAATCTGCGGCAGAATGTTGTCGCACTGCAACAATCGCGCTCGCCCCTTGAGGACGGAGTCCATCATGGCCGTCGCGCAGCAAAAACCCCGAACCGCGCCGCTCAAGGACCTCTACGCCATCGGCGAGGTCCCGCCGCTCGGCCACGTTCCTGAAAAAATGCACGCCTGGGCGATCCGCAAGGAACGCCACGGACCGCCCGAGCAGTCGATGCAGCTCGAAGTCGTGCCGACCTGGCCGATCGCCGAGGACGAGGTGCTGGTCTACGTGATGGCCGGCGGCGTCAACTACAACGGCGTCTGGGCCGGGCTCGGCGTTCCGGTCTCGCCGCTCGACGGACACAAGCATCCGTTCCACATCGCCGGCTCCGACGCGTCGGGTGTCGTCTGGGCGGTCGGCTCCAAGGTTCGGCGCTGGAAGGTCGGCGACGAAGTCATCGTCCACTGTAATCAGGACGACGGCGACGACGAAGACTGCAACGGCGGCGATCCGCTGTTGTCGCCGTCGCAGCGCATCTGGGGCTACGAGACGCCGGACGGTTCGTTCGCGCAGTTCTGCCGGGTGCAGTCGCGCCAGCTGATGGAAAAGCCGGCGCATCTGACCTGGGAAGAATCCGCCTGCTATACGCTCACTTTGGCGACCGCGTATCGCATGCTGTTCGGCCATGCGCCGCACACGCTCAAGCCGGGCGACAATGTGCTGGTGTGGGGCGCATCCGGCGGGCTCGGCGTTTTCGGCGTGCAGCTCGTCGCAGCCTCCGGCGCGAATGCGATCGGCGTCGTATCCGATGATTCGAAAGCCGAATATGTGCTCAATCTCGGCGCCAAGGGCGTCATCAACCGCAAGGATTTCAACTGCTGGGGCCAGATGCCGGCCGTGAACTCACCGGAGTTCAATGACTGGACCAGGGAAGCGCGCCGCTTCGGCAAGGCGATCTGGGACATCACCGGAAAACGCGACGTCGACATCGTATTCGAGCACCCCGGCGAGCAAACGTTCCCGGTGTCGTGCCTTGTCGTCAAGCGCGGCGGCATGGTGGTTTTCTGCGCCGGTACGACAGGATTCAACCTGACGTTCGACGCACGTTACGTCTGGATGCGGCAGAAGCGCATTCAGGGCTCTCATTTTGCGCATCTAAAGCAAGCGAGCGCCGCCAATCGCTTTGTTCTCGAGCAGCGAATCGATCCTTGCATGAGCGAGGTGTTCGAGTGGGACAAGATTCCGCTCGCGCATATGAAGATGTGGAAGAACCAGCATCCGCCCGGCAACATGGCCGTTCTGGTCAATTCGCCGGCGAAGGGTTTGAAGAGTTACGACGACGCGGTGGAAGCGGCGGGCGGCTGACGACCCGTGCGATGCTTCATGATGATGGAATTCAATTCGCCGCCGTAAATAAAAATCGACGCGCAAATATAGAGAAACACCAGCGCAATCATCGCCGATGCCAGGCCCGCGTACATCGTGACATAGCCGTAAGCGAATTCGGCCAGATAGCGGCCGAACACGGCGCCGCTGATGAGCCACAGCCCCATGGTGACGACGATGCCCGGCGCAATTTCGATAAAGCGCCGCCGGCCTTCCGGCAGCCATTGATGGACGATGAAAAGCGCGATCACCAGGACGACCGCCGCCGCCAAATAGCGGACGAATGTAATCAGATTGCCGAATGGCTCCAGTGCGGGCAGGTGACGGACGGCTTTTTCCCAAATCAACGGCGCCAGCACCACCAGGAACGCGAACGCAAGAATCGCCACGGCACCGACCAGCACGTAGATGATCGACTCAATCCGCAGCATCCACCACGGGCGCGGTGCGCTTAAATTGTAAGCGCGGTTCAATCCGATGCGCAGGCTTTCAACGCCGCTGGATGCAAAATAAACCGCGAATACCGCGCCGAAGGTCAGTGCGCCGCCCTGCAGGCTGGTGAGCACGCCGTGGATGTCGAGAGACAGAGGTTCGGCAACTTGCGCCGGCCATGCCTCGAGCAGGATTCTGGCGGCTTCGTCGGCGAGCTCCTTCGAGCCGAAGAAAAAGCCCGCGAGAGCCGTCACGACGATCAGGAACGGAAACATCGCCATCAGCAACGACAGCGCAATGTAACTGGCAATGGCCCAGCCGTCGTCGGCGAGAAACGCGCGGAACGCGTCAAGCGTTATGCGAAACGATAGGCGGATCAGCTGCAAAGTTGCGCCCCGAAGCGGCGGAAGCTTTCAGATCGGATATTGCCGCGCGGTTTGCAAGGGGCTTATGCCGCAGGCTTGCGTCGCAAGAGGCTTGCGTTACGCGAGCTGTTGTTTCAGGCAGCCTGGACGTTGGTCAGGAACTGCCGCACTTCGTTTTCGAGACCTTCGGCCTCGATAGCCACCGCGTCGGCAAGGCCCTTGACGTCGGCGGAAGTCGAACGGGCGTCGGCGGCGACGCCGGCGACCCGGCTCATCGCCTCGGCACCGATGCGGGCCTCACCGGACGCGCGATTGACGCCTTCCGCGATCGACGACACGGCGGCGCTTTGCTGGCCAACCGTCGCCGCAACGGCGGTAGCGATCGTGGACATTTCCTGGATGATGCTGTTGACCTGCTCGATCGCCTGCGCCGAGTCGGCCGCCGCCGATTGGATCGCGCCGATCTGCTCGGCGATTTCCTCAGTGGCCTTGGCGGTCTGCGCGGCAAGCGATTTCACCTCGGAGGCGACGACGGCAAAGCCTCGTCCGGCTTCACCGGCACGTGCGGCTTCGATTGTGGCGTTGAGCGCAAGCAAGTTGGTTTGCCCGGCGATCGCCTGAATGAGCCCGACGACTTCGCCGATGCGCGTGGCGGCGTTACCGAGTTCCGACATCGTGCTGACCGTGCGCTGCGCTTCCGAAACGGCGCGGCCCGCAACGTCTGTCGATTTGGCTGCCTGCGCGGCGATTTCGCCGATTGAAGCCGCCAGTTCCTCGACCGATCCTGCCGCCGTGGTGACATTCTCGGCGGTGGCGCTGACGCGTTGCTCGGCTGTACTCGATTCGACCGACACGGTATCGGCAGCCTTGTTAAGGCTGCTGGAAGACATTTCGAGCTTCAGCGAGGCATCGCGCAATTTGCCCAACGCGCTTTCGACCGACTGCTTGAATTGTTCGATCGTCACCGAGATCGCATTACTGCGTTGCTCTTGCGTGCGATTGGCGTCGACCTGAATGGCGGCGAGCCTTTCGCGCTCGATTATATTGTCGCGGAATACGATCACCGTGCGCGCCATCGCGCCGATTTCATCGCGCGCCTGGATCGCCGGAATACGCGCGGACGTGTCGCCATTGGCGAGGCGGTTCATGACGTCCGAGAGGCCGTCGAGCGGCCGCGTTATGCTGCGTCCGATCAGCCAACTGAAACCAAGGCTGAGCGCGACCACCGCGATGCCGACGAGGATGATGCCGGTGCGCGTCCGGCGCTGCGAAGCACTAAGCGCTCTCGAGGCTATTTCCGCCGTTTGCCGGGCCGATGAAATGATGTTGTCGGCGCGAGGCAGCATCTGCTGGCTGTCGGCATCGATGATGGCGCGGAGCGGATGCACGCGATCGTTGGCATCGATCCAGCGTGAGAGCGTGCTGACGTAAGTCGTTACTTCTTTTCCGAGTTTCGATTTTAATTCATCCGGCGCAGTGATCTTGCTGAAGGCGGCTCCGAATTTCTTGTAGCTTGTCATGAACTGCTGGCGCGTCAGCTCCGCCGGGTTAAGCCGATATTCGGCTTCATCGTGCCGCATCGACAGGAGAGGCATCAGCAATTTTCGTGCGTCGTCTTCCGTCAGCCCCGACATGTTTTCATTGATGATCCGCTCGACGGCGTTTCCCGCATTGCGCAGATCGCGGCGCAGGCCGTGGCCTTCGTCAAATCCAAGATCGCGTTGCGCACTCACCATGTCCCCGAAGTTGCGGTTGAGCTCCGTGACCTCTTTCCGCAAAGTAACGATGCTGTCGCGGTGCTTCTGGTCGATGCCGATTTCGATGATACCGAGACTTTGCAGCGCAAGCTTTTGCGCATCGCCGAATGCCTGAACCAGATCGTTACTGGGAGAGGCGGCGAAATCCTTGACCGCTATCCGCATTCCCGCGACCGCGCTCTTGAAATCGCGACTGGCGCCGGCGAGCGTGGCGGAATGATTGACCGTCTGAAAAGCCCTGCCGACATCGCCTTCGCCCGATACGTACGTGAGACCGTTGGCAAGGAAGCCGAGGACCGGGATCAGAGCCAGGATAATGATGCGGACGCGAACCGAAACCGATGCAATAAGGCGTTTCGGGGACAGAGAGGAATTGCCGAGGCGCATGGATCGGGCCGTCCCTCGCAAGGCGCAAAATGATGAAAACGATTGCCCCTGAATGGAACAGCAAATGGTTAATATTGTCGCAAGTTTACGTGTGAAACGGCCTGCGGCGGCCGTGCAATTGCCTGTTTCTCTTTTGATTTCAAACGGACTTTGCTTTTGTGCGGCGCACACATAGTGTCTGCGCGAACACGCCGCCGGACCCGCGCGGCTGAGGAGTCTCATGCCGAAAAATGCACCCCGCCGCGCCGCCGAAGATGACCTGATCGAACTTGCGCGTGCGGCAATTTCGGGGTTGGACGCACTCCTGGCGGACGCCGTCGGCAAGGTGCGCGGCCGGGTGGTGGTGGAGGGGCATACGGTCAGCCGGTTGCTCGATCGCGAGCAGCGTGCCGCTCACGGCCTTGCGTGGCTTGCGACCTATGTCGAGGCGGCACGTCAACTCTCCGCCTATGCCGAGCGTATGGCCGGCGATGGCACGCTCGGGGAGATAGAAGAACACCTGGTTCACATCGGACTCGGAGAATATCTCGCACAGATTCTCGGCGGCATTCCGATGAGCCAGGGCGAAGTCGTGCGCCTTGCCGATCTTGGTCTCAGCGCGGCGGAAACCGCGGCACGGGTCAATCCGGCGATCGATAAATTGATCGCGCGCGGCAATACCGCGGAACGGCGCGCGAAGCTGATTGAACTCATGCGCAGCAACCACAACGCGACGATCGGTGTCTGCGGGCTCGACGACACGCTTGAATCGATTCGCGAAGAGATGCGCAAGTTCTCCGACAGCGAGGTGATCGACCACGCGCATGGTTGGCATCGTACCAACAGTTACATTCCGCTCTCTGTTATCGCGCAGATGTCCGATCTCGGCGTGTTCGGGCTTACCATTCCCGAGAAATTCGGCGGAATGGCGCTCGGCAAGGAATCGATGTGTGTCG
>JBARCH010000285.1:0-2444 GCA_049793875.1 Pseudolabrys sp. | reverse complement strand
TCGTCAGCCTCCTCCTTTGCAGGCTTCGGCGCACCGAGCAAATCGGGCAGCAATGCCGCGGCGCGCTCGGACGACAGCGGCGTAATGCCACCCTCCTCCAGCGAGATCAGCCCGGCAAAAAGGCCGTTGAGCCACCCGCGCTGTTCCGGCGAGAACGGCGCGTTCTCCGGAATGAAGGACGGGATCGGCGGCCACGGCGTGATACTCATTCCACTGCCTCCCGCGCGCACAGCGCTTTCAGTGCATCGATTTCATGCCGGCGTGCGAAGGCAAGAAAGCTTTCCTCGCGCGCAAGGCGACCGCCCAGATAAGCCTTGAGCATGCGTTCGATCGTCTTCGGCGCATCGTTCGCTTTCACGTCGCGGTAAAGCTCGCGGCCGATCGCAGCGTTTGGCCCGAAGCCACCGCCGACAAGGACGTGATAGCCCTCCACAGTATCGCCCTCGTCGTTGACCGGGACCTTGCAAGCGAGCAAGCCGATTTCGCTGACGAAATGCTGCGCGCAGGAATGATGACAGCCGGTGAGATGGATGTTGACCGGTGCATCGAGTGCAACACGCGTTTCGCACCAGCGTGCAATCTCCTCGGCGTCACCCTTGGTGTCGGCTGCCGCAAACTTGCAGCCCTTGTTGCCGGTGCAAGCCACCAGCCCGGCGCGGATCGGGTTGGCATTGATCGCCAGACCGAACGCTTCGATTTTCGCTTGCGCGGCTTTGATGTTGTCGCTGGCAACACCTGAGATCAGCAAATTCTGCCAGACCGTCAGTCTGATATCGCCGTCACCGAAGTCGCGCGCCACGCTGGCCAGACCGCGCATCTGCACAACGGTCATCTTGCCAACCGGCAACAACACGCCGATCCAGTTGAAACCTTCCTGCTTCTGCGCGTGAATGCCGATGTGCGCGCTGCGGTCGAAGGCCGGCCGCGGCAGGATTGCACTCGGCACCGCACGATCGAACTTGCGACCGAGTTTTTCCTCGGTCAGCGCGAGGAATTTATCGATGCCGATCTTATCGAGCACGTATTTCAGCCGTGCCTTGGTGCGGTCCGTCCGATTGCCGTGTTCGATGAACACGCGCACCACCGCATCGGCCACCTTTGTGGCATCCACGGGCTTTACCAGCACGCCGGTGTCGCGCGCGAAATCCTTGTGCCCGGTGATGCCGCCGAGGCAGAGGCGAAACCAGACGCCGGACGGAAGACCGAAATCGCCTTTCAATTCGACCGCTTGGAAGCCGATGTCGTTTGTGTCTTCGAGCACCGGCACGAGGCCCGCCCCGTCGAACGCCACGTTGAACTTGCGCGGCAGGCCGTAAAGCGAACGGTCGTTGAGGATGTGGAAGTGCCATTCGCGTGCATAAGGACGCGTATCGATCAGTTCCTGCGGGTCGATGCCCGCGGTCGGCGTGCCGGTGACGTTGCGGATATTGTCGGCGCCGGAGCCGCGCGAACACAGGCCCAAATCCTGCAAGCCCTCCACAAACGCAACCGCGCTCATGGCCTCGATCTCGCGCACTTGAAGGTTTGCGCGCGTCGTGACGTGCGCGTAACCGCCGCCGTAAAGCTCGGCGAGATCGGCGACACCCGAAAGCTGCACAGCCTTGAGGATGCCGTTCGGGATCCGCAGCCGGCACATGTAGGAGTTCTGGTTCGGCGCAACGTAGAACAGACCGAAATAGCGCCAGCGGAAATTATCCGGCGGCTTGGGATAGTCGTTGACGGCGGCCTGCTCCTTCAGCCGTTCGTAAGCATCGAACGGGTGCTGCTCGCGCTTGAACTTTTCCGGATCGGAAAGCTTACCGCCAGACTTCAGCACGCGGTCCTGCGCATTGCGCGCAGTAGCATCGGGGCCGATCGGCTCCGGCGCGACAGCGACTGACGCTGGGCCGGAGCCGCCTAGCCCTTTGGCCGTTTTTGCGATCTGCAGGCCGGCAACAAATCCTTCCAGATAACGCTTCTGTTCGGGATCGAAATCGCCGGCTTGCGTTTCGGTCGTTATCTTGTCGTCGGCCGCACTCATTCGGCAGGCACCGATGCGGGTGAAGAGAGGGGCGCTGGCGATCGCGGCCTGTGCGTGACGTAAAGCGCCAAGCCTGTGAACAGGAACCCGCCGACAATGTTGCCGAGCGTAACCGGGATCTGATTCCACAACCACCATTGCGCCATACTGACTTTGGCGCCCATCAGCATGCCGGTCGGGATCACGAACATGTTGACCACCGAATGCTCGAAACCTTGTCCGAAGAAGATCAGCATCGGCATCCAGGCCGCCGCAATCTTCCCGATAGTCGACGCGCTCGTCATCGCGATGACGATGGCGAGGCAGACCATCCAATTGCACAGCATCGCCTTGACGAAGACGGTTACCAGCCCAGCGAAGCCGAGTGCCTCGTAACCCGTGGTCTTGGCCTGCGCGATTGCGATGATCTGCGCCGCGACGCCTG
>JBARCH010000284.1:0-3168 GCA_049793875.1 Pseudolabrys sp. | reverse complement strand
TCAGGTAGTCGTTCACCGACTTGGTCACGGTGTGGCCGTAGGTGTAGTCCGGCGTCATGAACGCCGCCTTCTTGCCCTTGCCATACGCCTTGACCAGCACCGGGCCGATCGCGTTCGCCGCCGTCTCGCCGTAGAAGTTCTGGCGAAAGCCGTAGCGCACGCAGTCCTTGCCGGTGGTGTCGTTCGAGCCGGAGATCGCCGCGATATAGAGAACCTTCTCGCGCTGCGCGAACTTGTTGAGCGCGACCGCGACCGCCGACGATGTCGAGCCGGTCATCAGGACGACCTTGTTCTGGTTGATGAAGGTCTGCTGCTCCTGCACCGCCTGGTTGGGCTTGGCGGCGCTGTCGGCTGCCAGCAGGTTGACCTTCTTGCCAAGCACGCCCTTGGAAACCTTGGGCGCGATCTTCTTCATCAGCGGATGATCGGTGTTCATGTGCTCGACGGCAAGCTGCATGCCCTTGAGCTCGTCTTCACCCTGCACCGCGTAGGTGCCGGTGCGCGGTACCGCGGCGCCGATATTGACGGTGTCGCCCGCCGAACCGGCCGGATAGGTGCCGATCGCCGGATGGTCGGCGGCGAAGGCGCGCGCCGGAAACGTCATCGGCAGCATGGCGCTGCCGGCGAGGCCTGCGCTGGCCTGCAATATTGTCCGGCGCGAGACGCCGGAGTTTTTCTCGACTGACATGTGAATTTCCTCCCGTTGCATTTTAATTCGGTACGACGAAACGTATTTTTCGTTCTTCGGCCTCGCCACCTTTCGATGAGCGAGAGAGCGCGGCACCGCCCGCAAGCCGCGCGCCATGCCGAGAACCGCTTCAACGCCGCATTGCCGACCGTGAACGTGGCTTCCGTCAATGCCACTTTCGTCGGACGAAAGCCCCCGGGGCCAGCACGTGCATCGAGCGCCTCGGCGGCAAGTATGGTCGCTGCCGCGCGATCACGCCACAGAACATTGCGGCGGGCGTATTGGTCTTTCGGATTGGATGCTGCGACTTCGCCGTTGTGCAACGCACAAACGACAAGGAACGCCACGACCTCGTCACGGCCCCTTGTGATGGCCGACTTGTGATGGCCGGCTCGACCCGGCCGCCTATCCCAGATTCAATTCCTTGAAGAAGTCGTTGCCCTTGTCGTCGATGACGATGAAGGCGGGGAAGTCCTCGACCTCGATGCGCCAGATCGCTTCCATGCCAAGCTCGGGGTACTCCTGCACCTCGACCTTCTTGATGCAGTGCTCGGCGAGGTTCGCCGCCGAGCCGCCGATGGACGCAAGATAGAAGCCGCCGTGCTTCTTGCAGGCGTCGCGCACCTGCGCCGAGCGGTTGCCCTTGGCGAGCGAGATCATCGAGCCGCCGGCCGCCTGGAATTGCTCGATATAAGAGTCCATGCGCCCCGCCGTGGTCGGCCCAAACGCGCCGGAAGCGTAGCCCTCCGGCGTTTTCGCAGGTCCCGCGTAATAGACCGGATGGTTCTTGAAATAGTCGGGCATGCCCTGCCCGGCTTCGAGCCGCTCGCGCAATTTCGCGTGCGCCAGATCGCGCGCGACGATCAGCGTGCCGGTGAGCGAGAGCCGCGTCTTCACCGGATATTTTGAAAGCTGCGCGAGGATGTCCTTCATCGGCTTGCGCAGATCGACCTTCACGACCTCGCCGCCGAGTTTTTCCTGATCGATCTCCGGCAGATATTGCGCCGGATTGTGCTCAAGCTCCTCGAGGAAGATGCCGTCTCTGGTGATCTTGCCCATCGCCTGCCGGTCGGCCGAGCACGAAACGCCAAGCCCGATCGGCAACGACGCGCCGTGGCGCGGCAGCCGGATCACGCGCACGTCGTGGCAGAAATACTTGCCACCGAATTGCGCGCCGACGCCGAGCGCCTGCGTCAGCTTGTGCACTTCCTTTTCCATCTCGATGTCGCGAAACGCATGCCCGTCCTCGCTGCCCCTCGTCGGCAATTCGTCGAGATATTTTGTCGAGGCGAGCTTCACCGTCTTCATCGTCAATTCGGCCGAGGTGCCGCCGATGACGATGGCGAGGTGATAAGGCGGGCACGCCGCGGTGCCGAGCGTCAGAATCTTTTCCTTCAGGAACGCCATCATGCGGTCGCGCGTGAGGATCGACGGCGTCGCCTGAAACAGGAACGACTTGTTGGCCGAGCCGCCGCCTTTGGCGATGAACAGAAACTTGTAGGCGTCTTCGTAGTCCCCCTGGCCCTCGGCGTAGATCTCGACCTGCGCCGGCATGTTCGACTTGGTGTTCTTCTCCTCGAACATCGTGATCGGCGCGAGCTGCGAGTAGCGCAGATTGCGCTTCAAATAAGAGTCGCGCGCGCCTTCCGCGAGCGCGCCCTCGTCCGAGCCGTCGGTGAACACCATGCGGCCCTTCTTGCCCATGACGATCGCCGTGCCGGTGTCCTGGCACATCGGCAGCACGCCGCCGGCGGCGATGTTGGCGTTCTTCAAGAGGTCGTAGGCGACGAACCTGTCGTTCTCGGTCGCCTGCGCGTCGTCGAGGATCGCGCGCAACTGCTTCAAGTGCGCCGGCCGCAGCAGATGGTTGATGTCGTTGAACGCGGTTTCGGCGAGCAGCCGCATCGCCTCGCGCTCGACGATCAGCATGTCGCGGCCCATCACCTTCTCGACGCGAACGTCGGCGGTCGAGAGCTTGCGGTAGCTGGTCTTGTCGGGACCGAGCGGGAAAAGCGGGGTGTGTTTGTAGGCGGGGATGGGCGGTGGGGATGGGGCGTTCATGGAGTATGGCCTCGAAACTTGGTGTCTAGGGTTATTACTTTTGCATTCTCGATTTCATGTCAAAGCGCCCGCGCGGCTGGCGTGATTGGCCACTCTCGAATACCCTACTCGGCATTGAACTGTTGGTTGGGGTCAAAAAATAACGGGGCAGATATTATGTCAATTTCCAACTCTGTTGACAACACGACGGCAGATGATGATGGCGCGGCAATCCAAAAAGCTGCAAGGCAGTATGTAAATCGCGCGAAACTATCATTTGTGTTTATGTGCTGTTTTTTTGTATCTGCGATCGTATGTTATTATAAGTATCAATACGTTACTTTAATGGGCGCGCTAACGAGTTTTTTGTTTTGGGTTGGTTTTGTCGTAGCTGCTTTTAGTGCGCGCCGTCTTAGTGTTTTTCAATTGAAGTCTAATGC
>JBARCH010000283.1:0-5671 GCA_049793875.1 Pseudolabrys sp. | reverse complement strand
CGCGCTGCTTGCTCGGCACATGCAACGTACCGAAAAGCCAGTCCCAGATCGCCAGGCAGCTTCCGAGATTCTTGTTGAAGTGAACCGGATTGGTCGAATGGTGGACCTGATGATGCGCCGGACTGATGAAGATGCGCCCGAGCGCGCCCCGGAATGAAATCCACATGTGCGTATGCTGAAGATGGACGTAGATGTGAATGAAGACGACGAGGATAACGTTGGTGCCGGATAGCGCGTATTGGTGGCTGGTATCGCCGAACAGATAGCTCGCAACGCCGTTGGTGAGCGCCGCGGTCACGGCAAGGATGTTTCCGAAAATCCATGTATCGAGCGGATGCATGCGGAACGACGTCAGCGGCGTCAGCACTTCGGCGCTGTGGTGGACTTTGTGCAGCTCCCACAGCGCGGGGATTCGGTGCTTCAAATAATGGTCGATCCAATAACCGAGCTCATAGGCGAGAAACAGCATCACCGTGATGATCGAACGCGACACGAACTCAGGCACGACCGGCGGCTTCGGCTGGCCGAAGGCGTATACCATTCCGCCGATCACCGCATTGGTCAGGAACTGATACGAGATCGCCGCCATGCCGAAGCTGGCGGCATAGACGAAGGTGTTGAACAGGAAATAGCCGAGGTCGGCGGCCGTCGAAGGGCTGCGCAAAATGCGGCGCGGAAACAGCGCACGCATGAGCGCGCGCAAACGGACGTTGCGCCGATTGCCCGTGCGGCGAAAAAGCAGAAAGCCGGCGGCGATGAAGAGAGCGCAGGCGAGCGACGTCAGCGAGAGTTGCGATCCTGCTGAAAACAGAACGCCGCAGAGACGATAAAAAACGCTGAGAAGAACGTTCCCGACGATATCCACGTGCGCATTCTCCGCCGGCGTTCGGCCAGCCGGCGAAAGCCTAGCGGGAACGCAGTAATCAATGTCTTAATCACCGCAGAACCCGTTATTTGCGCGTCTCTACGCGATCAACTTGTAGGCCGGAACGGTCAGGAACGGGACGAATTCGGACGACAGCGACAGGTCGCGGAACAACCGGATCGCCTCCGGGAAACGGCCCTTCGCGAAATTGCGGGACCCCACTTCCGTCTTCACGCGCTCCATCTCCTCGTGCATCGCGCGCTCGAAATAGGCGCGCGATACCTTCATGCCGCCTTCAAGCACGGCACCGTACTTGAGCCATTGCCAGGTTTGCGCTCGCGAAATCTCCGCCGTCGCGGCGTCTTCCATCAGATTGTAGATCGGCACCGCCCCGCGCCCGCGCAGCCATGCCTCAATGTATTGCACGCCGACGCGCAGATTGAGGCGGAAGCCCTCGTCGGTCTTGGTCCCGTCGTGGATCTTCAACAGATCGTTGCGCAGAACGTGTACATGCAGGCGCACGCGCTCGACCTGGTTCGGCTGTGCCAGCATGCGGTCGAACACTTCGCGCGCGACCGGCACCAGATCGGGATGCGCGACCCAGGTGCCGTCATAGCCGTCGCGCACCTCGCGTTCCTTGTCGGCGCGCACTTTGGCGAAGGCGGCCTCGTTCGCTTCCTCGTCGTTCTTCACCGGAATTTGCGCGGCCATGCCGCCCATCGCGAACGCGCCGCGGCGATGACATGTGCGCACCAGCAGCGCGGCGTAAGCGCCGAGGAACGCCTCTCCCATCACTACCTGTCCGCGGTCAGGCAAGACGTAATCGGGATTCTTGGCAAAAGTCTTGATGAAGGAGAAGATGTAATCCCAGCGGCCGGCATTCATGCCGGCGATATGATCGCGCATCTCCCACAAAATCTCGTCCATCTCGAACGCCGCCGGTAACGTCTCGATCAGCACCGTCGCGCGGATCGTGCTGTTCGGAATGCCGACCTGCTGTTGTGCAAAGACGAACACGTCATTCCAGAGCCGCGCCTCGCGATGGCTTTCGAGCTTGGGCAGGTAGAAATAGGGGCCGGTACCCTTCTCGATCAGCGTCCTGGCGTTGTGGAAGAAATAGAGGCCGAAATCGAACAGCGAGGCCGAGATCGGCGCGCCGTCGACGGTCACGTGCGCCTCGTCGAGATGCCAGCCGCGCGGACGCACGATCAGCACCGCCGGTGCGTCACCGACCGCGTATTTCTTTTTCGATTGCGGATCGGTGAAGTCGATGGTGCCGGCCCAGCGGTCCTTCAGGTTAAGTTGGCCTTCGACGTTGTTGTCCCATGTCGGCGAATTGGCATCCTCGAAATCCGCCATGTAGTCGGTCGCGCCGGAATTGAGCGCGTTGACGATCATCTTGCGATCGACCGGACCGGTGATTTCGACGTGACGCTGGTGCAGGTCCGGCGGGATCGGCGCGACTTTCCAATTGTCGTCGTCGCGGATGTGTCTGGTGTCAGGGAGGAAGTCCGGCAGTTCGCCGGCATCGAAACGCTTTTGCCGCTCGGCGCGGGCCTTGAGCAATTCCTGGCGCGTGCCGTCGAAGCGGCGGTGCAGTTCGGTGAGAAAAGCGAGCGCGTCGTCGCTGAGGATTTCCCTGTAGCGCGCGCGCATCGTGCCGGTGATGACCAAAGCAGGAACGGCCGGCGCAGACGCATCTGCGGGCTTCGACGCCGCTTTCACCGCTGTTTTGCGCGCCAACTTCTTGGCAGGTTTTCCGGCGGCCTTTTTCAGCGGCGCGGGCTTGTTGCCGGCAGATTTGGCGGCGCGTTCCGGCTTATGCGCCGGCGCCTTGCCGGACTTGCTTTTGGATTTGCGGACAGCCGACTTCTCCGCGGCGGCCGCCTTCTTCTTTGCGGTCTTCATCAAGCCCTTCCAATAATGACGGCTAATTCTCTTACGAGACGGCGGCGTCTCGCCGCATGGCTTTAAGAGATTCCGGCAGCGGGCCGCCGGTCGCCCAATCGATCAATTCGACCGTATGCACCACCGGGATCGCGCTTCCGGCGGCAATCTGCGTGAGGCAGCCGATGTTGCCGGCAGCAACCACGTCAGGATTCAATGATTCGATATTTGCAACCTTACGATCCCGCAGTTTCTTCGACAACTGCGGCTGCATGATGTTGTAGGTGCCGGCCGAACCGCAGCACAAATGGCCTTCTGGCACATCTTTCACGGTGAACCCTGCCTTGGACAGCAACTCTTTGGGCGCCGATGTCACTCTTTGCCCATGCTGGAGCGAGCAGGCGGAGTGGTAAGCAACCACCAGCCCGTTACCGTTCGTCGCAGGGCCGAGATCGATCCGCGTGAGGTATTCGGTCACATCCATCGCCAGCCTGGAAATTGTCGCGGCCTTTTCCGCGTAGGCCGCGTCAGTCCGGAACATAAAACCGTAATCCTTGATGGTGGTTCCACAGCCGGAGACGGTGATGACAATGGCGTCGAGCCCCTCGCCGTCGATCTCGCGCATCCACGCGTCAATATTGTTGCGGGCCTGCGCGTGCGCCTCGTCCTCGCGGCCCATGTGATGCACGAGCGAACCGCAGCAGCCTTCTCCGGCCGCGACCACGACCTCGACGCCATGGCGGTTGAGCAGCCGGATGGCGCTCTCGAGCGTCGAGGGCGAGAGCACCGGATTGATGCAGCCGGAGAGCAACGCGACCCGGCCGCGGCGTTCGCCTTGCGCCGGAAATACCTTGCCGATGCGGTCGACCGGCGGCGCCGGCAGATGTTTCGGGGTCAGACGCAGCATTGCCGCGAAACGCCTGAAGCCGATGGCATCAAGCAGGGGCGCGAACGGCCGCGCCACGAGACCGCCCACCAGCGCAAGACGGAACAGCGTCAGATCGGGCAGCACGCGCGCCAGCAAAGCACGCATGGCGCGGTCAAACAGCGGGCGCTTGTACGTTTCCTCGATGTGATCGCGGGCCTGATCGACGAGATGCATGTAGTGCACGCCGGAGGGACACGTCGTCATGCAAGCGAGGCAGGAAAGGCAGCGATCGATGTGCTTGACCACGTCGCGCGTCGCGGGGCGTTCCTTCTCGAACATCTCCTTGATGAGATAAATGCGCCCGCGCGGAGAATCGAGTTCGTCGCCGAGGAGTACGTAAGTCGGACACGTCGCCGTGCAGAATCCGCAATGCACGCAGGCGCGCAGAATCTTGTCGGCCTCCGCGATATTCGGATCGGCGAGCTGGGCGATGGAGAATGAGGTTTGCATTCAGACTCCCGCCCATAGGCGGCCCGGATTGAGCACGCCTTTCGGATCGAAACTTTCCTTCACGCGCTTGCTGAGCGCGGCAATGCCCGGCTCCTGCGGCTCGAACACATCCACGGACGCGCGCACCGCCGCCGGCGCACGGATCAATGTGGCGTGGCCGCCGACTTCGGCAACCGCGCGGCGGATCGCGGCGGCGTCCGGCTCATCGGCGAACGGCATGGCGACCCAAACGAGTCCGCCGCCCCAGTCGTAGAACATCTGTGCCGCCGGCGTGAGTTGCGCCGCAATGGTGTGGCCCTTCATCGGCGCGGTAGAGATGCGCCACAGCGGCCGTGCGGCGTCGCCGTCGGCAGCGAACGGCTTGACCTCGCGCACACTACGCCAGAGCGCGCGAGAGGATTCCTCGCTCAGGATTGCAGCGCCACTGAACGGCTTCATCGCCGCCGCGAGCGCGTTCTTGCGGTGCGCAACCGAGGGCGCGAAGCCTTCGACGCGAAACGCCGTCGTCGCTTCCGGCTTGGGCAATCCGTCGAACCATGACGCAACATGATCGGGAAAGTGCGCCGCGGCGGAAACGTCGCAGGACGAGCCCATCGCCGCCGCCATCGCCTGTGCTGCGCGCGCGTCGTCGAGGCCGGAGACGATGACGGTCGCTTCAGTTTCGGCTTTCGGCAGAACCTTGATCGTGACGTCGGTCATGGCGGCGAGCGTGCCCCATGAGCCCGCCAGCAATTTGCAGAGATCGTAGCCGGTAACGTTCTTCACCACACGGCCGCCCGATTTGATCGTGTCGCCGCGGCCCGTAACGGCGTGCAGCCCGAGAAAATGATCGCGCGCGGCACCAACCTTGATGCGGCGCGGACCGGCGAGGTTGGCAGCAATCACACCGCCAAGGGTACCCTCGCCTTTGGCACGGCCGAGCACGGGACCGTAATCGACCGGCTCGAAGGCCAACTCCTGGCCATTCTTGTCGAGCAGCGCCTCGATCTCGGCGAGCGGGGTCCCCACTTTGGCCGACAGCACAAGTTCTTCAGGCTCGTACAGCGTGACCCCGGAGAGGCCCGACAGGTCGAGCGTGAGATCGGTCTGGCTCGGGCGGCCGATGGCGCGCTTGCTGCCGGAACCGGCAATCTCCAACGCCTTGCCGCCGCCGAGCGCCCAGCGCACGGCGTCCTCGACCTCCTTGGCGTCGCGGGGTTTGAGCCGATCCGTCATGGCCGGGCGTAGCCGTTCGAAGAACGGCGCGCTTTCGCCCGCCTATATCCCGGCCATCCCGATTCACCTGGCAACGCCTCGCCAACACTATCGGGATCACCGGCACGAGCCCGGTGATGACAGCGAAGTGAAAATGATGTCGCCCGAAACACGGAATGCATCCCCATTAAAACCGCGGAATGTCCGGGAACGGCAACTTGCCGCCGGAGATGTGCATGCGGCCGAGTTCGGCGCAGCGGTGCAATTTGGGAAAGACCTTGCCGGGATTGAGCAAGCCTTTTTCGTCGAAGGCGCATTTAAGCCGCTGTTGCTGATCGAGATCCGTC
>JBARCH010000282.1:0-2422 GCA_049793875.1 Pseudolabrys sp. | reverse complement strand
ACGCGCTCGCGATGATCGCCGCCAAGAACCACAAGAATGGCGTGGGCAATCCTTACGCGCAGATGCGCAAGGATCTCGGTTACGATTTCTGTCGCACCGAAAGCGAGAAGAATCCTTTCGTCGCGGGCCCGCTCAAGCGCACGGATTGCTCGCTGGTGTCGGATGGTGCTGCGGCCGTCGTGCTTGCAGATGTCGAGACTGCGTTAAAGCTGCGCAAGGCGGTCGTATTCCGTGCCGCCGAGCACGTGCAGGATTTCCTCCCGATGTCGAAGCGCGACATCCTCAAGTTCGATGGCTGCGCGCAGGCCTGGGCGCGGGCGCTGGCGAAGTCCGGCCTCGCGCTGGACGATCTGTCATTCGTCGAAACCCATGACTGCTTCACCATCGCTGAACTGATCGAGTATGAGGCGATGGGATTGACTGCCGAAGGGCAGGGCGCCCGCGCCGTCAGCGAAGGCTGGACCCGGAAGGACGGCAAGTTGCCGGTCAATCCATCCGGCGGCCTCAAGGCAAAGGGTCATCCGATTGGCGCCACCGGCGTCTCGATGCACGCACTCGCCGCAATGCAACTCACCGGCAATGCCGGCGATCTGCAAGTAAAGGACGCCCGCCTTGGCGGAATCTTCAACATGGGCGGCACGTCGGTCGCGAATTACGTGAGTATTCTTGAGCGCATCAAATAGGGAGGGCAGCGTCACGCGTACTGTATAATTGTATGCAGTAATTCTGCGCGGCGAACAAAATTCGTCATGCGGCTAGACTTGCACGTGGTGAATGGTGGTACGCTAGGCGCCTCGCTTACTTTTGCGTGCAAGCAATAAAAATGGGGGGTCGTCGGCACATGACCAACATTCCGACCGATCTCTTGCGTACGCTTGTCGCCGTCGCTGACTTGCGCAGTTTCACCAGAGCCGCTCTCTCGCTGGGCGTGACGCAGCCGGCGGTGAGCGCGCAAATCAAACGCCTGCAGGCCCTGCTCGGCAGCGACCTGTTCGATCGCCGCACGCCGGGTGTGAGCCTGACATTGCAGGGCGAAAAGGTTGTCGCTTATGCGCGCCGGATGCTGTCGATCAACGACCAGATCGTCAGCCTTGACGATGAAGCGCAGCACCCCGAACGAGTCATACGCATCGGCGTGCCGGGAGATTTTTTGGCGTCCATCGTCTCGACAATGGTTGCGGAATTCCGTGTGCACCGGCCGGGCGCGCGCTTCGTCGTCAGCATGAATACGCACGAGCCTCTCATTCGGGATTTACGCCAGGGCGACCTCGATATCGTCGTAACGTTGTCAGTCAACGAGCCGGTTGATACGCGGCATGGTTGGCCGGAGGAGATGTGCTGGGTTCGCAGCCCGAATACGAAAATCGACGTCGACAAGCCAATCCCACTCGTCTCGTACAGCGAAAAAAGCATCTATCACTTCCTTGCGGCAGGAGCCCTGAAGAAAGCCGGTTTCGCTTGCGACGACGTTTTCATCTGCCCCAGCCTGCTCGGTCTTTCGGGCGCCATCGCGGCCGGGCTCGGCGTGATGGCGATGCCACGACGCCGCGTTGCGGCATTCGGTCTTGTACCGTGGGACGAAGGGCCGCTTCCGAAACTGCAGGACACATACTGCGGAATTTTTGTGCGCGAAGGAGAAGCTGCCGCTCCGCTGCAGGATTTTGCGGATGCCATCGCGGAAATTCTGCGGCCCAACAACAGCAACTCGCCCGGCGAGTTCGGCGTCTTCGCGCCATCGCATAAGCTGGTCAAGGCGCTGAATTCGGCGGCCTGACGAAATCCGCTCCGCGAGTCTCATTACAACCCGGTAACGAAAGCACGGCGCTGTCGCGCATTCGTGATGGGCGTTCCATTTTGTCGCAGCAGGAGGCGTTGCGCCGGTCCGTTCAATCAACAGAAGACCCAAAAGGGAGAATGGACATGCGCACGTATGCACGACATTCCGTAGCGGCCGCGCTTGCAGGAGCGCTGGCTTTGACGGCGGTGAACCTGTCGCCCGCTCAGGCGGCGCCGGCCAAGCATCCGCAAGTGAAGCAAACGACAGCGACGACGATCAGCGCGCGGCGCCATTGGCATCGCGGTAATGCCGCTGCCTTGGGTGCGGTCGCCGGACTGTTCGGGACCATCGCGACCATCGCCGCGGTTAATAGCGCCCGTGACGACTATTACGGCGGCTACTACGGCTCCCCGTATGGTGGGCCGTACTACGGCGGCGGCTACGCCTATGCGCCGGGCTATCGCTTTCACCACTACCGTCACTGGCATGGTGGCTTTCACCATCGTCACCGTTGATGCCGGATGAGGGTGTGTCGCGGGCGGGCGGAACGATTTCCGCCCGCTCCGCTTGATTCCGTTAACAAGTGATTTGACGGGATCGGGTATTCTCTTTCAGCATGACTGATTCGGTCGCCCGGCTTTATGA
>JBARCH010000281.1:0-8617 GCA_049793875.1 Pseudolabrys sp. | reverse complement strand
AAGCTGTCGTTCGCGCGTTGTGCCTCCCGTCTTGCCGGAGATTTTATGCCCGCTCTTTCGCCCTATCTGACGCCGGTTCTGATGCTGATCGGCTCCAACGTCTTCATGACCACGGCCTGGTATTGGCACCTTCGCTACAAAGAGGTGCCGCTGTTTTACGTCATCCTGTTCAGTTGGAGTCTGGCCTTCGTCGAATATTGCCTCGCCGTGCCGGCCAATCGCTACGGCAGCGCCGTCTATTCGCCGGCGCAGCTCAAGACCATTCAGGAAGTCGTGACGCTCGTGATCTTCGCCGTGTTTTCGGTTGTCTACCTCAAGCAATCGCTTAACCTGAACTACATCGTCGGCTTCGCGTTGATCGCATCGGGTGCCTTTTTCGTCTTTCGAGCGCCCATCTAGCGGCGCAGGCGGCTCTTACACCGTGGGGCGCAGCAGAAACCAGAAGGCGACGGCAGGCGGGGTGCCGAGCGCAAGCCAGCCGATAACGTCCCAGATGCCGTCGCCGGTCAATGCGGCAATCAAGCCGATCGTCGTCACGGCGCCGAGCACCGCGGGTGCCATAAAAATTTTCGATAGCGATCGCGACGGCCGCCTCATGGCACTGTGGCTTTTGCAGTATGGCCAACAGGCGCGCGCGTCTCGCGGCGCACGGTTTTGCGGCGCTTGACCCAAAGATACAAACCGCTTCCGAGCACGGCGATGGTGAGCGCGTCCAGCAATGCCCAGACGATCTTGAAGGGCATGCCGCCGTAGTCGCCGAAGTGCAGCGGTTGCGATACCAGCAGCGCGGTGACGTACCACGGCAGCTCGCGCGTATCGGTGAAGCGTCCGTCACGCGCGTCGATCAGCACCGGTTGCAGCAGCCGCGCCGTTACCGGCGTGTTGCCGCGCATGAACACGGCGTAATGCGTCGTGCTGGTGAAGGCCGTCCCCGGATAGGCGATGAACGAGGGCGTCATGGACGGCAATTTTTCCTGCGCTGTTGCGGCGGCCTTCTGCACGGACACGATGTTTTTCGGAATGGCCGCGCCCTTGAACGGCCCGACCATTTCGGTGAGCTGGCCGGATTGCCAGATCCTGAGCACGAGATCGGCCCATGTGTTGACGACGCCGGTGAAGCCGACGACGAGAGCCCACACGATGGTCACCGCGCCGAGCAGATTGTGCAGGTCCAGCCAGCGAATGATGCGTGTGCGCCTGGTGCGCACGGTGCCGAAGTCCAGTTTGCGCATCGCCGGCGCGTAGACGACGACGCCCGAAATAATGGCGACGACAAATAACAAGCCCATCAGTCCGAGAAAGAGTTTTCCGGGCAAACCGGCAAACATTTCCGAGTGCAACACAAGCAGGAAGTAAGTCAGCCGTCCGGTGACGTCGGGCGCGTCGATAAATTTCGCGGTGTGGAGATCGACCCGCAGCATCCGATTATTTTGCGAGGGCGCATCCGGCGCCTTTGCGACGCTGAGAAGGGCGACATTCGGATCGTCGCGGTCCCAGATGATGAATTGCAGGAATTCGCCGGGCGCGTGCGCCATCCCGGCGGCGACGACCTTGTCGAGATCCGCCGCCGGCGTGCCGGCCGGAACGGCTGCCGCCGGCACGCTTTCATGCAGAAGATCGTCGATCTCGTCGTGGAAGATCAGCGGCAGTCCGGTGATGCACAGCATCAACAGGAAAGCGGTACAGATCAGGCTGCTCCACGTGTGAACCCACGACCAGCGGCGAACGGATTTGGCCTGCACGGAATGCCTTTCGCTCACCATTTATACGAGAGGCTGCCGATGATCTTTCGCCGTTCGCCATAAAAGCATGCGGTGGGAGACGAACACGACGCGACGTAAACCTTGTCGGCGATGTTGGAAAAGTTGATCGCGGCGCGCCAGCCGTTCACCTCGTAATGCACCACGGCGTCGAACAGCGTGTAGGGATCGACCGGCAGCGTATTGGCCGTGTCGGCATAGGACGATCCGACGTAGCGGACGCCACCGCCGAAGCCGACACCCTGCAACGGCCCGTCCTGCAGCGTGTAATCGGCCCAGAGCGACGCGAACTGCTCGGGCGTTGCGGGCGGCGTCTTGCCGATGTTGGCCGGATCGAGGTCCTGCGTGGTTTCGAAATTGTACGACGTATAGGCGCCGATGATCTTGAGGCCGGGCAGCGGATTGAGCACGGCCTCAAGCTCGACGCCGCGCGAGCGGACTTCGCCGGTCTGCGTCGACAGCAGCGGATTCGCCGGATCGGTGGTGAGGACGTTTTGCCGGCGCAGGTCGAATAGCGCCACGCCGAAATGGCCGTTGAAACCGTTCGGCTGATATTTCACGCCGACTTCGGCCTGCTTTCCGGTCTCCGGCGCCAGCAACTGCCCCGTCGCGGCATTCGTGCCGATCACGGGATTGAAGCTTGTCGCATAGGAGACGTAAGGCGCGAGTCCGACGTCCGACGTATAGATGACGCCGATCTTGCCGGTGGTGCGCCCGTCGTTGCGGCTTTGATCCGGACCGATGCGATTGTCGTTGTCGGTCGACGCGATATCCTGCCTGCCGTTCAGCACGACCGTGAGCGGACCGACCTTGATTTGGTCTTGAAGATAGAAGCCGGCATCCCGTTGCGTCAGGAAAGCATTCGTGCCGGGCGCGACGGATGTCGGCGCGGTCGGGGTATAGACCGGATTAATCAGGTTGATCGGCGCGCCGAGCGCAAAGGCCTGAATATCCTCGATCGTGTAGTGCTTGACGTCGATCCCAACCAGGGCGGTGTGATGCAGCGCCCCGATGGCGAATTTCCATTCGAGCTGATTGTCGAGATCGAACTGGTTGGCGTTCGGGTTGGTCACGAAGTTGAAGCGCGCGAGATCCCCCGCCGCAGGCGTCGTCGCATAGCCGATGCCGAAAAGACTCTGAAACAGCGTTTCGACGTGGGAGTAACGCGCATTCTGGCGGAATGTGACGCCGTTATCGAACGCATGCGCGAACTGATAGCCGATCATCTGCTGGTCGCGGCGGAACGTATCCATGCTCGGTTCGCCGGTGAACAGGCTTGTCGAGATGCGGCCGAACGGAGCGGGTGTGACGGTGCCGACATAAGGCAGGAAGTTGAGGCTGTTGGCGTTCGAATGCAGCACTGACGCCAGAACGGTGAACGTCGTGTCGAGATTCGGCTTCCAGGTGAGCGCCGGATTGACGAAGTACAAATCGTCCTTGCTGAAATCGACTTGCGTGTCGCCGGCTTTCGCCATGCCGGTCAGGCGATAATAGAATTGTCCGTGATCGCCGCTGACGGCGAGCGGGCCGCCGACATCGAACGCGACGTAGCGGTTGCCGTAATTATTGATGCCGGTTTCGAGATAATGGATCGGTTCGGCCGGAGGCTTCTTGCTTTCCGCGTTTATGACGCCACCGGGGCTGCCGCCGCCGTACAGGACGGACGAGGGGCCGCGCAGAATGTCGATTCGCTCGAGAGCGAACGGCGGCAACTTCCAGCTTGCAAACGAGGTGTAGAATAATTGCAGCCCGTCGAGAAAGGTCGCTTCGTTCTGCGACGGGAACCCGCGAATGAGAAACCAGTCGTTGCGCGGATCTGCGCCGAATGTCTCTCCCTTGACGCCGGGCGAATAGCGCACGACCGCATCGAACTGCTGGATATTCTGGTCGCGGATTTGTTCGGCTCCGACGGTGCTGACCGATTGCGGCGTTTCGATCCACGGCGTTTCCGTCTTGGTGGCCGTGACGTTCTGGTCGGCGACATAACCGGTCACGGCATCGGTCTGCTTGGTGCCCTCGATCTGGATTGTCGGCAGCGTGATGTCGGTCGATTGCGCGTACGCAGTCAGCGGCGGTGCAACAAATAAAGCCGCGAGCGGAAGCATCCTGCCGGCGTGCAACAACCGGGCCGCGCGCGTTGAGTCCTTCAAAGCTGATGATGCGAATGCCGATTTCACTGTGACGCCCCCATTTTGTTTGTTGGCTGCACAAAAGCAGCAGGGGCGAACGAGTGCAATAAATGTAATGAAATCAGTAGTTTATAAAGAACTCAAAGTGAAATTGTTCTAATCCAAAATCGCGCCGCAACGTGATGATCGTGCGTGCGAAGTTTTGTTTTCGTCGTCGGAAAAATTCCGCACGCGTTTTTATGCAGAGCAGCCGCTACAATTTGCCGCGCGTTTATCGCGCCGGCACGACGCGCAGAATGCGGCCCGCGCTGTTGTCGGTGAGCAGGTAAAGCGCACCGTCCGGTCCCTCGCGCACGTCGCGGATGCGCTCCTGCAAATTTTCGAGCAGGCGTTCTTCTTTCACCACCTTGTCGCCGTCGAGCGTCAGACGCGACAGCAACTGGAATTTCAGCGCGCCATTGAACAATGAGCCGCGCCATGCCGGAAACAGCTTGCCGTCATAGAATGCCATGCCGGAGGGCGCGATCGACGGCGTCCAGTGCCATACCGGCTGTTCGGTGCCGGCCTCGTGTGTCTTGCCCTTGCCGACAGGCGTGCCGTCATAATTCACGCCGTAACTCACCAATGGCCAGCCGTAGTTCTTTCCTTTCTCGACGATGTTGATTTCGTCGCCACCCATGGGGCCGTGTTCCTGCTCCCATAATTTGCCGTCGGCCGGATTGAACGCGAGTCCTTCCGCGTTGCGATGGCCATACGACCAGATTTCGGGTTTCGCGCCCGCCTTGTCGGAGAAAGGATTGCCCGGCGGTACGGTGCCGTCCGGCCTGACGCGCACGATCTTGCCGATCGTGTTGTCGAGCGTCTGCGCCTGCTCGCCCGCTGAGAAATGATCGCCGAGCGATACGAACAGATTGCCATCCGGTGCTTGCGCGATGCGGCAGGCGACGTTGTTGCCGCTTGAGGGCCGGCCTTGCTGGCGGAAAATGGTCTTCTGATCGTCGAGGTGCGGTTTCTCGTTTGCGACGAGATGCGCGCGCGCAAGGGCGACATTGCCGCCGCTGTCCGCGTTGTAGCAAAAGTAAATCATTGAATTTTTTGCGTAGTTGCGGTCGAGCGCGACATCGAGCAGCCCCGCCTGGCCATGCACGAAAGCCTTGGGCACGCCGACAACCGGTGGCGACAGCTTGCCGTCGCGCGTGACAATGCGCATGCGGCCGGGGCGTTCGGTGACCAGCATGCGGCCGTCGGGCAGAAATGCGAGAGACCACGGATATGCCAGCCCGCGGGCGACGGTTTCGACCTCGATATTCCCGGCGGAGGATTTGAACGTCTGGGCGAGGCCGGCCGATGGGAGCATCAGCACCAGCATGAACGTCCATGCGGCGGGGCGAACTGTCATGCGTTCTCCAAATCTGGCGTCCCCAAGCCCGCTATCTTAGCGCTTTTCCCCCGGCAGCGCGCCGTGCAATGGTCTTAACGATTCGGGAGGTTTCCATGAAAAAATTGCTTTTGGCGCTCGCGTGCATCGCAGGTTTCACCGGCGGGGCGGTGGCTGAAGATTATCCGTCGCGGCCGATCGTCATGGTCGTGCCGCTCGGGGTCGGCGGGTCGACCGATGTGGTCGCCCGGCTGATGGCCGAGGGCCTGCGCAAGGCGCTCAACCAGACCGTCGTCGTGGAGAATACGTCCGGCGCAGGCGGTACCATCGGGGTCAGCCGCGTCGTGCATGCGCCGCCCGACGGCTACACGATCCTGATCGGGCAGTGGGGCACGAACGTAGCGAGCGGCGCGATCTACAAGCTCAATTTCGATCTGATGAAAGATCTTGAGCCCATTGGGTTGATCGCGACGCAGCCGTTCCTCGTCGTGTCACGCGGGAATATGCCGGCAAATAACCTGAAAGAATTGATTGCGTGGATCAAGGCGAACCCGAACAAGGCAACCGAAGGGAATTCGGGCGTCGGCTCGCCCAGCCATGTCAGTGGCATCCTGCTGCAAAAGGCGATCGGGACTCCGATTCAGATGGTGCCTTATCGTGGCGCGGGTGAATCGACACAGGCGCTGATGGCGGGCCAGATCGACGTGATGCTCAACACGCCAGCGGTATCGATGGGGCAACTCGCGGCCCACACGATCAAGGCGTTCGCCGTCACCGGCAAGAAACGGCTCGCCGTTTTGCCGGACATTCCGACGACCGACGAAGCGGGCCTGCCGGGATTCTATTTTTCATTCTGGCATGCGTTCTGGGCGCCGAAAGGCACACCGAAGCCGATCATCGCCAAGCTTAACGCGGCGCTGGTCGCGACCTTGAAGGATCCGGTCATCCACCAGAAGCTGATCGCGTTGGCGAATGATGAGTTTCCCGCCGATCAGGAAACGCCGGAGGCACTGAGGAAATTCCAGCAAGCGGAAATCGACAAGTGGTGGCCGATCATCAAAGAGGCCGGCATCACCGCGCACTGAGGAAATGAGGGCGACCGTCTCATTGGGGCGGCCGCCAACAATGGCAACGCCTACCGGCGAGGCGTACGCGCGCGGCGGCGCGGCAGGATCGCGGTCAGGCTGCCCATGCCAATAAAGATCAGGCCGAGCAACAGAGCGACCGCGAACAGGCCGCCTTCGTTATTGATGACGGTGCCAGCCGGATTGGCACGGGCGACACTTATCGACATCACGATGGCAACGAGAAGCGTGCAAACGGCGAGCGCCGCGGTGGTGATCAGCTCGGCAACCGCAACGGCGCGCCGCTCCTTGCCGAGTGGACGATCGGTCAGAGGCGCGAATCCAGCCTGAGGAACGTCGTTTTTCATGGCGGACTCAAAGCGAACCCTGTCTTCATATCGCGAAGATGGCGACTGAACCGGGCGCGGGTTCGGCTGGAGTCAGGCAAAGCTGTAGACGAACCGTGGCGTTTTCGTGATTACGGTTAATAGTCGGTAAATCCGAAGGAACCACGACCGGCTTCCGGGGCTTTCCATTTTGAAACTGGAACGCCACAGACGGAAAAATCATGACCGATCTCGATCGCACCACTGCCCGCGCTCTGGTTGAAGTCGGGTACATGCCGCTGAATCGGTACATCGACCTGTTCGGCTTCGGCGATTTTTCCATGGGCGCTATGCCGTCAATCGTTCCTCATATCGAGGACGAGCATCCCGGCCAGCATACCTTTGAAGCCCCGCTTCGGTTCTGGCGTCGGTTGATGTCGATGCATTAGGCAGGCCGGTGGCCTGCTACTCCGCGACTGCCAGCGCTTCCGGATGCCAGTCCATCGGCACGTGACCCGGCTCGGCAGCGATGCGATCAAGCCAGGCGCGCGTTGCCGGAAAGCGCGAGAGATCCAGATCGCATTCGTGTGCGACGTGCGTGTAGGCATAGAGCGCAATGTCTGCGATGGTGTAGCGGTCGTCCACGAAATAGCGATGGCCGGCAAGGTGCATTTCCATCACGGCGAGCGCGCGATAGCCGTTTTCGGTCCAGTCCTCCAGCGCGTGCTGTTGCAATTCACGTCCGCCCTTGATCAACGCCAACCAGAAAAATGCCGCGCCGATATTGGGCTCCAGGCTGTGCTGTTCGAAGAACATCCATTGCAACGCTTCGGCCTTTTCGATGCGGCCCTCCGGCGCCAATGTCGTGCCGCCCGCGACGTACCAGAGAATGGCATTCGATTCCGCGATGTAGCGGCCGGGTGCGACTTCCAGCAGGGGAATTTGCCCGTTCGGGTTCTTCGCGAGAAATTCCGGTGTACGGCTTTCGCCCTGAAGAATGTCAATCTCGACCAGCCGATGTGGAATGCCCAGCCGCGCCAGAGCCAGACGGACTTTGTAACTGTTGCCGGAGCGTTGCATCGAATAGAGCGTGTACATGCCGTAATTGCCCTGCAGTCAATTTCATCGGCAGTAAGCCGCAAACTCCGGCAATTACATGGCCGATTAAGCAAACTGTATCACCTGCGCGTGAATCATGTCGCGCGTCGTGTGATTGCGTTACGACAGTTTTGTTGCAATGCGGGAACGGAAAAATTTATTCCGCGGCTACACGGTGCGCACGTGCATATTCGAGCAGCGAATCGTCATCCGCAGGCTGAATTGGCGTGAAGTCGCGGTGGGCGATCCACTCCTCACGCGTAAATTTGGTGATGTGGTTGGATACGGCGCACAGCGTCAGGTAAACGATCTTGCGCGGGTAGGGCGTGATATTCGGCGGCGAGGCGTGCACCAGATTGCCGTGGAACATCAGCACCGAGCCGGCCTTTCCGGTTGGGGCGACGATGCCGACACCGTCGCGGTCGGCAGCGTCCGCGGCAAGCCGTGTCACCGTTTCCTTGTCGAGCGTCCATAGCGGATAGGACGTCGTGCTCCTGTCATGCCCCGCTTCAAGCACGCCTTGCTTGTGGCTCTTCGGGATGATCATCAGCGCGCCATTGATCGGCAGCACGTCATCGAGAAAGACGGCGATGTTCATCGCGCGCGCTTCCGGCATGCCGTCGTCGCGCGCCCATGTGCCGTAATCCTGATGCCACTGCCAGACGTCGCCTTCGAAGGCGGCTTTGGCGTTGAGCTTGAATTGGTGGACGTAAACGCCTTCGCCGAACAATTGCATCAGCGGCTCGACCAGGCGCGGGTGGCGCGCCAGCAGTTCGAACACCGGATTGAATTTGTGCGCGGCGAAAGCGGTGCGCGGCGCGCCGGATTTCTCGCGCCAGATTTCGCGGCGGTCGAGCTTGAG
>JBARCH010000280.1:0-2088 GCA_049793875.1 Pseudolabrys sp. | reverse complement strand
CGGGCGGAGGTGCGACAACAACAGGCTTCGGTTTTGGGCGGTCTGAACTCGCGGGCGGAGGCGGGGCGGGAGCAATCGGCGCGACATTGCCGAACGCGGCAGGCGCCGGGGGCGCGGCGTCGGTGGTTTGTGCTTGCGCTTGTCCAGCCGCGGCAGCGACGACGACCGCAAGCGCCACCGCAATTGCAGCGCGCAAGGCACGCGCCCGTACTCCAGCCGGCGTCACACGCATCGCAATTCCCCCGTCGGCGGTTCCGAACGTGGCCATCGCCGTCGCCATTTTGTCGCGGGGTGAGCCTATCCGCCGGCTGCCATTTGTCACCCGGAAA
Source organism: Pseudolabrys sp. (assembly GCA_049793875.1). Classification (GTDB taxonomy): domain Bacteria; phylum Pseudomonadota; class Alphaproteobacteria; order Rhizobiales; family Xanthobacteraceae; genus Pseudolabrys. The sequence goes on along the minus strand of JBARCH010000280.1, from coordinate 1,759 downwards.
AAAACCGCTCATAGTTTCCGCGGATTCTTTCTTTTGGCGTGGTTACCGGCCCGCCGGAGTGCCGATATGGCGATGAATGCTGCCGACATCGAACGCCTGATCAAGGCCGGCATCCCCGACGCCCAGGTGACGATTCGCGATCTCGCCGGCGATGGCGACCATTACGCGGCGACCGTGATTTCCGCCTCGTTCAAGGGCAAGTCGCGGGTGCAGCAGCACCAACTCGTTTACGAGGCGCTCAAGGGACAGATGGGCGGCGTGCTGCACGCGCTGGCGCTGCAGACCGCCACGCCCGAAGGCTAGCGCATGATTCGGAAAAGCGGCCGCCGGATTTCGTCCAAGGGCGCGCGCGAAAGCTAATGCCGATGCGCGTCAAGCTGCTCGCGCCCGAAGGCGCCATCAAGTCGACCGGAACCTGGAGCCTCGGCGCCCGCGCGGGCGATTTCGTATTCGTCGCCGGAATGCGCGGCATTGATCCCGCGACCAACGCCTTGGTCGCAGGCGAGGAACCGCGTGTACGGCAGGCTTTCACGAACATGAAAACGATCGCAGCCGCAGACGGCGCCAGCCTCGCCGACTGCGTGCGCCTCGTGGTCTACGTCACCGACATGGCGCGCCACCGCTCCATCGCCAACGCGGTGCAGGCGGAATTCTGGCCGGATGGCGCCTATCCGCCGCGCACTATTGTGGAAGTCAGCCGGCTCAATCAGGACGATTTTTTCGAGGTGGAGGGCACCTTCTACGCGCCTATCCGACGATAGGCTGATGCCAAACCATCCCCCTTTTTGCCCGTCCCTCTTGGGGTGACGGCGGCAGTTGCGCTACATATATCCGTGGAAACGGGCTGACTCGCCCGCGGGCGGCCAGACAGGACCGAGATCATGGCAATCGATCAATTCATCGAAAACGAAGTGAAGAGCAACGACGTCGTTCTGTTCATGAAGGGCACACCGCAGTTTCCGATGTGCGGGTTTTCCGGGCAGGTGGTGCAGATCCTCGATCATCTGGGCGTCGCCTATAAGGGCCTCAACGTCCTGGAGTCCGACGACCTGCGCAACGGCATCAAGGCCTACTCCAACTGGCCGACCATCCCGCAGCTTTATGTGAAGGGTGAGTTTGTCGGCGGCTGCGACATCATCCGCGAGATGTTCCAGGCCGGCGAACTGCAACAGACGCTGAAGGAAAAAGGCGTCGCAGTGCGCGCGGGCGCGGATACCTGAAGCATCCGATCGCCGAATTCGCCGTCTATTTCAGGCGATTCATAATCAGGTAGATGATCGCGAGGATCAGCGCGAGCCCGATCAGGCTCGGCGTCGGCACCGCGTTGGCGAACTTGAGGACGTTGTCGGCAACCGACAGCACGAACACGCCCGAGCTTTGCCCGAGAATTAAATAGATCAGCATGATCGCGAGCACGCTGATGAAGCCGAGCTCGACGAACGTCCACAGATAGCGCTTGGTCTTGTCGAGAATGTCCATCATGGCTCACCTATGATGGCGCTTTGACGCAAAGACGAATGGGTGGGGAGGGTGATCCCCACCCAAATTTGCTCGCCGGCGCGTCAGGCCATCGAGCGTTTCGAGAACAGCCAGAGAATGAGCCCGAGGGCGATAAGCCCGACGAGACCATTCGAACCCAACTCCTTGATCAAGGCGACGATATTGCCGACCACCCCACCGAAGAACGGCAGTTGAGCGCCGACGAGAAGCGAGGCGACGATGGCGAAACCCAGCAACATGAGGCCGATTTCCGTCAGCG
>JBARCH010000279.1:0-2593 GCA_049793875.1 Pseudolabrys sp. | reverse complement strand
TGTCCGAGGCGACTTGCACCTTCAGCATCTTGTCGGGATCGGTCACCGCGCCGCTTTGCGACCCGGCGGGTGCCTTCTTCAATTTATCGACCACGTCCATGCCCGACACCACGTTGCCGATCACGGTGTATTGGCCGTTGAGAAACGACGCGTCCGCAAAGCAGATGAAGAACTGCGAGTTCGCCGAATTCGGATCGCTCGCGCGCGCCATGCCGACGACGCCGCGCTTGAACGGCACCTGCGAGAACTCCGAATGCAGGTTCGGATATTTCGAATGGCCGGTGCCGTCGAAATTCTGCCCGTCGCCGGTCTGCGCCATGAAGCCGGCCATCACGCGGTGGAACGGCACGTTGTTGTAGTAGCCGTCGCGTGCGAGCTGCTTCAGCCGCTCGGCATGCTTGGGCGCGAGATCGGTGCGCAGCTTGATGACGACGCGGCCTTTGCTGGTGTCGATCACGATCGCATTCTGCGGATCGGTGCCGGCGGGGAGCTTCGGCGGCGCGGCGAGAGCCGGGACCGCGCAAACGAGCGCGATGAGGACGGCGGCAATGCGGATCATGCGGACTCCAGAGGTTATTTCGAGAATTTCTTCTTCAGGTGCGCGGCCACGCTTGCCGGCACGAAGGCGGACACGTCGCCGCCCATGCCGGCGATCTGACGGACCAATGTGGCGGTGATCGGGCGCACGTCCGGCGAGGCCGGCAGGAACACGGTCTGCACCTTCGGCGCCATCGTCGCGTTCATGCCCGCCATCTGCATTTCGTAGTCGAAATCGGTGGCGTCGCGCAGCCCGCGGATGAGCAGCGTCGCGCCCTGCTTGCGCGCGGCCGCAATCACCAGATTGTCGAAGGTGACGCAGACGAGCTTGCACTTTTCCCGGCGCGCGACCGGCCCGCAGGTCTGCTCGAGCATCGCCAGCCGTTCGTCGGCGGAAAACAGCGGCTTCTTGCCGGGATGCACACCGATAGCGAGCACCAGCCGGTCGGCGAGCCGCGCGGCCTGGCGCACGACATCGAGATGGCCGTTGGTGACCGGGTCGAAGGATCCGGCGTAAAGGGCAGTCCGCGACATAAACCGGGGTCTAACCCGGCCTTTTGCGGCCCGCAAGCCGGGGAAAGCACGCCGGTCCGCCGCCTCACATATATCGGCGCGGCCTTTGAACCGGACGGCTCGCCGCGCGTTCCAATTACAGGGGTGTCCACCACACCGGAAAGCAAGCTGCCGCCATGCTCAAACCCGTCTTCATAGCGTTAGCCGCATTGGTTGTTGCCGGCACCGTCGCGCTGATGTCGGGACCGCAGGTCAAGGAGGCGGTCGTCAGCCCCGCCAAAGCCTCCATCAGCGAACCGGCCTCCCAATGCGCCAAGCGCGAGTGGCCCTATCTGCATTGCGTCGGCACCCCGGCGGGTAACCTGCGCATACGGCTGATCACGACTGACCACATCAATCGCTAGACCGGCACGTTGCCGTTCGCCGCTTCAACCATGTAGGCTCTGACTCGACGGGCCAATGGAAAGCGTCATGCGCCGGGCATGCCTTGCGACCATTCTTGCCACCGCTCTTGCCGCGACCGCGGCGCTCACGGCGCTGCCCGCTTGCGCCGAACAATACCCAAACCGCCCGATCAGGATCATCGTGCCGACACCGGCCGGCGGCCCAGTTGACGTCATGGCGCGGCTTATCGGCAACGCCCTGCCCGCCCAACTCGGTCAACCGGTCTACATCGAGAACAAGCCGGGCGCGGGCAACATCATCGGCTCCAAGCTGGCCGCCGACGCGATCCCCGACGGCTACACCCTGACGGTGACCGCAGCGAGCGGACTGATCATGAGTCCGATGATCCACAAGAACGCCGGTTACACCGCCGCGGACTTTGCCCCGATCAGCCTGATTACCGAGACGCCACAGGTGCTCGTGGTCAATCCGGATGTGCCGATCAGGTCGATGGCCGAATTGGTCGCCTACGCCAAGGCCAATCCCGGCAAGCTCAATTATTCGACCGGCGGCATCGGCACCCTGCCGCATCTGACGGCCGAGTTGTTCAAGGCGACCACCGGCACGAATATCGTCCACGTCCCTTACAAGGGTGGCGGTCCGGCGCTACAGGCCGTGATGACCGGACAGGTGCAGTTGACGTTCGATACGTTGAGCACCTCGCTGCAACTCGTGCGCAGCGGCAAATTGCGCGCGATCGCCATCGGCGGCCGCACCCGCTCGAAGGAATTGCCGGACGTCCCGACCATGAGCGAAGCGGGCTATCCGTCGCTTTCGACCGGCGCGTGGACCGCCCTGCTCGCGCCACGCGGGACGCCGCCCGCCGTCATCGCAAAGGTCAACGCGGCAGTGAACGCCGCCTTGAAAACGGAGACGTTCCAAAGCACGCTCGCCAGGCTCGGCGGCGAACCGCGCGGCGGCACGCCGAAAGAACTCGCCGATTACCTGCAAAGCGAAACGGCGAAGTGGAAGCCGATCGTGCAGTCGCTGAAGTTGAGCGACTAGTGCCGCCGATTTGAAGTTCCTGCATCACCTGCCGCAAGCTCCTTCAGGAACTTCAAATCGATAAGCGGCACTAGAATCATATATTTGCTTAGTG
>JBARCH010000278.1:0-1773 GCA_049793875.1 Pseudolabrys sp. | reverse complement strand
GCCACATTTATACCGACGACGGCGAAGAACCTTCCGTCGAAGGCGACGTCGTCTATTCGCCACGCGACTGCTGGCACGGCTTCAACAACACATCGGACAAAGACGTCGTCCTGGTCTGGGGCTGGATGGGCGCGGGCTCGATCGAGGATTCCGGTTACGAAAATCACCCGGACAGCCACACGTGATGAATGCCTGGGACGATCCGCGCATCGCAAAGGGAATGCCGGCGCAACTCGCCGCGCGCCGCACCCGCATTGCCGCCGGCGAGAAGCCGCTCGGCTGGAAAGTCGGACTCGGCGCACAGGCCGCGATGCAAAAGCTCGATCTCAAGGCGCCGGTCGTCGGTTTCCTGATGCAGCGCGGCTTGCTGCTTTCGGGCAGCGAAGTATCGTTCGCCGGCTGGACCAAGCCGGTCGCTGAATGTGAGATCGCCGTTCGCATGGCGCAGGATCTGCCGGGAGGAGCGAGCGCCGAGGATGCCCACACCGCGGTCAAGGAAATCCTGCCGGCAATCGAACTGGCCGATTTCGATCCGCCACCGACGCCGGATAACCTCGACGCCGTGATTGCGGCAGACGTTTACCAGCGTCACGTCTTGCTCGCCGGCGTGACACGGCCGGGCGCAAGCGTCGCCGGTCTCACCTCACGGCTGATCCGGCGCGGTGTCGAAGCGGCCAGCACGACCGACCCCGAGGCGCTGACCGGCAGACTCGTCGATATCGTCGCGCACGTTGCCAATACGCTCGCAGCTTACGGCGAACGGCTCAAATCGGGCGACATCATCATCACCGGCTCGATAACACCGCCGATCATGCTGGAGGCGGATGAGAGCAGCCTGACCCACGCGCTCGATCCCATCGGTAATGTTTCCGTGCGGTTTCAGTGGTAATTCGGCCCTCGCAGAATTGCCACATCGCGCATATCTGATGGCCTGACGGAGCCCGCCATGGACAAATCTACATCTTCTCTTCTCGACCGCGCCGAACTCGACCGGGATAGCGTCGCGAAACTCATCAAGCGCGGACTGGAGGGCGCCGACGACGGCGAGCTGTTCCTCGAATACAGCCAGTCTGAAGGTCTGGTGTTCGACAACGGCCGCCTGAAGCAGGCGACCTACGATACGGCACAGGGTTTCGGCCTGCGCGCGGTCAAGGACGAAGCGGTCGGTTACGCTCATGCCTCCGATATGTCGGAAGCGGCCATAGCTCGCGCCGCCGCGGCCGTGCGCGCAGTGAAGGGCGGCCACACCGGCACCTACGCGGACGCACCCGCCCGTACCAATCGCAAACTTTATGGCGACGAAAATCCGCTCGGCACGCCGGCGTTCGACGCCAAGGTCAAGTTGCTCGAGACGATCGACGCTTACGCGCGCGCCAAGGACCCGCGCGTGCGGCAGGTTTCGGCCAGCATCGGCGCGAGCTGGCAGGTCGTCGAAATCGTGCGCGCTGACGGCCAGAGCTATCGCGACGTGCGGCCGCTGGTGCGGCTCAATGTGTCGGTCGTCGTCGGCGACGGCAACAAACAGGAAACCGGCAGCCACGGCTTCGGCGGACGCGAAGGCTTCCAGCGCTTTATCGAGACGACGTCGTGGCAGGGCGCGGTCGATGAGGCCGTGCGCCAGGCACTGATCAATCTCGACGCCGTGCCCGCTCCTGCGGGAGAAATGGACGTCGTGCTCGGCTCCGGCTGGCCGGGCGTGATGCTGCACGAAGCGGTCGGCCACGGTCTCGAAGGCGACTTCAACCGCAAGAAAACGTCTGCGTTCGCCGGCCT
>JBARCH010000277.1:0-23265 GCA_049793875.1 Pseudolabrys sp. | reverse complement strand
GATCGGGTCCCGCTTACGTTTTTTTGCTCGCCGAATGTCTTGCCAAAGCCGGCGTCGCCGCCGGACTCCCGGCCGAGCTTGCGCTGACATTGGCGCGCGAAACCATCTCCGGGTCCGGCGAGTTGTTGCATCGTTCGCCGCTCGATGCCGCATCCCTGCGCCAGAACGTCACGTCGCCTGGCGGAACCACCGCCGCCGCTCTCGAAATCCTGATGGGTTCCGACGGATTCGGCGCGCTGCTCACGCAGGCGGTGGCGGCGGCCACCCGGCGCTCGCGCGAGCTGGCGGGCTAGAACCCGCCCCTTCGCAGACCTAGATTAAGGAACCTCCTGAATTCAGGTCAGAGGAACAGTCACGGAGGCCGCCATGGCCCGCAAAACCAAACGCCCGCGCAGATCACAAGGATCGGCGCAAGGAAAGGCACACCCCGCGCCCGCTGCTCGCGGCACCACAGACCGCGACAAGGCGGTCGACGCATTGATGTCGCTGCTCGCGGAACAACCGTTCGAGCGGATCGGCCTTGCTGAAATTGCCGGGCGCGCCGGCCTGACGCTGTCGCAGTTGCGCGGCGATTTCGGCTCGAAGGCCGCCATTCTCGCCGCCCACATCAAGGACATCGACCGCATCGTACTCGCCGGCACCGACGCCGACATGGCCGACGAGCCGCCGCGCGAAAGATTGCTCGACGTGTTGATGCGGCGGATCGAGACGCTTGCGCCGTACAAGGAAGCGCTGCGCTCGCTGGTTCGTTCGGCGCGGCGCAATCCGGGCCTCGCGCTGATGCTCAACGCGATGGCGGTGCGCTCGCAGCAATGGATGCTGACCGCCGCCAATATCGGCGCGTCCGGCCCCATGGGCGCGTTGCGCGCGCAAGGCGCCGCGCTGATGTTCGCGCGCGTGATCGGCGTGTGGCTGGATGACGACGAGCCCGGCCTCGACCGCACGATGGCGGCTCTCGACCGCGGCCTCGCCAGCGGCGAACGCTGGGCCGGGTTCCTCGACGACCTGTGCGCGATTCCGCGATGTCTCGTGCGCGGACCGCGCCGCCGCCGGCGCAGACCGGCACAAGAGGATGTCGCTGAAGCCGACGCAGCGTAACTACACCGGCACCTTCACCGTCGCGCGCAGGCCGCCGAGCGGGCTGTCGCCGAGCGTGATGTCGCCGCCGTGCGAACGCGCGATGTCACGCGCGATTGCCAAGCCCAGACCGGTGCCGCCCTCGTCCTGATTGCGCGCATCGTCGAGCCGCAGAAAAGGCTTGAACACTTCCTCGCGCATATGTGTCGGGATGCCCGGCCCGTCGTCATCGATGGTAACGGTGAGCCAGCGGTGGTCGCGGTGGCCGGTGATCGCGATTGACGGCGCGAAGCGCGCGGCATTCGACACCAGATTGCCGAGGCAACGCTTGAACGCCGCCGGCCGCACCGTGACAATTGGCGGACCGCGGAAAACGACGCTCGACCGGTGGCCGTGACGCTCGGCGTCGTCCTTGAGTTCGTTGAGAAAGGCTTCCATGTCGGTCTGTGCGGATACTTCGCCGAGATCGCCGCGCGCGAAGGCGAGATAAGCCTCCAGCATCCGCGCCATTTCATCGACGTCCTTCTTCATCGGCTCGAGTTCCGGGCTGCGGCCGATCAATTCCAGCTCGAGCTTGAAGCGCGTCAGGATCGTGCGCAGATCGTGCGAAACGCCCGCGAGCATCGCCGTACGTTGCTCGATGGTACGCTCGACGCGCATCTTCATTTCGATGAAGGCTTGCGAAGCACGGCGTACCTCGCGGGCTCCGCGCGGACGGAAATTCGCAACGTCGCGGCCTTTGCCGAAACTTTCCGCAGCATCCGCGAGCCGCAGGATCGGCTTGATCTGATTGCGCAGGAAGATGATCGCGACGGTGAGCAGCACCACCGACGTGCCCACCATCCACAGCAGGAAAATCTCCGAGTTTGAGGCGTAAGCCGCACTGCGCCGAGCAAAGACGCGCATCACCGCGTTGTCGAGCTGGACGCGAATTTCAACCAGCGCCGATTTGCCGACGGTATCGACCCAAAACGGCCGCCCGATCTGCTTGCGGATTTCTTCCGACAGCGACTGGTCGAGCAGCGAGAAGAACGGCTTCGGTCCGGGCGGCGGCATTTCCGAAATCGGCAGAAAGTCGACGGCGAGGCCGAGCCGGTCCTGCGCGATGCGCCGGATCTGCGCGCGATCGGCGTCCTGCGGGTAGCCGTTATAGACATCGATCAGGGCGGCGATGTCCTGCACGACCCCGGCCGAAAGACGCTGCGTGACCAGATTCCAGTGGCGCTCCATGAACACGAACGCGACCACCGATTGCAAAATCACCATCGGCAAAATGATGATGAGCAGCGCACGGGCATAAAGACCCTTCGGCATGACGCTGTTGAGCCAGCGGCTGACGCGCCGCCAGCCTTCGCCGAAACGGACGGCCGCCGTCCGGATCGAGCGAATGGTGGCGATGCCGATGTCGAGACTGGTCATGTGGTGATTACCAGCCGGTAACCGACGCCGCGCACGGTCTGCACGATCAGCGGATTGGTCGGATTGTTTTCGATCTTGCGGCGCAGCCGGTTCACCTGCACATCGACGGCGCGCTCGCTCACGGGCCCGCCATCGCCGGCAAGCGCGGCACGCGACACGGTCTCGCCCGGCGTCGCCGCCAGCACGCGCAACATCTCGCGCTCGCGATCGGTGAGACGGATCGTTTCCTCACCGCGGCGCAATTCGCCGCGTGCGAGATGAAACACGAATTGGCCGAAGCGCACGGATTCCGCCGGCGGCATGACCACCGGCTGCGCGCGCCTGAAGATATTGGCAATGCGCAGCGACAATTCGCGCGGCTCGAACGGCTTGGCGAGATAATCGTCGGCGCCGATTTCAAGGCCCTTGATCCGGCTCTCGCTGCCGTCGCGCGCGGTCAGCATCAGGATCGGAACGCTCGATGAATCGCGGATCGCCTTGGCGAGATCGAAACCGGATTCGCCGGGCATCATCACGTCAAGGATCAGAAGATCGAAGCGCAACCCGACAAGCTTGGCGCGCGCTTCGGCCGCCGTTTCCGCCGTGGTCACACGATAGCCTTCGCCGCTGAGAAAGCGCGAAAGCAGATCGCGGATGCGCCGGTCGTCATCGACGACCAAAAGGTGCGGCGCGTCGTCGGCGAGCAAAGCGGGGAGAGACATCGGCCGGGCTCCCAAGCCGCCTCAGGAACGCTGCTTGCGGGCGTGATCGCCGCGCGCAATCAGGCGAACCACACCGTCGCGGTTTTCAGAATCGATCATGGCAGTCAGGAACCGCCGCGCCGCCTCATGCGCGCCGGGACCGAGTTCGCCGAACGCGCGCGTGATGCGTTCGGTCTGAAGCGCAGCGAGCTTGAGCGCCAGTGCCTCACCCTTTGCCGTGACGTAAAGCAGACGCTGGCGGCGATCCTGCGCGCCCTCCTTCTGCAACACGTAACCCTGATCGATGAGTTGCTTGAGCACACGGCCGAGCGACTGCTTGGTGATGTTCAGGATGCTCAGCAGGTCGGCCACCTTCATGCCCGGATTGCGATTGACGAAATGCAGCACCCGGTGATGGGCGCGCCCGAACATCAACTTGCTCAGGACGGCGTCCGGGTCGCCGACGAAATCCCGATAGGCGAAGAACAAAAGCTCGATGATGTCCCAAATGGGCTCGGCTGTTCGCGCCTGCCCGGCACCGGCGGCCGCCGACCGGTCTGCCAAGCCTGCCGCGCTGGCGGTCACATTTATGTCAGCCATATTGACGTATTCTCGTCTTATTGTTACAAAAACAGCCACGCAGACGAAAGGATCGTGCCCGAATTGCCGGCCGGGGCGTCATGACGCCATCTCAGGTAGCGCGCTCTCATGGGCTCGGGCCAGTATTACCGGTGTTGCCGCGCGAAGCAAAGTGTTGGATTGCGCGGGAAAAAAGCGCCATTAAGGCCGGAAAACAAGGCTCGCCTCACCGGCAAGGCGCGTAGAGTTCAGGAGGAGACCATGGCTGCACAATCCTACGACCGCCTCGAAGGCGTCATCTGGTACGACGGCAAGCTGGTGCCCTGGCAGGACGCCAACCTGCATGTGCTCAGTCATGGCCTGCACTACGCAAGCTGCGTGTTCGAAGGCGAACGCGCTTACGGCGGCAGGATTTTCAAAAGCACCCAGCACTCGGAGCGGTTGAAGCGGTCCGCCAATATCCTCGACTTCGATATCCCCTATTCGGTCGCCGAAATCGACGCCGCCAAAAAGCTGGTTGTCGAGAAGAACGGCAGGAAGGAAGCCTACGTTCGTCCGGTCGCCTGGCGCGGCTCGGAGATGATGGGCGTCTCCGCACAGAACAACAAAATCCACCTCGCGATCGCCAGTTGGGAATGGCCGAGCTACTTCGACCCCGAGCAGCGGCTGAAAGGCATTCGGCTCGATCTCGCCGAATACCGCCGGCCCGATCCGCGCACCGCGCCGTGCCGGGCCAAGGCGGCCGGGCTCTACATGATCTGCACCATCTCCAAGCATAAGGCCGAGCGCAAAGGCTACGCCGACGCCATGATGCTGGACTGGGAAGGCCGCGTCGCCGAATGCACCGGCGCCAACATCTTCTTCGTCAAGGACGGCAAGATTCACACGCCGCTGGCCGATTGCTTCCTCGACGGCATCACGCGGCAGACGACGATCGGGCTTGCGCGCAAGCGCGGCATCGAAGTGATCGAACGCCGCATCATGCCGGACGAGCTTACCGGCTTCTCGGAATGCTTCATCACCGGTTCGGCAGCCGAAGTAACCGCCGTGTCGGAAATCGCCCAGTGGAATTTCAATCCGGGCGGCATCACCAAGACGCTGATGGAAGACTACACCGCAACGGTGAATTCGTCCGGCGAGGCTGCGGCGGCGTAAGATCACGCCTGCTTCTCAGTTGTAATGTCGTGCGTCCCTAAACGAGATGGCGGGGACAAGCCCGGCCATGACTTGTAAGGACCGTCGGGTCCCGCGGCCGCAGCAGCGTGACGTAGCCGACGCGATTGGCGGCGACGAAGCGCTCCATGCGCTCATCGACAACGCGCCCGTGACTCAACGATGCGTGCCGCAGCAGGAATTCGCCGTTACGGCCGAAGGCGACGAACCCGACGTGGAAATAATCCAGATAGGGCCGCCGCGTCACGAAGCCGACGATATCGCCGTTCGCCAGCATGTGGCGGTTTGCCAGAAACACCGTGTGTGGAATGACCGTCATTGAAAAATGGCGCGGACCGAGCGCGCGATGCCAATACACGGCCTTCTCGATCTTCACCGAACCGTCCATCGTCAGCGGACGGAACATCCTGTTCTGGATATTGTGCTCGCTCCACTCGAAGAAATAATGATTGCGCTCGCGCCAGGCGACGACTCCGTTGTGGTAGCGGATTTCGCGCAGCACGGTCTTGAATTCGGCGGAATCATGCGCCAGCGCCGCAGCGAAAACCGTTTCGCAAAACGTGACGCAGTCGAAGCCGTCGTCGCGCACGACGAATTCTTCCGGCCGCCGCGGCCCGCCGATCAGCGTATAACCGCGATAGCGCACGCCGCGCAGCGCGCGCGAGATAAAATCGATGCGCTGCGAAATCGGCCCGTAGGCGCGCGCCTCGCCGATCAGGCGATCGATATGGGCTTCCCCGGCGACGGCACCGTCACCGGCCGCAGCGAGACATGCGCCGCCCGCGAGGATTTGCAGCAGACGCCTGCGGCTCGTCAGCGAATCAAACGGCATGCCGTCATCCTGCAGCCAATGCCCGAGCCGTCAATCCTTCACCACGACCAGGCGGTCGGTGCCGGATTCGGCGCCCCATATTTCACCCGGCCTGCCGCTTAACTGGCGCACCGCCGCACCCCGCCGGTTGCTGGGGAAGCTCTGGAATTTCGCGGTCGCGGGATCGAAACGCAGGATCGCGTTGGCGACGAAATCCGTCACCCAGACGATATCCTTCTCGTCGACATAGACGGCGTAGCAGCCGCTCTTGCTGTTCGGCAGACTCCATACCGTCCAGTTCTTGGCGATCGGCTCATAGCGCGCGACTTCGCCGGTGTTCCAGAAGCTCACCCACAACTGTCCCTTTGAGTCCGACCAGATGCGGCGCGGCCCGACGCCGGGCTTTGGCGGCGGTACAATCATCGCATCGCCGCTCACCGTATCGATTTTGGCGATGTGGTCGCCGGCGAGCGAGGCGTACCAGACTTCGCCTTTCGGCGTGGTCGTAATGCCGTAGGGTCCCGGTCCCTTCGGCGCCTTCCAGGCATCGACTTTGCCGGTTGCGGGATCGACGCGGCCATAGACGCCGCTTTGCCCGGTAAACCAGAGAATCCCTTTGCGATCGAACGTCGCAGTGTTGAGATTGGCATTCGGGAAGTCTGCCGGCAGCGGAAACCGCTTCAGGACTTTCTGCGCAGGATCGAAACGTACGATGGCATTCTGGCCGCCGTCGGTGATCCACGCTGCGCGATCCGGACCGACGATGACGCCGTGCGGCGCCGAGTCAGAGCCGAGCGGAATTTGCTCCACCTTGCCGGTTTTCGGATCGAGCCTGCCGAGCGCGCCTTGCGCCTGCGCGGTGTACCAGACGGTCCCGTCCGGAGCGGGCGCAACGTCATGCGGACCGGCATCCGCTTTCACGTCAAAATAGGAAACCTGCGGCGCGGACGTAGCGCCACCTAATGTCAGCACCATGCCGACAAATGCGAGAACAACGGCCAGCCCGTGCACTTGTTCTCTCCGATCGCGCTTACAGATCGCGTTGCAAGCCCGCAACAATAGCATCAATGAAAGCCGCCGACGATGCCGGATTAAAACCGCACACCGAGCCCGATACCGTAGCGCGTTTCGGGTTCGCCGACCGCATTGCCCGGCAGGCCTGACTGCCCGGGTTGCCGATAAGTCGGATCCACCTTCGTCGTCTGCCCGTAAAGAAATAAATCCTTCTTCTTGTCGACATCGACCTGATATTGCCGGCTCTCGCTGTTTTTGGTGTTCATGTCCTCGGTCCGATATTCGATGCCGCCGAGTTTCTTCGCCTTGTCCGGCGCGGCCGGCTTGCTGGCCTGCGCCAGACAGATCGACGTCGTGGCGAGCAGAGCCGCCGTCGCGATAAGCCAGGCTCGCATGTCGTTCTCCTCAAATCGCTCCGCTTGAGCGAATCTTCCGATCAATCCGGCCGCGGCGTCAACGCACCGGTTCGCGTTCGCCGATGGCGCTCCATCGCTCGCTGGCGCGATCGTCGGCTTCTTTCGGCGCCACCCAGCTTGCTCCACTCGCCGCTTCCACCTGCTTCCAGAATGGCGCACGTGTTTTCAGATAGTCCATCAAAAATTCCGCGGCCGCAAATGCGGCCTCGCGATGCGACGACGCAGCGATGACCATCACTATATCTTCACCCGGAGCGATGCGGCCGTACCGATGGACGACGCTGACACCGAGCAGCGGCCATCGTTTCCCGGCTTCCGCCACGTGCCGCGCGATCTCCACTTCCGCCATGTCGGGATAATGCTCGAGCGTGAGCGCAACGATCGGTTTGCCGTCCTCGCTGCCGCGACAGATGCCGGTAAAGGTCACGACCGCGCCGATGTCGGTACGGCCGCGCGTGAGCTTCGCAGCTTCGGCGGCGGTGTCGAACGGCTCGCGTTGCAGACGGATGGTCGCGGTCATGCCGCTAATGTACTCCCGCCGAGCCGGATGCGGGAGAGGCTAGCGGTCCGATTCCAACATTCGCAACCCACTGCGTCGAGCACCTTTGCGAATGTTGGAATCAAAGGACCACTGGCAAATAATACGTTTCTAGTGGAGTTTGGATTTGACATTCGCTTCGGGGACTCGCGGCTCGCGGGGTAGCGAATGTCAAATCCACTCCACTAGCCGCCCGTCATCGGCGGAAAAAAGGCGATTTCGCCGGCGTTCTTGATCGGCGCTTGCGCCTGGACATGGCTCCGGTCGATCGCCGCGCGGATCACCCTGGGATTGGCGAAGGCATGGGCATATTCCTCACCACGCGCGGAAAGCCACGCGATTAGTTCCGCAACGGTTTTCACGTCCGCCGGAACCTCGAGGTCTTCCTCGGGGATACCAACACGCTCGCGCACCCAGGCGAAATAACGCAGCTTCACGAATGTATTCCCTTATCCCGAAAATCGGTTCCCATCCCCGGACCGGGTCCGCGGACGGCCTTGCGGGTATATAGCCCCTAATCCTCGATCAGGTAGCGCAGGCCGGCGCGGAAATAATCCCAGCCAGTGTAAAGCGTGAGCAGCGCCGACAGCCACAGCAACGTCAAGCCGACCAGTGTGACATGAGGAATGACGAGGTCGCCCGCTTTGCCGGCCAGCAGAAAGCCGACGGCGATCATCTGCCCGGCCGTTTTCCATTTGGCGAGGCGCGTTACCGGCACGCTGACGCGCAGCTCGGCGAGGAATTCGCGCAAGCCCGACACCAGGATTTCGCGGCAGAGAATGATGATCGCCGCCCACAGCGTCCAGCCGCGGATCGTGCCGTCCGCGGCCAGCATCAACAGACTGGCGGAAACCAGCAACTTGTCGGCGATCGGATCGAGCATGCGGCCGAGCGCCGACTGCTGATGCCACGCGCGCGCCAGATAGCCGTCGAAAAAATCCGTCACGGCGGCAACGATAAAGATCGCGAGCGCGAGCCAGCGCAGCCACAGGCCGCCGCCCAACAGCGCCTGCCAATAGAGGCACGCGACCACAGCCGGGACTGCGACAATGCGGCCGTAGGTCAGGAGATTGGGCAGCGCCAGCGAGCGCGAGCGGTAATGATGGCTGCTCACCGAGTTCATGGCCGAAAGCAACACCCCCCGCGCAGAGTCGTCAACCGCAGCCCGGCTGCGATCTGCTGATTACTGAATAGGTGCCCGAGGTAAACGGCTTTTTCCGGGCTCCATGACGAAAGTTTGATCGAGCGAATACCACTCGCCTTTGACGTCGGCGGCCGGCGCCGGTCCCTCGTGACGGACATAATTTCCGACCAGCGCGCGCGTGACGCCGAACTGCACGTCGGTCTCCAGCCGCTCGTCGTCATTGACATAGATTTGCGAGATCAATGTCTTGAAGCCTTCCTTGAAGATCAGGAAGTGCAGGTGCGCGGGCCGGTAATTGTGGCGTTTGGTCGCGCGCACCAGTTCGCCCACCGGCCCATCGATCGGGATCGGATAGCCCGCCGGTTTCACGCTGCGGAAGCCGAAGTGACCTTGCACATCTGTTATGAATTTTCCGCGCAGGTTCATGTCCGCCTGCTTCGGGTCCTGCTGTTCGTAGAACCCTTCCGGCGAGGAGTGCCAGATGTCGACCTCGGCGCCCTCGATCGGCTTGCCGCTCTGATCCTTCAGCCAGCAGTTGACGAACATCACCGGGCCCGGCGTCGGCGAACGCACGATCGAGCCGCCGCTTTCGGTGCGCGGCGAATTCAGGCGCCAGAACGGGCCGAGCAGATTGGCCGTCGTCTCGGTCTGGCCGTTATTGCCGTTGTTGAGCAGGCAGATAAGCGTCGAGAAGCCGAGCGAGCCGGACATCAGCACCACTTCGTTGTGGTTGTCGGTGGTCTTTTGGCCGAGCGCGGTGATGTAGCCGATTGCCTTCTCGAACTCTTCCTCGGTCAGATGCACGTCACGCGCAAACGCGTGCAGGTGCTTCACCAGTGCCGCGAGTATTTCCCGCAAGCGCGGATCGGCCACGTTCTTGAACGCGTCCAGCACGGCGTCGGTGACGTTTTCCTGCCGCTCGATGATCATTGCCACTTACCCTGCATTACGCGGCCGGTCAGCCGGTCCGCTCATGGAAAAAGTCATATATCTTTCGCGCCGTTTCCGCATTAATTCCTGGCACGTTGGCGAGGTCGGAAACCGACGCCCGCTCGATCGCCTTCAGAGTGCCGAAATGGCGCAGCAACGCGCGCTTGCGGGTGGGCCCGATCCCCGGAATTTCCTGCAAGCCCGCCTCACGAATATCCTTCTTGCGCCGCGCCCGGTGGGAGCCGATCGCAAAGCGATGCGCCTCGTCGCGCAACCGCTCGATGAAATAGAGCAGCGGATCGCGCGGCGGCAACTTGAACGGATTGCGGCCGGGCATGAAGAACGTTTCGCGGCCCGCATCCCGATCCGGCCCTTTGGCGATAGCGATCAACGGCACATCGGTGAGACCCATCCCCGCGAGCGTCTCCTGCGCGGCGCGCAACTGTCCCTGCCCGCCATCGATCAACACCAGATCTGGCCAGGGCTGGTCGATCGCCTGATCTTCGTCGTGAGGAGGGTCCCCGGTCTCAACCGCGGCCAGCGCGTCATCGAGGCCCGGCCGCTTGCTTTCTTCCATCAGCCGCTTGAAGCGGCGCTGCAATACTTCGCGCATCATACCGTAGTCGTCGCCCGGCGTGAGTTCGGTCGAACGGATATTGAACTTGCGGTACTGGTTCTTGCGGAAGCCCTCCGGCCCCGCAACGATCATGGCGCCGACCGGATTGCTGCCGGAAATGTGGCTGTTGTCGAATACTTCGATGCGCCGCGGCGGACGCGGCAGGGAAAACGTCGCGCTCAGCGCGTTGAGCAATCTCATTTGCGAGGACGTATCGGCCAGCTTGCGTGCCAAGGCCTCGCGCGCGTTGGCGAGCGCGTGCGTCACCAGTTCCTTGCGCTCGCCGCGCTGCGGCAGCGCGACCTCGATCTTGCGTCCGACCTTGGTGCAGAGCGCTTCGGCAAGCAGCGCACGCTCCTCGAACTCATGGGAGACGAGAATGAGCCGCGGCGGCGGCTTGTCGTCGTAGAATTGCGCGATGAACGCGCCGAGCACCTCGCCCGGCCCCAGCGCACGATCGGCTTTCGGGAAGTAAGCGCGGTTGCCCCAGTTCTGCCCGGTGCGGAAAAAGAACACCTCGACGCAGCTGAAGCCGCCGTCCTGATGAACCGCAAATACATCGGCTTCCTCAAGGCTGCGCGGGTTGATGCCCTGATGCGACTGGATCGCCGACAACGCGGCAAGGCGGTCGCGGTAGATCGCAGCATGCTCGAAATCGGTCGCGGCCGACGCCTTGTCCATTTCCACCGCCAGCTCTTGCTGCACGACGCGGCTGCGGCCCGAC
Organism: Pseudolabrys sp.; assembly: GCA_049793875.1. Classification (GTDB taxonomy): domain Bacteria; phylum Pseudomonadota; class Alphaproteobacteria; order Rhizobiales; family Xanthobacteraceae; genus Pseudolabrys. The sequence continues at coordinate 12,144 of JBARCH010000277.1, read as the reverse complement.
AGAAATTCGTTCGCCTCGCGCACCAGTTCGGTGTAGCCGCCGAAGTCGATCTCGCGCGTGCACGGCGCCGAGCAACGCTTGATCTGGTACAGCAGGCAAGGCCGCGTGCGCGCCTCGAAAAACGAATCCGAGCACGAGCGTAGCAGGAACGCACGCTGCAACGCGTTGATCGTGCGATTTACCGCGCCGGCGTTGGCGAACGGTCCGTAATAATGCCCCTGCCGCGAGCGCGCGCCGCGGTGCTTCAATATCTGCGGCGCCCAATGATCCGACGTGATCAGGATATAGGGAAACGATTTGTCGTCGCGCAGCAGCACGTTGAAGCGCGGACGCAGCCGCTTGATGAGGTTCGCCTCCAGCAGCAGCGCTTCGGTCTCGGTCGCGGTGGTGACGAATTCGAGCGTCGCGGTCGCCGCGATCATGCGCGTGATGCGGCTGTCGTGGCCGGTCGGCCGCGTGTAGGAGGCGATGCGCTTCCTGATGCTCTTCGCCTTGCCGACGTAGAGCACGTCGCCCTTGGCGTCGATCATGCGATAGACGCCGGGCGCCTTGGGCGCGTGCCTGGCGTAGCGGCCAATCGCGGCGAGACCGGCGGCCAGTGTGCCGGCCGTCTGCGCGGGTTCTTCGGCGGCGTCTTGCGCGCTTTCCAGTTCCGATTCCGGCAGCGTCGCGTCGTCGTCTTCCTCGACGAGTTCGCTTGCCGGATCTATGTCTTTTTTTATCCCGCCCATGTGACGCTACTTAGTGACAACCGCGTCGAACCGCCGCGTTTGATTATCGTAAATGGAGTCTGACCGAACATAGTAAATGGAGCGCAAGTAAATGCGCGCGAATAACAGTTCTTTAGGGATACCAGCCAGTGAAGGCGCACGATTCATAACCGCTTAACGTAAAAGGCCCGATAAATCTTTCACTAAAATGTCGATCTTTCGCCGATTTGGTCGGCTCCATGCTCGCGCGATCGTCTCGGTGAGGATCGCGCGGCCAAAGACCCGGCGAAGAGACCGATAGGGGTCGATCCCGCGCAAAAGCGCAGTGGAATCGAAGTGATAGTGGAGGATGTGATGAAGAAGTTTGTTTGTGCGGCCGTAACGGTCATGGCCGCGGCTGCGTGCAGCAGCGCAATGGCGGCGGATTTTCCGCGCGGTCAACCATATTCTCCGGCTCCGGCCTATTACAACTGGGCGGGTCCTTATGCCGGTGTGAACCTCGGCTATCAGTGGGGCGAAATCGCCAATAACCCGACCCAGCCGAGCGGCGTCGAAGGCGGCTTGCAGGCCGGGTACAACTGGCAGAACGGACAATTCGTATTCGGTGCCGAAGCCGATCTGCAGGCATCCGGCGCCGATGACACCTTTGCGCCGTGGAAGTTCTCCAATCCCTGGTTCGGCACCGTCCGCGGCCGCGCCGGCATCGCGATGAACAACATTCTTTTCTACGGCACCCTCGGCCTCGCCTTTGGCGAACTGAAGGGCGAAAATCTGCTGCTCGAAGAAAGCAAGACGCACGGCGGCTGGGCTGGCGGCCTTGGTGTCGAAGTCGGCTTCAACCGGAACTGGTCGGCCCGCGTCGAGTACCTCTACATGGATCTCAGCAACCGCGCCTATTCCATCACCGGCGCACAAAACGGCTTGCAGTCCAACATGATCCGCTTTGGGATCAACTACCACTTCTGAGCAGCGCACGATCTGCGCGGCCGCAAAGCCCCGGGCCTCCGTGCCCGGGGTTTTCGTTTTTCTGTATTCGCTTAGTCTTCCTGTTAAGACTTAAGTATTGGTTTACCAAACATGCGACGGTTCCATCTCAATTCAGGCAGGATCATGGCATTTGCCCGGCACAAATAAGATGAGATTTCTCGAACAACTTCATAGCGTTGTGTTGCTTTCTTGCACTAGACAGAGTTCGGAATCCGAATACTTTGCGCGTCATCAGTGCCTGAGTGAGGCCGAATTGGAGAGGGTGTGGAAATGAAGCGCGTTATTTTGGCGAGCGTCGGTGTGCTCGCGATGTTTGCAACGGCGGCGTCAGCGGCGGATTTGCCGCGCCGTCAGTCGATGCCGGTGAAGGCGCCGTATATCGCGCCATACAGCTGGACCGGTTTCTATGTCGGTATCAACGGCGGCGGCGGATGGGGCACCTCGACCTTCTCGGGCGCGTTGCCCTCTGGTTCGATCGATACGTCCGGTGCCGTGGTCGGCGGCACTGTTGGCTACAACTGGCAGAACGGACCGGCCGTGTTCGGCCTCGAAGGCGACGTCGACTGGAGCGATATCCGCGGCAGCACGGCTTGCGGCGTCGCCAGTTGCGAAACCCGTAACGACTGGCTCGGCACGTTCCGCGGCCGGCTCGGCTACGCGGCGAACCAGTTCATGCCGTACATCACCGGCGGTCTCGCTGTCGGCAACATCAAGACGGACATCACAGGCGTCGGCAGCTCCGACAACACGAAGGCCGGCTGGACAATCGGCGGCGGTCTTGAGGCCAAGCTCGCCGGACCGTGGTCCGCCAAGATCGAATACCTCTACGTCGATCTCGGCCGCAGCGACGCGGTCGCCGGCACCGACGCCAACTTCCACACCAGCCTGGTGCGCGGTGGCGTGAACTACAAATTCTGAGCGCACTGACAAGAGATGAAGAAAACCCCGGAACCTTGTTCCGGGGTTTTTTCGTTTAGGGCTTCGCGTTATGGCCCAAAACGCCGGCAGAATACGCCGCGTTGCCGATTCAACACACCCCTTTATTCACGCAGAGAACGTCAGGAACCCTTTTGCGAGACCACGAGTTAAGTGGCCAATCGGGGGACGGCTGCATCCGCTACCGTCCGGTTTCTTTGCAAAAACGAGGTGCGTCAATGCGTATGATTCTTCGTGCCGGAATGGCCACGGCGGCGATGACTGTAGGCGTTACGGCTGCGTATGCAGCGGATCTTCCGCGCCGTGAGGCAATGCCGGCCAAAGCGCCGCCTTACATCGCGCAAACCTATAACTGGAGTGGTGCCTATGTCGGCATCAACGGCGGCGGCGGATTCGGACGCTCGGATTTCGGCGGGCTCGGCACCGGTTCCTTCGATCTGTCCGGCGGCCTCGTGGGCGGCACACTCGGTTACAACTGGCAAATGAGTCCGATCGTCTTCGGCATTGAAGGCGACATCGACTGGAGCAGCATTCGCGGCAGCACGCCGTGCGGCGTAACCAGTTGCGAGACGCGCAACAATTGGCTCGGCACTGTGCGCGGCCGCCTGGGTTACGCGGCGGATCGCTTCATGCCGTACATCACCGGCGGCGCAGCATTCGGCGATATCAGGACTTCCGTTGCCGGCATTGGCGACAGCAGCACGACGAGAGCCGGATACACGGTCGGCGCCGGCATCGAAGCGGCGATCGCCGGACCGTGGACTGCCAAGATCGAATATCTTTACGTCGATCTCGGGCACAGCAGCACGGCCCTCGGCACCGACGCGAGCTTCCGCACGCACATCGTTCGCGCGGGCCTGAACTACCGGTTCTAAGCGTGGCGTAAGCGTTAAGTCTGAGCAAAGCGCGTAACACGAAGAGGCCCCGGCCGTTGCCGGGGCCTTTACGTTTGCGGGCAATGCATTCGGCCGATGTCAGGCGGCGACTTTAGTCTGCGCGAAAGCCGGCACTTGCGCGGCAAATTCATCGTGCCACGCAAGCAGCCGCGGATGATCCTTGCGCCAGCTTCCCTGGAAACGCAGGTCGCGATAACCGAGCAGACAGGCGAGCGTGATTTGCCCGACGTCGGGCATGGCATCGAGTTTCGGCGGCGCGGCTTCGAGCGCGGCCATCCCGCGCGCGACCTTGGCGCCCTGCCGCTCGACCCATGAGTCGACGCGCATGTTTTCCGGCCGGTAGCGGCTTTCATAAACGAGCAGCAGCGACGCATCGAGAATGCCGTCGCACAGCGCCTGCAGGCGCAACGCCGCAAAGCGCGCCGCCGGATCGCGCGGCACGATGTGGCCGCCGCCGGCGCGATGATCGAGATAGTCGAGGATGACACGCGAGTCGAAATAGGTCGTGCCGTCCTCGACGATCAGCGCGGGAATTTTTCCAAGCGGATTCTCCTGGCGAATGGAGTCGCCGTCATCGTTGAGGTTGGTATCGCGCACGTCGATATCGGCATCCAGCTTGAGCAGGTTCGCGGCGATGCGCACCTTGCGGCCGAACGGCGATGCAGGAGAGGAACGCAGGATCATCATGCAAAATACCCGCCTTGACGCCAAAGCGGGCACCAGCACCCGTGGCTGTTAATGTCGAAGATCGTGAGCGGACACCGATGCCGGCGTCCGGACGGCAATCAACCGGTGACCACCAGGTTGACCGCCTTCGGGCCTTTGCCCTTCTTGTCGGGCTCCACATCGAAACTGATGCGCTGCCCCTCGTTCAGATTCTTGAGCCCGGCCTGCTCGACTGCGGTGATGTGCACGAACACATCGCGCCCGCCGTCGTCCGGTTTCACGAATCCGTAGCCTCTTTCACCATTGAAGAACTTCACCACACCTGTCTGCGCCATCTGGAAACACTCCTTCCCCATTGCTCTGCCACCGGCCCCACGGCACGGCAGCTCGGCTCGACATTCACACTCGGGGAAAGCATCAGCCGCTCCCACGGCTTCAGTCACACCCGCCGGCCCCCACAGGAGGCGGAACGTCACTGCCTAGTGCGGAAACTAGACACCAACGCGGCCTCGCTGGAAAGAGCCTCGGCGGCTAGGCGACGGCTTCGCCAGCCAGCCAATCAAGCCGGAAAGCACCTTTGCCGTTGCTGCCCAATATCTTGGCCAGCGCGGGCAGCAGGACGGAAAGCTCGCTTTCGAGCGTCCAGGGCGGGTTTACGAGGATCAGGCCGGAGCCATTGAGCCGGCTCGGATCGGACAGCGGGCTTACCATCAGTTCGGCGCGCAGCACCTTGCCGATACCGAGCCGCCGGATGCTTTTTGCGAGCGCGTCTGGTTCCGGCCTCCCCTTGATCGGATACCAGAGCACGAACATACCGCTCGCCCATTTGCGATAGGCCTCGCCCAGACTGTGCGAGAGGCGCCTGAAATCGTGCTCCTCCTCGAACGGCGGATCGACCAGCACGACACCGCGCCGCTCCTTCGGCGGCACGTAAGCCGAGAGTGCCGTCCAGCCGTCGATCTGCAATGTCTTGATGCGGGGATCGCCACGCAAATGATTGGCCAGCAGGCGCGCCGCCTTGGGCTCGAGCTCACAGGCGATCAGCCGGTCCTGCGGCCGCAGCCACGCGCGCGCCAGCGCCGGGGAGCCGGGATAGCGCTTGAGTTGCCCGCGCTCGTTGAGCGCGGCGATGACGTCGAGATAAGGCTGCAGCAGGGACGCAACCTTGCCGGACGGTTGCGCGGCGAGCAGCAGTTCGATGCCCTGATGCCATTCGCCGCCGCGCGCGGCCTCGCTGCCGCCGAGGTCGTAAACTCCGGTGCCGGCGTGCGTGTCGATCACGCGAAACGCCGCTGGCTTGCCGCGCAGATAGTCGAGAATCCGGCAGAGCACGACGTGCTTGAAGACATCGGCGAAACTGCCGGCGTGAAAGGCATGACGATAGTTCACAGAATCGAAATCCGGTTCACGGCGGTCCGATTACCGCCGCGCGTAACCATATGCCAGATCGCGGCGATCCGTGCTTGTCATTCACGCACGACCGGCGCTCGCGGTCAGCGCTCGGTGCCGCGCAGGCCGAACTCGCTGCGCGGCGTCGTGCGGGTGATCGGGCGTATCCGCATGCGGACACGCCACGCGGCAAACGAAAACGGATCGCGGCACGCCGATGCGGCTTTGCGGCGAATGCGTCTCGCGCCAGCCAGAACAAGTTGCACAACCACGAACGTCACGGCCGCGAGCCCAATTCCGTGCAAGGCAAACGGTAACGGCTGCGGCGCAGACAGGCCGCATGCCGAGTGCGAAGCGACGCGCCTGTCACACAACGACAAGACGCCGTTTATCGCGACGCCGTGGCCGCACGCAATCAGGAGCCGCAGGACGACGTAGTTCATGCCGACAAACCAAACGGCAAAACTGGCGTAGTCTTTGATGCGCTTCATGGACGCACTCTTGGACACAAATGATTTTCGTGGCACGCACGAATATCAAAGCATCCATTGCGAGAATCTTGCGGCAATTCTCGACACGCCGGGCCTTTTTCCAGCGCTAGTAACGGCCATCGTTAGTGCAGGCTTAATGCGATTGCAGAGTCGTGTCGTCGGCGGCACGCGCGCCGCGCACCGGCGGCATCACGATGCTATCGCGCTTACATGTTGCACGCGCGACTTCAGGACAATCGTGAAAAGTGAAATCCTTGCCGAGACATACGCGCACCTCGCGCAACCGTTTGCTGTCGCAGACGACCGCGATGGCGCCGCGTGACAGGCCGGGATTGGCCTTGGCGAAGGCATCCTCGATAGCGTCGGGCGAAACCGTGCGCGCTGCCGGCAGCGCCACATAATCGGCAGGAATTTGCACCGCCGCGCGCGCCTTGCGTACGGATTCGAAATAGTCTTGCGCGGTCATGCCGGAACACGTGCCATGCCGGTCCCATTCATGGAACACCAGATGCGGGCTCGGCATCAGTTCGAGCGCCGACGAGACGGCAGCGTGGTCGAGCCGCGGCGCCGGCACCTGGCAGTAGGACGGATAGCCGTGCTCGTATTGCGGCCACAGCCCGTGCACCACGAAGGCATAAGGACGCGACCCGCATTGCTGACCGGGCGCGCGATGGCTGGCGCGCTGTGCGTCGCAGAAGGTTGGGGACCACGACAGAGCCAGGACATAGAAATCGAACTGCCCCGGCTGGCCGTGACTTTGATTTTTACTTTGGGCGAAGGCCGAGGGCTGGAGCGCAAAAACGATAGCGGCGAAAGCGATAACCGTGAAAGCAGCGACGCGACGGAACATGGACGCCTCCCAAACGCGTAACGATCGCGGAACTTTATCGCGAAAATAGACTAAATCAAGAACAAAATGAATACAAAAAGAGGCCTAAATCGGCCCCTATCAGGGCCGGGCCATCTTGCAGGCGGGGTTATAGGCCCAATTGCGGTCGAGACCGGCCACGCACCATTCGACGCCCCAGGAAGCGCCGATCATGCCGGTGTCCTCGCCGATCGAGTAGTCCACCTTGTGCTTGCGGCCGTCGCTGACATAGGCCGTTGCGGTGCAGAACCGGCGCGGAATTGTGTTCGGCGCCCACGGGCTGAACGCGATCTGGCGCACGCGCTCGAACCCGACGATCTGCAGGTTCGAGTTCCAGTACTGGCCTTCCTTCTGGGCAAAGCGCCAGCTGATGGTGTTGAGCGCCGCGTCGCAGGCGGGCAGCACGCCGTCGTAACGCGGGCCGGTCAGGTAGATGCCCTTTTCGAGCCAGCCCGCGGCGGATGCCGGCGGTGCGGCGAGGAGCCCCAACCCAGCGGCAAGGACGGCGGCAAGAACAAAACGCTGCGCGAGCAATACGAACCGGCCGAACGCACCAGACATCTTTTTTCTCCCGCAATCGCTCGCGCGACTTTATCACAGCTTTTTGGCCCGCACCCTGACTTGATCACAGATTTGCGGCGGCGCGGACTCGTGGCCTCTTGGACACCACGGCATCATTCACTGCGCGAATCGGGATGGCAAGTTGCGTCCGTGTTTCGTCTTGTTGTGTTGGTCGCGTGCCAAATCCCGAACGCAGGAGGAGAGGATGACCGCGGCAGTCGAGCCGCTGGATACGGTCGAGCCGGTGTTTGGTCTCGAGGAGGCGGCGCGTTTGTTCAGTCAAGCGCTGTCCCCTTGGGTTCAGGATCTTGGCCTGGTCATCGAAAAAGTAGAAGGCAACCGGCCGGCCGGCGCTTCCGGGGATTGGCAACCCGGCGCGCTGGTTCGGCTGCCTTACGCGCGCACGAATTGCGCCGGCGACGGCACGGTTTGTAGTCAGGCTCTCCTCGCATTGGCCGATACCGCCATGATGTTTGCTTGCGCCGCGGCCTGGGATGGCTATCGCCCGATGACGCCGATCGACCAGACCATGCATTTCCTGCGGCCAGCGAGTTTCGACGTTGTCGCCGACGCGCGCGTGCTGCGGATCAGCCGCACGACGACATTCGGGCGCGTCACGTTATTGGGAGCGGCCGACCGCAGGCCGCTCGGAACAGTGTTGACCGCTTACGCATTGCAGTGAACAGGGGTGGCGCAATGGGCCGGTGTTTGACGATGCACGCAGCGTTGTTTTGCGGACTTCTGCTCGGTGGTTGCGTCGGGCCGGGCGTGACCGGAAACGATACCGGCGGCATATTCCCGTGGACGCCCGAAAGCCGTCTTGCCGCCCGCGACATCGCTGCCGACCATTGCGCGCGCTACGACAAGGTTGCGCACGTCACCGGCGTCGTTCCGGGCTACGGCAACTACATCAGCTTTTCCTGCCAGTTCGACCGGCGCTCGCGCTACTGACGATTCAATCGCCGGCTTTGTCCGGCGCAACGCGCCAATCGCCCAGCACGGCCTGCACGACAGCGAGCGCTGCGACCGCGGCAGTGTCGGCGCGCAAGATGCGCGGCCCCAGCGAAATGCGCGTCACGTTTGCCTGCTTGAGCAATGTCGCGCGTTCCTCGTCCGAAAATCCGCCTTCCGGCCCCGTGAACACGGCGAGCGGCAAACCGGCGCGCGCGGATTCCGCGGGCAGCAGCGCGGTCGCCGGTGGACGCGCCTTCGCTAGTGCGGCAACCGGATCCGCGATCTCGGCATCTTCGTCGCAGAAGACCAGCAAGCGTTCGGATTTGCGTAGTTGGATCATGCGGACGAAATCGATCGGTTCGCCGACTTCCGGCAGCGCGAGAACGCCGCATTGCTGTGCGGCCTCGATCGCATTGGCCCGCATGCGCTCGAGGTTCACGCGCGTGACCTGCGTGTGGCGTGTCATCACCGGTTGCAACCGCGAAGCGCCCATCTCGACTGCCTTCTGCACCATGTAATCGAGGCGGGCATGCTTGAGCGGCGCGAACAGGAAGTGCAGATCGGCCGCGGGCGGCTGCGTACGCACCTGCTCGCCGATTTCGACCGCCACGTGCTTGCCGGAACCGGCAAGGTGACCGGTCCATTCGCCGTCCTTGCCGTTGAACAGCAGCACCGCGTCGCCCTGCTTGAGACGCAGCACATTGCGGAGGTAATTCGCCTGGTCGCGGTCGAGCCCGACCTGCGTTCCACCCGCGAGAGGCGCGTCGGCAAAGAGCCGCGGGGAGCGAAAATCGTAACGGGCCATCGGAGCGTCAGCCGGATTGGAGAGAACGGAAGGCGCGACTTATCGCAGCAGAATAGGTCCACAGGAGGCCAAGCGGACGGATTTTCGTGGCCAACCACTTTCCCGGCGTATTCGATCCGTTGTTAATACGCCACAATTGAATCATTCTACCGGTATAGTGCAGCCGGCCTGGGAGATCATACCGTCATGAAACTGCGACGCACATTCGCGGTCGCCCTGATCGTTGCGCCGTGGCTCGTCGGGCCGGCGGCCGCGCAATTCCAGCCGATGGGGGCGCCGCAGCAACAGCCGCCCTGCATCAAGGAATTCTCCGGACTCCGCGACGAGGCCGTCAAGAAAGCCAACGCCGTCAGGGCCGCCGAAAAGCAGAAGGTAAGTCCCGTCGAAGCCTGCAAATTGTTGACCGCGCTCGCCGCCGCGCAAGGGAAGATGCTGAAATACGCGAAGGCCAACGCGACCTGGTGCGGCATTCCTCCGCAGATCATCGCGGACATTTCGCAAGGCCACACCCAGGCCGATTCCATTCGCGCCCGCGTCTGCAAGGTCGCGGCCAATCCGCCGCGCCCTGCCGGGCCGAGCATGGGCGACGCGCTCGGCGTCACATCCGCCCCTGACGCGAACAACATCAAAACCGGACACGGTACTTTCGACACGCTGACCGGCACCCCTCTCGGCGCAAAATGAGAGCCGGCGCCGGACCGGTCGCCGACGCCACCGGCAATTGGGTCGACAACCTCGCTCCGGCATTCACGCGTCCCTATCTGCGGCTCGCCCGTCTCGACCGCCCGATCGGCTCGTGGCTGCTGCTGCTTCCGTGCTGGTGGTCGGCTGCACTCGCCGGCGTGCGCGCGGATCATCTGCCGAGTCTCTGGCACATCGTTCTCTTCTTTGTCGGCGCCTTCGCCATGCGCGGCGCCGGCTGCACCTGGAACGATATCGTCGACCGCGATCTCGATGCGATGGTCGAGCGTACACAGTCACGGCCCATTCCTTCCGGTCAGGTGACCGCAAAGCAGGCCGCGGCATTCCTGGTTCTGCAGGCGCTGGTCGGATTGCTGGTGCTGCTCCAGTTCAATCGCTTCACCGTCATGACGGGCTTCGCCTCGCTGCTGGTGGTCGCGATCTATCCGTTCATGAAACGGATCACTTACTGGCCGCAGATCGTGCTCGGCCTCGCGTTCTCATGGGGCGCGCTGATGGGATGGCCGGCGATGTTCGGGCGTCTCGATTGGCCGGCACTCGTGCTCTACGCCGGATCGATCGCATGGGTGATCGGCTACGACACCATCTATGCGCACCAGGACCGCGAAGACGATATGCTCATCGGCATCAAGTCGACGGCGCTCCTGTTCGGCGAACGAACGCGGCCGATGCTGGCGATGTTCTACACGGCCGCGGTTGTGCTGATTGGCGCCGCAGGAATCATGGCGGGCGGCCAGTTGATCTTCACGCTCGGGCTGATCGCCTTCGCCGCGCATCTCGCATGGCAGGTCTTGCGTCTCGATATTAGCGATCCGGCGCACTGCCTGATGCTGTTCAAATCGAACCGCGATGCCGGCTTGATCCTGTTCGCCGCGCTGCTGCTCGAAGCGGTGTTCTGAGCGGCGCGCTTAATTCGGCGCGGACATGCGATCCGGCGGCGTGTAGGCATTCCGGCGCGCGCTATGCGACGGATGGCTCACCGGCCGGGCGTCCTCGTCGCTCTCCACGACATAACCGTCCTGCCCCGGAACGGCGATCGGCTCTTTATCCAGAATAGAGGCAATCGAGCCGGTGTATTCCGCGCCATGATGCTTCGCCGCATATTGCGCGCGCGCCTTCGCGGCGGCGACCTCGCCCGGAATGGCATTCGGCCGGCACGGATGCCGCCCGCTCGAACGCCGCATCAGGTCAACGTGGATGTGATTGTAGTGATAGACGTTGTAGCCGGGCGCGAGCACCGTCGTGAACATGTCACACGCCGAAAGCTTCACGTCGTGAAGGAACCCCTTCTCTTCCGGCGTGCCGTGCCAGCCGTTCTGTACCGTGATCTTGCGGCCGTCGGCGAGCGTGAAAGCGGCAACGTCGAGGGCGTTGCCGAAAGCATGTTCCGAAATTGTCGAGGTGCCGGACCCGACCATGCCGCGGCATGAATAAGACGAGATCTGCTTGATCTCGGTGACAGGCGAACCGAACCAGCGCATCGCGGCCGGCTGCACCCCCTCGCCCACCCAACGGTCGAGCGCGGAAACGAGCGGACACGCCAGCGTCGCCGGTGGACTTACGGTAGCCATTGCATTCGAGACGGCCGGCGCATTTTGCGGGCCGAGTGCAGGCGGCGCGCGCTCGGATGCGGCCGGATAATTTGGCGCGTTATAGGCCGGCTGGGTTTGCGGATATGACGATTGCCGCCGCGGCTGGCGCCCTGACGGCAGAATGGCGTCATCCGGAATATCGTCGGCGCGCGCCGGCTGCTGCTGCGCCGGATAGCGCGGCGCATTGTAGGCCGGGCGTGTCTCCGGATAGGAGCGCGGCGGTGGCTGGTATGCCGGTTGCTGATAGGCCGGTTGTCGTTGCGGATAATTCGGGGCGGCGCGCGGATCGGGCAGATCGGCCTCCTCCGGGCCATCATCTGGCTCCGCGATCATGCCGGGTGGTTCGATCGACATCGGCGCGCCATTCGATTGCGGCGGTGGCGCATAGCGCGGCGGCGGTGCGTAGCCCGTGTCGTTCGCCGGCCAGCGCGGCATCCGGCTGTCGGAGGAGCCGTTCGGAATTGCGCTCGGCGGACGCAGATCGTCGCCATAGCTCATGGCCGGCGGTTCTTCGCCCAGTGCGCTGACCTTGAGCGGGAAGTCGGCCCCGCACATCCCGGGGCCTTCGATCGGCTCGATCTTCACGA
>JBARCH010000276.1:0-9341 GCA_049793875.1 Pseudolabrys sp. | reverse complement strand
AACCACGACGCGACCTGATCGGCGAGCCGCTGAATCGGCGCGCGGCTTCGTTGCGCACTCGCGACCATCTGCACGATTTGGGCGAGCAGCGTATCGCGGCCGATTTTGTCGGCGCGCATGACGAAGCCGCCGCTGGCGTTGAGCGTGCCGCCGATGACGCGCGCGCCTTCCTGCTTCTCCACTGGCATCGATTCGCCGGTTACCATCGATTCATCGAGTGACGAGTGGCCTTCGAGGATGATGCCGTCCACAGGCACCTTGTCGCCGGGGCGCACACGCAGGCGTTCGCCAACTTGCACGGCGTCGAGCGGGACTTCCTCATCGCTGCCGTCGTCCGTGACGCGGTACGCGGTCTTCGGCGCGAGACCGAGCAGCGCGCGGATTGCGCCCGAAGTCGCTTCGCGCGCACGCAATTCCAGCACCTGGCCGATCAGCACCAGCACCGTAATCATGCCGGCGGCTTCGAAATAGACTGCGACCGTACCGCCATGCGCGCGAAACGCTTGCGGGAAGATTCCGGGCGCCAGGGTCGCGACAGCGCTGTAAACGTAAGCGACGCCGGTGCCCATTGCGATCAGCGTGAACATGTTGAGATTGCGCGTGACGAGCGACTGCCAGCCGCGCACGAAGAACGGCCAGCCGCCCCAGAGCACCACCGGTGTCGCCAGCACGAATTGAATCCAGTTCGATAGGGCAGGATCGATCCAATGCGCGCCGAAATGTCCGCTCATCTCCAGCACCATCACCGGTGCTGCGAACGCGAGCCCGATCCAGAATCGGCGCGTCATGTCGACAAATTCGGGATTGGGGCCGCTGTCGGCCGCCGGCATTTCCGGTTCAAGCGCCATGCCGCAGATCGGGCAGGACCCCGGACCTTGCTGGCGGATCTCCGGGTGCATCGGACAGGTGTAAGTCGCGCCATCGATCACGGGATCGGGCGCGCGCGTGCCGAGATACTTTGGCGGATCGGCGATGAATTTGGTGCGGCATCCGGCTGAACAGAAATAATACGGATGCCCCCGGTGATCGGCGCGATGCCTGGCGGTGTGCGGGTCGACCGTCATGCCGCACACGGGATCGATGGCGCGGCCTTCCACCGGTGCGCCGTGGTGATGATGGTCGTGTGTCGCGGTCATGGCGTCTGATGCTCTTGCACGTTATACCCCTAGGGGGTATATAGCGGGCATGGCAAAGAACAGCAAGGTGGCCACGATCAGGCGGCTCGGCCGCATCGAGGGGCAGGTGCGCGGACTCTCCCGCATGGTGGCGGAGGACCGCTACTGCATCGACATCGTCACGCAGATCGCGGCGGTGCGTGCGGCACTACGCCGGGCGGAAGAGGAGATTTTGCGCGACCATGTCGCCCATTGCGTCGAGCACGCCATCACCAGCGGAGACAAGGCCGACCAGCGCCGCAAGGTCGCGGAGTTGATGGACGTGATGGGCCGGGCGGGAAGGTAATTACTGTCGTCCTTGCGAAAGCGGGGACGGTGCCGGAAATCCGCTACCCGAATTTCTGCCTCGCCAGCGCGGCGCCTTTGCCGAGCACGTTGAGCTTGGCAATCGCGATGTCGCTCCGCATCGGCGCCATGCCGCAATTGGTGGCCGGCACGATGCGCTCCTTCGGCACGTATTTCATCGCCTCGCCGATCACGCCCGCCACTTCCTCCGCCGTTTCGATCTTGTCGGTGGCGATATCGATCGCACCGAGCAGCACGTCCTTGCCGTCGAGTAAAGAAAGAAGTTTCATCGGCACACGCGAATGGATGGCTTCGAGCGACACGCCTTTGATATGGCTCTTGGCCAGCGCCGGAAAAAACTTTTCGTATTGCCGCCACTCGCCTTCGAGATTGTTTTTCCAGTCGATGTTAGCCTTGATGCCGTAGCCATAGCAGATGTGCACGGCGGTCTCGCAGGTCAGGCCGTCGATGGCCCGATCCAGCGTGTCGACACCCCAGCCCGGCACCTCGTCCATGAACACGTTATAAGCCGGCTCGTCGAACTGAATGACGTCCACGCCGTCGGCCTGCAGCGCGCGCGCTTCCTCATTGAGGAGCCCTGCAAACGCCATCGCCATCTTCACCTTGTCGCCGTAATAGGAGTCGGCGATCGTGTCGGCGATGGTCATCGGCCCCGGCAGCGTGATTTTCAGTTTCTTTTTCGTGTGTGCGCGCGCGTGACGCGCTTCCGCCGCATGCGCGCGGCCCTTGAGCTTCACCTCACCGCGTACCGTCGGCACCATCGCTTTGTAGCGGTTCGCGCGGATGCCCATTTCGACCTTGTTGGCGAAGTCGATGCCATCGACGAACTCGAGAAATCCATGCACGAAGTGCTGGCGCGACTGCTCGCCATCGCAAACGATGTCGATGCCGGCGTCTTCCTGCAATTTGATCGCAAGCAGCGTGGCGTCGAGCTTGCCCTGCGCGAGGTCGGCGCCCGAGAGCCGCCATTGCGGCCATAACTTATTCGGCTCGGCGAGCCATGAGGGTTTCGGCAGACTGCCGGCAACGGTGGTGGGGAATAACATACGCGTCTCCTCCGTTTGAACGGACCGGTCTGCGCCGGCCTTGCCGACTGTTTTACGATGGCGGCTGCCAATTGTAGAGCCAATCGTAGCGCGCGAGCAGCTTTTCGCCGCCGATGGCCCGCATCGCCAGATTGCGGATCAAGGCCTCCGGCCCCGTCAGCCCATAAATGCGGCCCTGACGGCGGGAGGCTTTTTGCGCCTGTGCATTACGGGCGCGCCGCGTGCGTTCGTAGGCGCGCAGCCCCTTGGGCGGATTGTCGAGATTTTTCGCAAGTGCCTCGGCCAGAACGGCGGCGTCCTCGATCGCCATGCCGGCGCCTTGCGCGAGAAAAGGCAACATCGGGTGGGCTGCGTCCCCGATCAGGGTCACCGCGCCGCTGCCGGTGCGGTTACGGGCGCCGCGATCGTAGAGCGCCCACTTTTGCCAACGTTCCGGCGCGGCGATCATTTCGCGCACGCTCTCGGTCCAGGACCAGCGTGCGAAGTGGCGCAGGATTTCGGCGTTGTCGCCCGGCGCGCTCCAGTTTTCGCCGCGCCATTCGTCGCGCACGATGGCGACCATGTTGATCAGCGCGCCGCCCTTCACCGGATAGTGCACGAGATGTGCGTCCTGCCCGAGCCAGAGATGGATCACGGGGTCGCTCAGGTGCGGCGCGGCGTCGCGCACCGGCAACAGCGCGCGCCAGGCGGTGCGGTGACGAAAGCGCGGCGGGTGCTGGCGGCGCAATCTTCCGCGCACGGCAGACCACACGCCGTCGGCGCCGATGAGCGCGAGACCGCGCTCGTCCACGACCTGCTGCGCGCGGTGTCCCTGCACGGTGAGGCCGTTTTCGTGCATGGCAAAATCCTCGACGCGCACGCCCAGCATGAGCGTGATGTCGGGATGAGCGCGGGCGGCCTCGACCAATGCCGTTTGCAGGTCGCCGCGGTGAATCGCCCAATAGGGAGCGCCGTATTTTTGTTCGACCGTGTTGCCGAGCGGAATGCGAACGATCTCGCGTCCCGCGCCGCCGGCCATCACGCGGATCGCTTGCGGGACGATTGCCGTTCGCTCAAGGCGCTCGCGCAAGCCCAGTCCGATCAGGACGCGCGTGGCGTTGGGCGAAAGCTGGATACCCGCACCAGCGTCTTCGATCCGCTCGGTCTGTTCGAGCACGGTCACGCGCATGCCGCGCCTGGCGAGCGCAAGCGCTGCCGTCAGTCCGGCAATGCCGGCACCGGCTACGATGACGTGGCGTTCGGACGCCAAATTCGTGCTCCCTCCGCGCTCAGGCGGCGGCAGTCAGCGGCAGCGCGCAGTTGGCGGGCCGTGCGGCGTGCGAGTCGAGTGACGGATCGTGCCGGTAGAGCGTCGAGCAATACGGGCAGATGATTTCCTTCTCGTCGCCCATGTCGAGGAATACGTGCGGATGGTCGTTGGGCGGAGTGGCACCGACGCACATGAATTTCCTGGCGCCGATTTCGATCATCGGCACCCCTGGATCGTTGTGAAAATGGGGAACGATATGGTCCGCCATGGCGCCGGTTCCTTGATCGAGTCGAGCCGCTCCGGCTCGCGAATGCGGCGGCACATTAGCGGCGGGACCCTGCAATTCCTAGTGATTCATGGTGGTCCGCCGGTGCGAATCGGGGGATGAAATGCCGCTGGCCATTGATTACCGGCGCTAAACCTTTGGCCGCTAGTATTTTGGCATTCCAGGGACATATCCGCCTCCGCATGAGCTGGTTTCGCATCTTCCTGTCGCTGACCGCCGCCGCGATTTTCGCCGGCCTTGCGGTCTATGCGGTGCCGCGCGGGCTGGAGGCGCGCTCGCTCATCGCCGTCGAAGACGATCCGGTTCAGATCACCGACCGCGCGCTCGCCAAGACTTTCGACGCAGCCCGCGCCCAGACGGAAATCGAGGCGGCACTCGATGCCAAGGATGCCGATCTTGCCAAAAGCTTCGTCGATCTCGCGCATGACCGCAACGTGACGATCGGTCCGGCGCTCGAAGCGAAGGTCAACGCGGCGACCGAGGAAGCGGCTTCGGCCAAGGCGGCGGCGGAAAGCTTCGCACTCGGATTCGTATCCGGTGAGCCGAACGATGCGGCGAGCCTTGCAGGCACCACGGTCGGCGACCTGTTCGTTTTCGGCGACGTGCGCGACGCGGTGCGCGAAAGCGCGCGGCTGGTGAGCGGCGAGAAGGCGGACACACTGGTGCTGGGACTTGCTTGCGTCGGCCTCGCGATCACCGCCGGCACTTATGCCAGTCTCGGGATGGCTGCGCCCGCGCGTGTCGGCATTTCGATGGCGAAAGCCGCGCGCAAGACCGGCAAGCTTGGTGCGGACATGGCGGCGTATATCGGCCGCGCGTTGCGGCAGGTGGTGGATTGGGGCCGGGTGAAGACAGCGCTCGCGGGCGCCTCGATCACGCAACCCGCGGCCGCGATCCGGGCCGCGCGCGAAGCGGTGAAAATCAACCGCGCCGGCGGGTTGTTGTACCTGGTCCGCGATGTCGGCCGCGTACAGTCGAAGGCGGGTACGCAGGCTGCGCTCGATGCGCTGAAGATTTCCGAGACGCCGCGCGAGATGTCGCGCATGGCGCGGCTAGCGGAAAAAGAAGGCGGCAAGACACGGGCGATCCTCAAGGTCGTCGGCCGCGGGGCAATCGCGCTGACGCTCGCAGCCTTCGATCTCAGCATCTGGATTTTGGGCGCTCTTATTACCGCGTTCGGCTTCGTCTCTTCGCTCAAAGGCGCGGCCGAGCGGATCACGCTGCGTGTCATTCGCCGCCGAAAGGATCGCCGCGCCGCCCGCTTTGCAGCCATCGTCGCGCGCTGATAGATAATTCCGCATGACAAGCTTCAAGAATGACGGCGTCGAGATCGACTATCTCGACGAAGGTGAGGGCGATCCGATCGTGCTGGTGCACGGTTTTGCCTCCAACAAGGACGTCAACTGGGTCTTCACGAACTGGGTGACGACACTTACGCGCGCCGGCCGGCGCGTCATCGCGCTTGACAATCGCGGCCACGGCAAATCGGGCAAGCTCTACGATCCAGCCGCCTACGCAGTCGGCATCATGGCGGAAGACGTGCGTGCGCTGCTCGATCATCTCGCCATCGCGCGTGCCGACGTGATGGGGTACTCGATGGGCGGCCGCATTACGGCGTTCCTTGCGCTGGCGCACCCGCAGCGCGTGCGTTCGGCTATTCTCGGCGGCATCGGTATCCGTCTCGTGGACGGCGCGGGTTTGCCGGCGAATATCGCCGAGGCGCTGGAAGCGCCGTCGCTTGACGATGTGAGCGATCCGACCGGCCATCTGTTCCGCTCGTTCGCCCAGCAGACCAAATCCGACCTCAAGGCGCTCGCCGCCTGCATCCGCGGTTCGCGGCAAATCCTGACGCGCGAGCAGGCTGCCTCGATCGGCGTGCCGGTGCTGGTCGCGGTCGGCACGAAAGACAATGTCGCCGGCGAGGCCGAGCCGCTTGCCGCGCTCATTCCCGGCGCGCGCCTGCTCGACATCCCCGGCCGCGACCACATGCTGGCGGTCGGTGACAAGGCGTTCAAGGCAGGCGTGCTCGAATTCCTTAACGCACGCGTATAATGCCCCGCCGAGCGCGCAAACGAGCCATGCGCTTGAGGTTTTGGCGGTTTTCCGCAGCCCCTGAAAATATATGATAAAAGAAACTATGTAGGGGTTCGTCGTTGCGAGCCCGGAGTAAAGGTTCATGGCACAACAGCACACGAAATCTGCCCGCGGTCTCGACAAGGTCGATCCGGTCTGGTCGCGCATCCGGGCGGAAACCGAGGAAGCGGCGCGCCGCGAGCCCGAGCTTACGACCTTCCTCTATGAGAATGTGCTGCATCACGATACGCTTGAAGCGGCGGTCATCCACCGCGTGAGCGAGCGGCTTGCGCATGCCGATGTTTCCGGGGATCTCATTCGTCAGACCTATAACGGTGCGATCGAAGATCAGCCGTCGATCGGCGAAGCGTTCCGCGCGGATATCGTGGCGACCGTCGATCGCGATCCGGCGACGCAACGCTTCGTCGAGGCCGTGCTCTATTACAAGGGCTTCCACGCCATCCAGACCTATCGCCTGGCGCACTGGCTTTTGGGCAAAGGCCGCAGGGATTTCGCAATGTACCTGCAGAGCCGCTCGTCGTCGGTATTCCAGTGCGACATCAATCCAGGCGCCCGCATCGGCCGCGGCATCTTCCTCGATCATGCGACCGGGCTTGTCGTGGGTGAGACCGCGGTGATCGAAGATGACGTCTCGATCCTGCACGACGTGACGCTCGGCGGTACCGGCAAGGAAAACGAGGACCGCCATCCGAAAATCCGCCGCGGCGTGATGATCGGCGCCGGCGCGAAAATCCTCGGCAATATCGAGGTCGGTCACTGCGCGCGCGTGGCTGCCGGTTCGGTCGTCATCAAGCCGGTGCCGCACAACGTCACCGTCGCCGGTGTTCCGGCCAAGGTGGTCGGTGAGGCCGGTTGCCCCGAGCCCTCGCGCACCATGGACCAGATGCTTTACGGCATCATGCTCGACGGCTGAGTTTTCGCGTTGCGCTTGCGCGGCAGCCGGCAATCGGGCAACTAGGCATTTCCATTGAGAGGAGCGGCCCGGTGGACGTGCAGGAAGTCAGAAAACTCGACGCCTATTTCAAGAAACTGTTCGGCAATGCGCAAATTCGCGTGGTGCCGAAAAAAGGCGATGTGGCCGAGGTTTTCGTCGGTGAGGAAGACGTCGGCGAGCTGAACGTCGACGACGAGGACGGCGACCGTTCCTATAATTTCCGCATGGTGATCCAGGTCGGCAGCGATCCGTCCATCCAGCCGGTGCCGGTGCTCACGGCGTATCTGCGCGGCAAGTTCGAGAACGACAAGATCCGCGTCGTCACGCGCCCGAAAAAGACGGATTCACTCGAAGCCTATATCGGCGACGAATTTCTCGGCGTGCTGTTCGTCGAAAACGAACGCGGCCGCCGCTCCTACATTTTCGAACTGCCGATTCTGGACGTCGATCTCGTCGCCGAGTGACAGGCGGACTTATTTAGTTTCGGGATGCAGCCGCGCTATCAGGCGGTTGAATCGCTCTGCCACGTTTTTCCAGTCGGTGAGCCAGTCACGCGGAAAACGCAACGTCACATCGGCGTCGCCGATGCGGCGCTCATCGAGACAAATCCCGGCATTGCCGACGCCTTTGCGCGCGCAGCGCATGAAAAAAGTTTCGGGCGCCGCGGCATCGTAAACCAGGTCTTCGCCTTCGTAGGGTGTGCCGTTGCGGAACGCGCGCACAGTCAGGCCGTCATTCGCCGCCGTCGCTTCCGGCGCGAGATAACGCGGATAGATCGTTTTTACGCGCTCGATCGGCGGCAGCGCGCCATCGGTGATCGCGATGGTCACGAACAGCCGGTCGTTCGGATTGAGCGGCGCGCCGACGTTCGTTTTCTCGGCGGGATCGGGCGGCACCAGCGAAGGCCAGAGATAAGCGAGATCGACGCGGTCCTGCGTGCCGGCGTGGCGTTGCACGGACATGCGGATCGCAGCCGGCTCGATGTTGAACATGGCGCCGCCCACCATGATCGGCATCGACGGCGCGTTGAGCGCGACCGGACCGCCCGGCCAGCGCGGCCACAGAACGTAAGCCACGTAACCGGCGGCCAGCGCCGTGACGGCAACGAACAGCAGCAGCGGCGCGGCCAGAAGGCTGCGCGAACGCCGCTGACGGGAGGAAGGATGCCGGCCGGCGGGGCTGACATGTGCCATTTCGAAGGGCTCCGGGCGAATCAAAGGTCAGTATGCCACGGCGCTCCAGCCTACCGGGGCTGGCGGCGTTTACCTTCTGTTAAGGATCTGGTGGCGCTCGCGGGCGAGCCCTGCGAGAAAACGGGCCGGTATCGCGTGAGGCCCGTCGATGACGCTCGAGTCCGCCCAGTCCTTGATCGCGCTCGCCCTCGGCTTTTGCGTCGCGGGCCTGTGCTCGTCGGGCTATCAGCTCGCCACCAGCCGTCTTCCGAGTTTCGAGCAATTGCAGGACGGCGCCAACGCCGCCACGGTCGCGGCGGTGCCGCTTCTGGTGCTGGCTGCGCCATTTCTGATCATGCGCAATACGATTATCGGGCGCCGGCGGGAAGGCCGCCGCTTCGAATTCGTTTTCGCCGCGACGTTGATCGCCGGTTTCTGGAGCCTGATGTCGGGCACCGTGCTGGTGATGACCTTGCAGGCGTGCGGACTGCTGGCCTGACGCTGCCTCTTCCAATTTTTGTCCGCCGTGCGATTGTCGCCGCCTGATTGCGCGCGCGGGAGACTTCAATGCCGATTTACGAACTCGACGGACAGGGGCCGGAATTTCCGGAGATGGGGCGTTATTACGTTGCCGAAACCGCGACGCTGATCGGCCGCGTGCGCATGAAGAACGACACCAGCGTCTGGTTCGGCGCGGTACTGCGCGGTGACAATGAATGGATCGAGCTCGGCGAGCGCTCGCAGATTCAGGACACCGCGACGCGGCACACCGATCCCGGCTTTCCGATGGTGATCGGCAGCAACTGCGTGATCGGCCACAACGTCATTCTGCACGGCTGCATTATCGGCGATAACAGCCTGATCGGCATGGGCGCCATTTTGCTCAACGGCGCCAGGATCGGAAAAAATTCGCTGGTGGGCGCTGGCGCGGTCGTGACCGAGGGCAAGACATTTCCGGATAATTCGCTGATCGTTGGCGCGCCCGGCCGCGTGATCCGCACGCTCGACGAAGATGCGTCCGCGCGCATCCGTGGCGGCGCCGAGATTTACGTGCAGCGCGCGAAACAATACGCCAAGGG
>JBARCH010000275.1:0-20128 GCA_049793875.1 Pseudolabrys sp. | reverse complement strand
GCGCGAAAGGTCGACTCGAGGACGCGCCAGATCGCGTCGTCGTCGGTGGATGTTGCGGTGCGGATGGTTATTGGCATCATCGGCGGTGTGCTATCATTTTTCGATGCAGTGGCTGAAGGGCCTGATCACCGTTTGTCTCCTTGCGCAGGCGCCCGCCGCTTCGGCGCAGGACGCTGCCTGCCGGGCGCCGCTGAAGTCCATGCTGCGCGTCGAGATGTTTTTCGGCCGCAACATCGGCGGCCGTGTTGGCGTCACCGGAGCGAAATGGGCACGCTTCGTTGCGCATGAGCTTGCGCCGCGCTTTCCAGACGGGCTGACCGTCGTCGATGGCGGCGGCTGGTGGCGCGATCCCAGGGGCCGGACGGTGGCCAACGAGCCGAGCAAGGTCGTCATCATCGTGACGGTCGACAATCCCGGTATCCGCGAACGCATCGACGCGGCATCTGCGGCCTACAAGGCAAAATTCAGGCAGCAATCGGTCGGCATCGTCACCGATACGGTCTGCGCCGCGTTCTAGCCCCGTCGCCGCGCGGCCCGTGCAACCAAGGCTTCGCTGGCGCGTTCCCCAACCGCGGGGCCATTGATTTTTCACGATCGGGAGCATTCACATGCCGAATAATATTGGACGCCGTTCATGGGCGATCGCGGAAGGCTATATCCCGCCGGACTCGCCCACCAAAAGCCGCGAAATGCTGAGCCACGAAACGGCCTGTATCTTGAACGCCGGCGATCAAGACGCGCGCGTCGAGGTCACCATTTATTTTTCCGACCGCGAACCGGCCGGGCCTTACGTGTTCGACGTCGGCGCCCGGCGCACGCGCCATATCCGTTTCAACGAATTCAAGGACCCGGAGCCAATCCCGAGGAATACCGATTACTCCAGTCTCATCGTCTCCAACGTGCCCATCGTCGTCCAGCACACGCGGCTCGACAGCCGGCAGGCCGAACTGGCGCTGCTCTCGACGATGGCCTTTCCGCTGGATTGAGCGGCGGGCTTACGCGTTCCGGAGGAAAACCAGATCCATCTGCCCGGCGAAGCCGTGCAGCGCACCGGGCTTCAGCGCAACTGTGTTGCCATTGTCGTCGAGGGCGTAAGGACTGAAGCCTCGCGCCTTGAACACCTCCAGCATCGCCTCGGCCTGCAATCCACCCGCGCGGCCGAGGTCCGGTGAATATTCCAGGATTACCGCGCCGGTACGCTCGAGCGTCTTGCTGGCACCCGCAATCACGGCGGGTTCGTAGCCTTCGACGTCGATCTTGATGACGGCCACCGGCCTGCCGCCGAGCCCAAGCCGCTCGAGCGCACTGTCGAGATCGACGATGGGCACGTTGCGCGAGCCGAAGCCGTAATCGGTAAGCAGCGAATGGCGTCCATAATTCGATGATTTGTAGCGATGCAGCCGCGCCACGCCGGACGCCGCACCGACCGCTGTGGCGTTGACGATCGCGTTGGTCACGCCGTTTTCCGCCAGATTGCGGTCGAGCAGCCACACGTTGAACGGATCAGGCTCGAATGCGACGACAGTTTCGACTGCGGGAAGTTGCGCGGCGTGGATCGCGTGCCAGCCGAGGTTGGCACCGACATCGACGAACAGGCCGGGGTTGGCGGTGCGTAGATAGTTGTCGATCCAGCGCGTTGGGACCGGTTCGTGCGTTCCGTACTTCGCGATATGACGGCCGATCAGGTCGCGGTGATGCACATAGAACGATAGCTTCGAGCCGGGCGGCCGCACCCGGAATGCAGGGCGCCACGGCGTCAGCCATGCCGCCAGGAATGTCGCCGTGCCAATGATCTTGGGAATGCGCATGGACGGGGCGGGGACCGGACAAGGAAAACTGTCGGTCGTCTGATAGCAGAGTTTGGCGATAATCCCGCCGCCTTTTTATCGGCCGGCGCTCCGACGCGGCACCTTGTGCTAGGACGAAGCGATGACGGTCCTGAAATGGCTCCTCGTTATTGCCGCCGCCGGTTATGTCGTCCTCCTGGCAGCGATGTACGTCTTCCAGCGCACGTTGATGTATTTCCCGGACACCAGGCGCGCGTCGCCTGCGGCAGCGGGCTTGCCGCAGGCCGAGGAGGTGACGCTCATCAGCGCAGACGGCGAGAAACTGGTCGCCTGGTACGCAGCGCCGCGCGGCGACAGCCCTGTGATCCTGTATTTCCAGGGCAATGCCGGCGGGCTCGATCTGCGCGCGGATCGCTTCCGCAGCCTGGTCGAAGCGGGCAACGGGCTGCTTGCGCTTTGCTATCGCGGCTATGGCGGTTCGACCGGCAAGCCGAGCGAAGCCGGCCTGATCCTCGACGCAAAAGCGGTTTATGATTTTGCCGCCGCGCGTTTTCCGGCAAAGCGGATCGTGCCGTTCGGTGAATCGCTCGGCACGGGCGTTGCCGTCGCGCTTGCTGCCGAGCGGCCTGTCGGCGGACTCATTCTCGATGCGCCTTACACATCTATCGCGGAGGTCGGCGCCTCGGTCTATTGGTACGCGCCGGCGCGTTTGTTGATTGAGGATTCATTTCGCTCGGATGAGCGTATCGCCCGCGTAACGGCGCCGCTGCTGGTTCTGCATGGGGAGCAGGACCGCATCGTTCCGATAAAATACGGTGAGCGCTTGTTCTCTTTGGCACATGAGCCGAAGCGCTTCATGCGCTATCCGAACGGCGGTCACGTCAACCTCGATGAATTCGGCGCGAAGGACGCGGTGCGACAGTTTCTTGACGGAATCAAAAACTAAAACGTCTGATATCCCTGCCCGAACTTGCCACCGACTCGCGCGAAGCCGGCGTGGGCGGCCGTGCTGTTCTGGTCGATGTTCATCGCGCGCGCATAAGAGCCGGCGGCTTTGTCCTTGTCGCCGAGCCGTTCGTAGGCGAGCCCGCGGCTGATCCAGGCTTGCGCGCTTTGCGGCTCGATGGTCACCGCTTCGTCGAGATCGCTTGCAGCGTCCTTGTTGTCGTTGACCGCCATGTAGCTCAGGCCGCGTGCGATATAGGGCGCTGCCTGCTGTTGCGTGAGACCAATCGCGGTTGAAAAATCGTCGATGGCGAAGGCGTGCTGGCGCTGGCTTTGATAGAGCAGGCCGCGGTTGTAATAGGCCTGCGCGTTGTCGGGCCGGATGGCGATGGCCTTGTTGAAGTCCTGCAATGCCGGCACGAGCTTCTTTTCCTGCCGATACACCATGCCGCGCCCGAGATGGGCCGGCGCGTAATTCGGATCGATCGACAGCGCCTTGTTGTAGTCGGCGAGCGCGAGATCGATCTTGCCGGTTTCGCGATAGACCAGCCCGCGGTTGGCGTAAGCCTGCGCGTAATTCGGATCGATGCTGATCGCGTTGTTGAAATCCGAAAGCGCTTCCGGGTAACGGCCGGCTTCGCCGAGCACGGAGCCGCGCATGTTGTAGGCTTGCGGGTCTTTCGGATTGCGCCGCACGACGTCCGTGAGCGATTCGATGTTGGCGGGCGAGCCGGCGTAGATCGCGTCTTCACTCTCCGGTGCGCCGCTGCTGACCGCGCCGTTGATGCTCGAGCAGCCGCCGAGCGCCGTCGCGATGACGAGCGCGAGTGCGGAAACAAAATTCCGGCGGTAACGGGCGTGCTGTCGGGTGGTTACGCTGCTTCGCATCGGACTATTCGGAACTGGACGAGACTGGCTGCCGAATGCGGCACCGGTTCGACGATAATGCCGCAACTCTCAAAAACAATAGCGCGGGACTTTGAGGCCCGCGCTACCGATCGAACGAAATCTGCCGCGGCTGATGCCGCAGGATCAGCCGAAACGACGGGGACCGCCGGCGCCGCCGGCACCACCGCCATGGCCGCCACGTCCGCCTGCACCGCCAGGCCCGCCAGCGCCGGGAACGACGCGCGGCTTCATCGGCAGCAGGCCTTCGCGCTGCATCTTCTTGCGCGCGAGCTTGCGGGCACGGCGGATGGCTTCCGCGCGTTCCCGAGCCTTCTTTTCCGATGGTTTTTCGTAATGGCCGCGGAGCTTCATCTCGCGGAAGATGCCCTCACGCTGCATCTTTTTCTTGAGCGCCTTGAGGGCCTGATCGACGTTGTTGTCGCGAACGAGAACTTGCACGCTTGCTCCTATATTGTTGCTCGGTCGGGTTAAGGGTCGAAAGCCCCGTGAAAAAGGGCTTTAGAGTCGCGCGGCTCTAGCAGGTACGGGGTTAAGAGTCCACCATTGCGGACCCCCGCCGGGTCTTGCCCGGGCCGTGCCGTCGGCTAACGCATGGAGAAATCGATGGTTGCATCCCGCGCCGACTGGGGCCGGGCAGCACCGGCAGGCGGACGGCGGCGCCTGCTTTTGGCGGGCCTCGCGGGGGCTTCCGTCTTTGTGACACGTCTTGCCCGGGCGCAGACCTTTACCGCGACTTCCATCAGCCAGGCCGCTCAGGATGCCCGGCGCGACGTCGGCCAGCTTGGGCGCCGCGCCGACGATCTCTTGCGCCGCACGGCCGCCGCCGGGTTGGAGCAGGGTGGCGCGGCGGTCCGCCGCTTCCGAACCGAACAGGTCTCGCTTGCGCGCGATCTCGCCGCGATCTTCAACGGCCGCGTCGCCGAAGACGACTGGCTCCTGATCGTGCCGACACGCGAACTGGGCCTGGTGCTCACGATGCGGCCGCTGGTCATCCGCCTCGCGCCGAAGCCGGCGGAAGTCGAGGCCGCGCTGAAAGAGCCGCTGCCGCAAATCGCGCCGCAGCCCGGTGACAGCGCCGATGACGTGCTGCTCGCCATCGTGCTTGCGGTGTCGGGCTTGCCGCATTCCGGCATGGCCGCGGCGCGGCGGCTCAAGAGCGATGCCGGACTGACCGAGGCGCTCAAGGCGGTGGCGGGCGCCGTGCAGGGCCAGCACTACGGGCTGGCCGCGCTCGAACTGCAGCATTTGATGAACATGCTCGTGCTGCCGCGCACGATCGCGATCATCAACGAACGGTTCGGTCCTGATGCGGAGCGCACGCTCTACAAGGCGCTGACGGTGCGTTTCGTGCCGTTCATCGGCTGGACCTATTTCGTCACGCTGCTGCTGGCGGCGATCTACCAGAACCGCGACACGACGGCGCCGGTCTTGCGCTAGCGCCGCAGCCGCGTCACCGCGGCACGTATTGCAGATATGGCTTTGCTTCCTCGAGCGCCCGCGCGAAGGACGGCCGCTTCTTCAGCCGTTCGAGATAGGCCGCGACATTGTCGTAAGATCCGGCGAGGGGCGCCACCACCATGTCGATATAGAACAGCGTGGGCGCCGCGGCGCAGTCCGCCATGCTGAAGGTCTCGCCGGCGGCCCAATTTTTCTTCGCAATGTCTTTGTCGACGACGGCGAGGGCGGTTTGCAGCGCGGCTTTCGCATGCTCGACTCCGTAAGCGTCGTTTTGGCCGGCGGTGCGCAGCCGGTCGCCGATGATCTTCTGCATGGGGATGTGGATGCTGAGATCGAAGAAGCGATCTTGCGCGCGAACCTCGAATGCGGCTTGCGCATTCCTGGGCACAAGCTCGGACCGGCCCGGATAATGCAGCGTCAAGTATTCGATGATGCTCGTCGATTCCGGAATGGTCTTGTCGCCGTCGCGCAGCACCGGGAACTTGCCCACGGGCCAGATATTCTTGAAGGCAGCGTTCTCCGTTTCATCCTGGAGATTGACGACATGCGGCGTGAACGGCGTGCCGTTTTCGTAGAGCGCGATCAGCGCCTTCTGGCAGTAGGATGAAAGCGGGTGCATGTAGAGCGTAAGGGGCATGGCCGTCGTCTCCCGTCAGGTTGCGCGCCGGTAGCGCACGATAACGCCGCCGCTCGCAAGCGCCTGCGTGTCGGTCAGCTCGAGCTTCTGTTGCGCTCCGTTCGCCTTGAAGAGCGGAATCCCGCCGCCGAGAAGCCGCGGCACGATGCCCACGCGGAATTCGTCGATGAGGCCGTGCGGGCTCAGGCTGCCGGCGAGGTCACCACTGCCGAACAGGTAAATGTCCTTCGCCGTGTCGCGCTTGATCCGCGAGACCGTCTCAGCGATATCGCCGTTGAACAGCATCGTATTGCGCCAACGTGATGCTTTCAGCGTGCGCGAGAACGCGAATTTGGGCAGCGCGTTCATGAAGTCCGCCACCGTGCCGGTCTCTTTCGGCCAGTAGCCCGCCATCAGGTCGTGGGTGACGCGGCCAAACATCAGCCCGCCGGCCTCACGGAGCTGCGCGATGCTCAGTGCCTCCAACTCCGGTCCCCACACATCCATGTGCCAGGAAATGTCGCCGGCGGGTCCGGCGACATAACCATCGAGCGTCATCAGATTCCACATGATCAATCGCGCCATGGCGTCCTCCACTAAACTGATATTATTGAAGCAGGTTGCACCCTGCGGCTAGCGATTGGCCGCGGCATCGCGTTTTAGTTCGACACCCAGATTGTCGAGTGCTCCGCTCCATCCGGCCTTGCTGCCGTTGACCATCTCCGCGCCTTCATAGACCGCGATCTGGTCGGTGAGCTTGAGCCGGGTCCCGGTATCGTGCGGCAGAAGCTCGACAGTGATCAGGGCGCTGGCGAGGCGTGTCTCGCCGTGCGAGACGGTTTCGACGAAGACGATGCGCTCGTCGTCGACGATGTCCTGGTAACGCACATCGATCAGATAGTCCTGCCGGTGGACGGGACCGCAGCGCGACACATCGCGGCCTCCGATCCTGAAATCGGTTTCCAGGAACGTGATGGCGACAGTCTTGTTGGGCGTGCCCCAGCGCAGGCGGGCCTCGACATCCTTCAAGGCGACGAATACGCGAGCTGGCGGAGCGTCATAGGTACGTTCGATAACGAAAGTCTCATGAACGGTGGAGCGTTCGGGCATGGCAGCCTCCTTAACTGATATCGATATGCAACCAGTTGCGGTATAGAGAAACTGGTTTTATATTGCAACTGGTTTTTTTTGGCGCTCCGCCGCCCTTCTTTAAAGGCGCTTGGCATGGACGAAACCCACCGTTCCGGCTGTCCGATCAACCTCACGCTCGAGGTGGTTGGCGACAAATGGAGCCTGCTGATCATCCGAGACATTATTTTCGGCAATCGGCGGCATTTCCGTGAATTGCTGACGCGGTCGGAGGAGGGGATTTCAAGCAACATTCTTGCGGACCGTCTCAAGACGCTATTGCAGCAAGGCATCCTCACGCGCGCAGATGACCCCGCCCACAAGCAGAAGGGCGTCTACAGCCTGACCGAAAAGGGCATCGAGTTGTTGCCGGTGCTCGCGCAGATGGCGGGCTGGGGACGCAAATATCTTCCGGTCACCGAGGAGCTTGCGATCCGCGCGCAAATGCTCGAAGAGGGCGGGCCGAAACTGTGGGACGATTTCATGGAAGAACTGCGCGAGACGCACCTCGGCATGAAACGCAAAGGCAAGCCACAATCGGTTTTTGCGCGCTTGCAGGCCGCTTACGAAGCGGTCGTCGCGAAACGCAAAAGGAAATGACCGCTTACCGCGGGCGGTTCCGCGCCGGCCAGACTCGCGTCACATGCGCCATCTTGCGACCGGGGCGCGCTTCCTTCTTGCCGTAGAGATGAACCGACGCGCCCGGCACCGTGAGCCAGCGCTCGTAATCGTCGATCTCGCTGCCGATCAGATTTGTCATTTCCGAGCGGCCGAGCGTCAGCGGCTTTGCCAGCGGCCAGCCCGCGACAGCGCGAATGTGCTGCTCGAATTGCGAGACTGAAGCGCCGTCGATGGTCCAGTGCCCGGAATTGTGCACGCGCGGCGCGATCTCGTTGACCAGTAATTTCCGCTGCTTGCCCTTGCGCACGACGAACATTTCCACAGCCAGTACACCGACATAGTCGAGCGCCTTGGCGATGCGCTGCGCGATGGCGCGCGCCTCGGCGGCGAGTTCAGGCGAAATTTTCGCCGGCGCGCGCGAGATATTCAGGATGTGGTCGCGGTGCGCGTTCTCGGTGACATCGAAACATTCGACCTTGCCGTCGCGCGCGCGCGCGGCAATCACGGAAACCTCACGCTCGAAATTGATGAAGCCTTCGAGAATCGAGGGAGCCTGCTTGAGGCTGCGCCATGCGGCAGCGGCATCACCGTCCTTGCCGATCTTCACCTGGCCCTTGCCGTCATAGCCGAGCCGCCGCGTCTTCAGCACCGCCGGCAGGCCGACGGCCGTAATCGCGTCGGCGAGCTGCGTTGCGCTATGCACCGGCGCATAAGGTGCGGTCGCGATCTTCAGTTTGGCGACGAAATCCTTTTCGATCAGGCGGTCCTGCGTCGTCTCCAGCACTTTCGGATTGGGCAGCACTTCCTTGCGCGCGCCGAGATAGGCAGCGGTTTTCGCCGGCACGTTCTCGAATTCGTAGGTGACGACGTCGACGGTGCGGGCGAAGCGCGCCAGCGACGCCTCGTTCTCATAGGGCGCACAGGTGTTTTGCCTGGCGACGTCGAATGCGCAGGAATCGCGCTCCGGTGCATAAACGTGGCATTTGAATCCGAGTGGGGCTGCGGCGAGCACCAGCATGCGGCCGAGTTGGCCGCCGCCTAGGATGCCGATGGTGGCGCCGGGCTTGAGCGGTGGGGACATACGCTAGTCTTTGGGCCGTTTGGTCACGGCTTTGGTTTGCCGCGCGCGCCAGGCATCGAGCCGCCTGGCGATCTTCGGGTCGGACAGCGCGAGCACGGCGGCGGCAAGCAGGGCAGCATTGATCGCGCCCGGCCTGCCGATCGCCAGCGTGCCGACCGGCACGCCGCCCGGCATCTGCATGATCGACAACAACGAATCCTTGCCCTCAAGCGCGTGCGTGTTCATCGGCACGCCGAACACCGGCAGCGGCGTCATCGCGGCGGCCATGCCGGGCAGGTGGGCGGCGCCACCGGCACCTGCGATCACGACCTTGAAGCCCTTGTCGCGCGCCGAATGGGCGAAGTCGTAAAGCCGCTTCGGCGTGCGATGCGCCGAGACGATCAACGCCTCGTGGCCGATCTTGAGAGATGAAAGAGTGTCGGCGGCGTATTTCATGGTCTGCCAGTCGGACTGGCTGCCCATGATGATCGCGACCGGTTTCGATGCTGCCATGAATGCCCCGATTCAGGCCCACCGCCCGAAAGGAAGCGCCGCATTATAGGTTTAGGCATCCCAGTGGCAAGGTCGAACCGGCCCTATATGCTGCTGTTTCCGCAAGTAACTCGGCGAGGGTTAAAGTGGCCAAAGCAACGCGAGCCGGAAAGCCGACAGGGAAGAGGCGGACCAAAGCGCGCGTGCGGAGCAAAGCGGGCGAAGGCCGCGGCAGGCAGCTTGCTCCCGCTTCCCGCAACGCCGTCATACAAAGGCTCAAGAGCGACCTCGCCGCTGCGCGCAAGCGCATCAAGGATCTCGAAGCGCGCGAGGATATCGATCCGTTGCTCGACATCGTCAACCGGCGCGGCTTCGAGCGCGTGCTCATGCGCTCGATCGCCTACGTCAAGCGCTACGGCACCGCCGCTGCGCTCATTTATATTGATCTCGATGGATTCAAGGCGGTGAACGACCGGCACGGCCACGCCGCCGGCGATGCGCTGCTCAAGGCGGTAGCGGCCGCACTCGCGCGCCATGTGCGCGCTTCCGATGTGGTCGCGCGTCTTGGCGGCGACGAATTCGCCCTGCTGTTATGGAACGTCAGCGAGGCGCACACGGTTGCCAAGACCCATGCGCTTGAGACCGTTGTCGCCGATGTGAGCGTGATGCACGGCAAGGCGTTGCTGTCGGTAGGCGCCAGCGCCGGCAGCGCGCCGCTGCAACCGGAGGACTCCGCGTCTGACGTTATCACCGCTGCTGATCAGGCCATGTACGCGCGCAAAAAGGAAAAGCGGTAATTGCTGCTGTCATGCCCGGCCTCGTGCCGGGCATCCCGCATAGATTGGTACCGTGCGCTGCCAAGCGAGATGGCCGGGACAGGCCCGGCCATGACAAATTCAATTACGCGATGATGTCCGGTGTGAGTTGATCGTCGATCTGTCTGATCTTGTCGCGCAGCACCAGCTTGCGCTTTTTCAGGCGCTGCACCTGGATCAAGTCGGAACCCGGCGATTCGGCAAGCGCGTCGATCGCGGCATCGAGGTCGCGATGTTCCTGCTGGAGCCGCGCTAGCTGCTCCCGCAACTCCCGTTCTTCCTCTTGTGTCATTGCCACCGCGGGTTCGCGCACCGGCCGCCCGGGCGCAAGCGTTCCGGGAAAAATGCCCGCGAATTATTGCGTTTTCCACAGGGTGGTTCAAGCGCCCGGCAAGCCTCTGCCGCGGCACATTTATTGCCCGCTCGCAACATGACCGGCCGCGATGCCCGGTCGCCCTTGCGGAGACTCTGGTGTAAACTTATGTCCGTCAGGGAGCCACATTGAGGAGACATCCTAAATGTCGATGCAGTCGCACCTTGCGGAGCTCGAAAAAAGGCATCAGGCACTCGAAGATGAAATCAACGAGTGCCTTACTCACCCGGCGGCAGACGATCTGAGAGTACTGGAACTCAAGCGTCGCAAGTTGCAGCTTAAGGACGAAATATCCCGGTTACGGCAGACGAGCGTCAGTGTTCACTGAATCGCTCCTCCGGCGCGTTAAGGCCGGTCTGCCGATGAACCGTGAGGCGCCTGGAACGGCGACGCTCCCGGCTGCGATAATTGAATTTTAAGCATGCGAGCCGCCGGCCTTCGAGCCGGCGGTTTCGTCTTGTGTTCTCCGGGTTATCGAGAAAGCTTACCGCCGCGTCTTCAGGAGCAACACGCAACGGTAAGCTTTCATCGCCTGCATCGTCATACGCGCGACTTTTGCCGGTGTTTTAGCTTGCAAATCGGCCTAAACGGCAGGATTCTGCGTCGCGGTACGGCCATAATGTGTCCGCATGTTGGCTGTCCGACAACGCGCCCGAGGATGCCATGAAACTGTTGCCGCAATTCTGCTTTGCCGTGTCCGCCGCCGCACTGATGGTGCTGGCTCTGCCGGCACCGCAGGCCCACGCGTTCACGTTCGAGGGCGCCAACGCGGTGACTCCAGACGGCTCCGCCAATCTCAAGGATCCCGACTCGCGGTTTGAGGATTCCGACAAGGGCAAGATGGATCTCGGCAACGGCAGCAGCCTGCATTTTGGCAGCGCGACTCAGCCGTCGCCCGGCGCGAGCTTCGACGCCGACGCCAACCGGCTGCTTTCGCCAATGGGCCGTCCCGGCGAGTCCGGCCGCTTCCGTTAGCGCACGAGTCGATTCCGATCCGAACAGCCCGCCGCGCTAGTCGTCGGCGGGTTTCACGTTTCCGCAGTCGGCGCCGAGCCAGCGGCCGCGTATGTCGAATTTCATCGTCATCGCATTGCCGCCGCCGCTCATGGCCATGTGGTAATTACCCACCACGGTGTCGGGCGTCGGCGCTTCGAAGTGGAACGTGCCGGTGATTTTCTGACTGCCGGTGCAATTCTGGTGCATTTCCATGACACGCGGTGTGCTGGTGGTGACCGTCATGTTGCAGCCCTTGGCGCCCGAGCGTTTTGGGTTGAAGCCATGCTCCAGAGTTTTCCTGGTGACGCATTCCTTGCGCACTTCCGGCTTTTCCCGCTTCGCCATGCTCTCGGCCATCGAAGCCTGAATGCGGGCGCGCTGTTCGGGCGCCATGTGCGCCAAAGCCGCCGGCGGGATCGGCGGCAAGCCGGACATCTGGGTCTGGGTGGTCATTTCCCACAAGCCCAATTTGACATTGAGCGGCACCGATTGCGCGTAAGCCGCGGTTGCGAGCAGGGTGGTTATGCAAAGTCCGGTAACGACAACAGAAAATTTTGGCATGCAGCAATCTCCGTCGTGATTGATGCTCGTCCTGAAATAAGGCCGCCGATTCGGCCCGGCGCCCCTCGAGGAATTATAGGCAACGTGTCGTCCGCCGGTCCATCGGGGGGACGCTCACACCGCCTTCGCCATTTCCCTCAATTTGAATTTCTGGATCTTGCCGGTGCTCGTTTTCGGCACGTCGGCGAAAACGACGTAGCGCGGACATTTGAACGCGGCGAGGTGCTTGCGGCACCATTGAATCAGCTCGTCGGCGCTTGCTGTCTGTCCCGGCTTGAGTTCAACGAAGGCGCAGGGCGTTTCGCCCCATTTCTCGTCGGGCTTTGCCACCACTGCGGCCGTCGCGACGGCGGGATGCTTGTAAAGCGCGTCCTCCACTTCGATCGACGAGATATTCTCGCCGCCGGAAATGATGATGTCCTTGGAGCGGTCCTTGAGCTGGACGTAGCCGTCCGGATAAATCACGCCGATGTCGCCGGAGTGAAACCAGCCGCCAGCGAAGGCGGCGTCGGTCGCCTTCCTGTTCTTCAAATAGCCCTTCATCACGATATTGCCGCGAAACATCACCTCACCGAGCGCTTCACCGTCGCGCGCGACCGGCTGCATGGATTCGGGATCGAGCACATCGAGCGTTTCCAGCGCGCCATAGCGCACGCCCTGGCGCGCTTTCTTGGCAGCCTGCTCCGCGCCTGACAGTGCATTCCAGGCAGCGTGCCAGTCGTTCACGACGGCCGGCCCATAGGTTTCGGTCAGCCCATAAAGATGCGTGACGTTGAAGCCGGCTTCTTTCATCGCCGCCAGCACGGCTTCCGGCGGCGGTGCTGCCGCTGTGAAAAATTCCACCACATGCGGCAGCGGCTTCTTCTCGTTCGCCGGCGCATTGAGCAGCGTCGCCATTACGATCGGCGCGCCACACAGATGCGTGACCTTGTGATCGGCAATGGCATCGTACATCGCCGCCGCGCGCACGGCGCGCAAACAGACATGCGTGCCGGCGACGACCGAGATCGACCACGGGAAGCACCAGCCGTTGCAGTGAAACATCGGCAGCGTCCACAAATAGACCGGATGCTTGGCCATGCCGCAGGTGACGATATTGCCGGTGCCGAGCAACGCCGCGCCGCGATGGTGGTAGACCACGCCTTTCGGATCGCCGGTGGTGCCTGACGTGTAATTGAGCGAGATCGCGTCCCACTCGTCGTCCGGCATCTTCCAGGCGAAGTTCGCATCGCCTTGCGCGACGAATTGCTCGTACTCGATCTCGCCGAGCTTTTCGCCGCTGCCGGAATATTCCGGATCGTCGTAATCGATCACCAGCGGTTTTGCCTTGCAAAGCGAAAGCGCCTCCTTCATCACCTTGGAAAATTCGCGGTCGATGATGACGACTTTGGCCTCGGCGTGATCGAGCGAGAAGGCGATGACCGCCGCATCGAGACGTGTGTTGAGTGTGTTGAGCACGCCTTGCGTCATTGGCACGCCGTAGTGGGCTTCCAGCATCGCCGGCGTGTTGGCGAGCATCGCCGACACGGTGTCGCCGCGCTTGACGCCGCGTTTCGCCAGCGCCGAGGCGAGCCGCCGCGCGCGCACGTAGAACTCGGCATAGTTGCGCCGCAACGGGCCGTGAATGATCGCGGTGTGATCCGGAAAAACGCCGGCCGCGCGCGCGAGAAAACTCAGCGGCGTCAGCGGCTGGAAGTTCGCCGGGTTGCGGTCGAGATCGGTGTCATAGGGGTTTGTCATGGCGCCCGCCCGTCAAGTCACGGCGCCTAAAAAATCATTTGCCCGCCGGTTTGGCAAATGACGGCAGCGTGCGAAGGGCGAGGTGGGCGTTGTCGCTGAGCGAGATGACGCGGTAGCCGTGCTTTTCCCAAGCCAGCGCCTTGCGGCTGAACAGCGACACATGCCCGTTGCGCGGGCCGACATACCACCAGTTGAGCGCGCCCATCCGGGCGATGTCTTCCGGCTGCAGCAGCGTCGAAAACATGACGAGCCCAGGTTCGTCCAGGCCGGCCAGAATGTCGGCGATGCCACCCATCGGATCGGGCATGTGCTCGAGCGTTTCGAAGCACGTGACGAGGTTGAACTTCCCGTCCGGCCGCCGCGCGTAGTCGGCGACGAAGGGATCGTAGGTCTGTGCCACGGGAAACCCCGCCGCTCTGAGATCGGAACACAGAACGTCGTTGCCACCGCCGTAATCGAGCAGGCGCACGTCTGCCTTTCGCGTGCCGAACAATTGCAGTACGGCCGCCGCGTTGCCGCGCGGCCGCATTGACACGTAATCCGGGTCGACGCTGAGATAATCGTCGTTGTAGATGCGCGTCTTGAAGTCGTCCCGGCTCCAGTCGTCGAAGGCGTCGGTGAACAGAAAGCCGCAGGACGCGCATTGGCGGTAATGCACCGGCACGCCGGACGACGGCCGCCGCTTGTTGACGTCAATCTCGCAACTCTTGTTGAAATCGACGACGCCGCAAAGTGGCGCGGCCTCGCCGCAAATCTTGCACGGCGCCGGCGCAATCGAAGCCGGTTTCAGGTTGATCATTCGTCCATCGCCGAATCTTGTTCCGCCAGTTAGACACTTGCGGCGCCCACAGGCAATCGTGTTTCGCGCGGGCTCAGTGACCGATCGCGACGATGCCCGAATAGATCAGTTGCAGCCCGATCAGGAAGATCAGGATGTAAATCACCTTGTAGAAGAACTCCGCAGGGGTGCGCCGAACCAGCCAGACACCGGCGATGTTGGTGACGATCGCGAGCGGCAGCAGCGTCAGCGACGTCTGCACGTTGGTCGCGCTGAGCTGTCCGAGCATGAAGTAAGGCACGACCTTGAGCACGTTGCTGGACGCGAAAAAGACCGAATAGGTGCCGACGAAAGTTTCCTTCGGCAGATTGCGCGGCAGCACGTAAATCTGGAACGGCGGGCCGCCGGAATTGGCCAGGAACGAGGCAATGCCGGATACGCCGCCCCACGCCAGTCCGGCCAGCGTCGACGGACGGGACTCGCGCAGCAGCGCACCGATGCCGAACCAGTGGTTGAGCGTGAAACTCACCGCGATCGCGCCGACCGCGAGCCGGATCGCCACATCCGGCACATAAGCCGCAACCAGCCAGGCGAGACAGACACCGGCGATCTGGCCGGGGATCATGACCTTCAGGATGCCGGCGTCCCATGTGCGCCGGTACGACCAAAGCGTCACCGCGTCCTGCGTCAGCAAGATCGGCACGAGAATGCCCATCGCCTGCACCGGCGAAATGGCCAGCGCCATCAGCGGCACCGCGAGAGTGCCGAGGCCGGAAAAACCGCCCTTCGACAGCCCGAGCGCGGTCACGGCGGGAATGGTCGCGAGATAGAAGAGGGGATCGGTGATGATCGACACGGCTGTCCAGGCTGTCATGCCCGCGGAAGCGGGGCATCCAGTACCCGCAAGCGGCGAAGTTTGCGCTAGCGGGGAGATACCAGTGATTACTGGATCGCCCGCTTTCGCGGGCGATGACGACTCGTACGCAAGCGCGCGGCGTTTCGCCAGCCTTGTTTGCGCATGCGGGGCGTTCCACAATCGTGGAAACAGCACCGCCATCCGAGGCGCCGCCGCCAGGCCGAGCCCTTGAAAGATGACGATTTCACGGAGGAACAAGGCGATGGATGCCCGCGCGAGCCGTTACCACGACGTCTATGCGCGCTGGCAGCGCGACCCGGAAGGTTTCTGGGCCGAGGCCGCGCGCGAGATCGACTGGGTCGAGCCGCCGAAAAAGATTTTCGATGCCAAGGCCGGCATTTACGGCCGGTGGTTCCCGGACGCCGTCTGCAACACCTGCTGGAACGCGCTCGACCGCCACGTCGCCGCCGGCCGCGGCCAGCAGCCGGCGCTGATCCACGATTCGCCCGTCACCAACGAGAAGCGCGTCTTCACTTACGGCCGACTCCTCTCCGAGACGCAATTGCTCGGCGCCATGTTGCGCGACTTCGGCGTCGGCAAAGGCGACCGCGTCATCCTCTATATGCCGATGGTGCCGGAAGCGGTGATCGCGATGCTCGCCTGCGCGCGCATCGGCGCGGTGCATTCGGTGGTGTTCGGCGGCTTCGCGCCCAAGGAACTGGCGACGCGCATCGACGACGCCAAGCCGAAAGTCATCCTGTCCGCGAGCTGCGGCATCGAAGCTGCGCGCTTGATCCCGTACAAGCCGCTGCTCGACGAAGCCATCAACCTCGCGCAGCACAAGCCCGACGCCTGCCTCATTCTTCAGCGCCCGCAATGCGAGGCGAAGCTCATCGAGGGCCGTGACCACGACTGGCGCCAGGTGTGGGAGCACGCCGTCAATTACGCCAAGACGTCCGAGTGCGTGCCGATGCTCGCCACCGATCCGCTCTACATTCTCTACACGTCGGGAACGACCGGCATTCCGAAAGGTGTGGTGCGCGACAACGGCGGCCACATGGTCGCGCTGAAATGGTCGATGCAATATCTCTACGGTGTCGATCCAGGCGAAACCTGGTGGTGCGCATCCGACATCGGCTGGGTGGTCGGCCACTCCTACATCGTCTATGCGCCGCTGTTTCACGGCTGCACATCGGTCATGTACGAGGGCAAGCCGATCGGCACGCCCGACGCCGGCGCATTCTGGCGCGTCGCCTCCGAGCACAAGGCGGTGGCGCTGTTCACCGCGCCGACCGCGTTCCGCGCCATCAAGAAGGAAGATCCGAAAGGCGCGCTGATCCAGAATTACGATCTGTCGAACTTCCGCACATTGTTCCTTGCGGGCGAGCGTGCCGATCCGCCGACGGTGGAATGGGCCGAGCAGGTTCTGAAAAAGCCGGTGATCGACCATTGGTGGCAGACGGAAACCGGCTGGGGCATCGCCGGCAATCCGGTCGGTCTCGGCACGCTGCCGGTGAAATACGGCTCAACCTGCGTGCCGATGCCGGGCTATGACGTGCAGATCGTCGACGAGGCGGCCAAGCCGGTCGAACACGGCACCATCGGCTCGATCGTCATCAAGCTGCCGCTGCCGCCGGCGTGCCTGCCGACGCTGTGGCAGCAGGACGCACGCATGCGCGAATCCTACCTCGACGAGTTTCCCGGCTACTACAAGACCGCGGACGCCGGCTACATTGATGACGACGGCTACATCTACGTCATGGGCCGCACCGACGACATCATCAACGTCGCCGGCCACCGGCTCTCCACCGGCGGCATGGAGGAAGTGCTGGCCTCGCATCAGGATGTCGCGGAATGCGCCGTGCTCGGCATCGCCGATCAATTGAAGGGCGAGGTGCCGTGCGGCTTCATTGTGCTGAAAGCCGGCGTCAACCGTTCGTCCGACGACATCGAAAAGGAAATCGTCGCGCTGGTGCGCGAGAAGATCGGCCCGGTCGCCTCGTTCCGTCTCGCGCTCACGGTGGCGCGGCTGCCGAAAACGCGCTCGGGAAAAATCCTGCGCGGCACCATCAAGAAGATCGCCGACAACGAGCCGTGGACCATGCCCGCCACAATCGAGGATCCCGCGGTGCTCGACGAGATCAAGGACGCGCTGAAAACCAAGGGTCTTGGCGCGTGAAGTCGATTTACCTTTCCCGCAGGTAGGGAAAGGAAAGCATCATTATTGTATCTATCGGCGGCCAAAACGCGCATGGTGGGCCATGGACAGGGCTGTCACCTTTTCGTTTTGGGGCCTGGGCGTACTGATGGTTGGCGGGATCGTTCTCGCCACGCTGATCTGGTGAGCCTTCCCGTGGCCGACGACACGATCAAACTCGACGCGCACCGCGGCATGGCGGCGCAGAAGGCGACCGACATCCGCCGGATGGTCGCCGACGTCGAAGCCAATGAGCGGACGCTGCGCCAGCGCCAGCACGAGCTGGAAGCCCAGCTTGCCGCCGTGCCGTCGCAAAACTGGAACGAAGCCGCCGAAAAGGCGCGCTACCTGCTCAATGCTTTTGCCGGCACGCCGTGGGCGGAAGATCCGCGCCGGCAGAAACTCATCGCCAACGTGCTCGCCGATTTCTTGCGGCTTTCATCCACGGGAGGCGAGACGTGAGCCCGTTGCGGCCGCTGGCCTGCCGGCGCGAATTGCAGACGCTGTCGCCCGGCATCGATCCCGCCGATTATTCGGTGGTGGTCAAGAACAGGGCGCGCCCGCCCAATCCGTGGCGCTGGGAAATCTACCGCGCCGGCCGCCGCAGCCCGATCGCGCAGTCGACGTCGTATTTCGAACTGAGCAGCACCGCCAGTTCGGAAGGCAAGGCCGCGCTCGCGCGGCTGCTGAAGGAATTGACGACGTAGCGCGTTTCACCCTGCACATTACTTCCTGTTCTTCACCATCTCGTCGTGCTGTTCGATCAGCCGTTGCAGTTCAGCCTCCTGCTCCGCGATGCGGTCGGCGTTGCGACCTTCATCCGCAGCGCCCGAGGAGGCCGCCGCCTGCTCGGTCAACTGACGAATATTGTCGCGCAAGATGGCAATGCGATCTTCGAGTTCGGGAAGCGAAAGGGTGCTGCTATTCATCGTGCTCTCTCCTCGGGCGGCCCGGTGTCGTGCGACGGGCGCGGCGATGATAGCACAGCGGGCAGGGCGGGTTAGCAGGAGGCATGACCCGTCGTATGAGGAAGAAACTAGCGGATTACGTTTCGCCAACGACCTTGCGGGCTCGCGCGCCGATTACAGCGCCTTGTTGCTCTCTTTCACCGCGTCCGCCTCGACATAAACCTCATTGCCCATCTGCCGGAATTTCTCGCTCATCTCTGCCATGCCCTGCCTGGCAACGTCCGGGTAGAGCGCGGCCTTTTCGTTGTCGGTGAGGCTTTCTGCATATTCGCGAACGTCGGCCGTGATCTTCATCGAGCAGAACTTCGGCCCGCACATCGAGCAGAAGTGCGCCACCTTGTGCGCTTCCTTCGGCAGCGTCTCGTCGTGGAATTCGCGCGCGGTGTCGGGATCGAGCCCGAGGTTGAACTGGTCCTGCCAGCGGAAATCGAAACGCGCGCGGGAGAGCGCATCGTCGCGCAACTGTGCCGCCGGGTGGCCCTTGGCGAGGTCGGCGGCGTGCGCCGCGATCTTGTAGGCGATCACGCCGTCCTTCACGTCGTCGCGGTCGGGCAGGCCGAGATGCTCCTTCGGCGTCACGTAGCAAAGCATCGCGCAGCCGAACCAGCCGATCATCGCCGCGCCGATGGCGGAGGTGATGTGGTCGTAGCCGGGCGCGATGTCGGTGGAGAGCGGCCCCAGCGTGTAGACCGGCGCCTCGCCGCATTCCTTGAGCTGCTTGTCCATGTTGATCTTGATCTTGTTCATCGGCACGTGGCCGGGGCCTTCGATCATGACCTGGCAGCCCTTCTTCCACGCGACCTGCGTGAGCTCGCCGAGCGTTTCCAGTTCGGCGAATTGCGCGCGGTCGTTGGCGTCGGCGATCGAGCCCGGACGCAATCCGTCGCCGAGCGAGAATGACACGTCATATTTGCGCATGATGTCGCAAATCTCGTCGAAGCGCTCGTAGAGGAAGCTTTCCTAGTGCCGCGACAGGCACCACTTCGCCATGATCGAGCCGCCGCGCGAGACGATGCCGGTGACGCGGTTGGCGGTGAGGTGGATATAGGGCAGCCGGACGCCGGCGTGGATGGTGAAATAGTCGACGCCCTGTTCGCACTGCTCGACCAGCGTGTCCCTGTAGAGCTCCCAGGTCAGCTTGACCGGATCGCCATCGCACTTTTCCAGCGCCTGGTAGATCGGCACGGTGCCGATCGGGATCGGCGCGTTGCGCAAGATCCATTCGCGGGTGGTGTGGATGTTGCGGCCGGTGGAGAGGTCCATCACGGTGTCGGCGCCCCAGCGGATCGCCCACACCATCTTGTCGACCTCTTCCTCGACCGACGAGGTCACCGCGCTGTTGCCGATATTGGCGTTGATCTTGGTGAGGAAGTTGCGGCCGATGATCATCGGCTCGAGCTCGCCATGGTTGATGTTGCAGGGGATGATGGCGCGCCCGCGCGCGATCTCGCTGCGCACGAATTCCGGCGTCACGAAGGCCGGCACCGCCGCGCCAAAGCTTTCGCCGTCGGCGAGCGCCGCCTCGGCGCGTTCGAGCTGTTGCTTGCGCCCGAGGTTTTCGCGGGTGGCGACGTAGATCATCTCCTTGGTGATGATACCGGCGCGGGCGAATTCGAGTTGCGTGATCATGTGGCCATCGCGGCCGCGCAACGGCCTGTGATGGGCCGTGAACGATTTGGCGGCATGGCTGGCGCCGACATTGCCGTTGTCTTCCGGCTTGATGTCGCGGCCCTCATATTCCTCGACGCCGCCGCGTTCCCTGACCCAGGCGATGCGCTGGCGCGACAGCCCGGCATTGACGTCGATCACGACGCCTGGATCGGTATAG
>JBARCH010000274.1:0-4154 GCA_049793875.1 Pseudolabrys sp. | reverse complement strand
GTAAAGGAGGCGCTCTACCAACTGAGCTAATCGCCCGATCGGCCCTTTATCGCCTCAACGCACCGCATGGGCAAGCACTGCATCGGTAAGGCAAGCCTCATGCCCTCAAACACGCCAAGGCCGGCAGGCCCTGCCCGCCTCGCAAAAATACCCTCAACAGACGAATGAAGCAGTCAGCTGTTGACCGCCTCTTTCAATCCTTTGCCCGCGCTGAACCGCGGGCGTCTCGACGCCTTGATGCTGACCGGCTCGCCGGTGCGCGGGTCACGGCCCTCGCGGGCCGCCCGCTTGACCACTCGGAAATTACCAAAGCCCATGATTTTGACGTCGTCGCCCTTCCGCAGCGTCGTCGTAATGGCATCGAACGTCGCTTCGATGACATTGGCGGTCGCGGTCTTGGTCATCTGCGTCTTGCCAGCAATCACGGCGATAAGTTCGTTCTTGGTCATGACCGATCCTTTCCCGGATCCATCGAGCGGCGGGATCGTCCCGTCGCGCGGCAAGGTTTTCCCAATTCGCGCGATTCGCAAGCGTAATTCGGCGCGGCCATCCGGTCCGACGGGTATGCAGGCCACGCGCGTCCATCATCGGCTTCGCCTGAAAACGAAAACGGCGCCTCGCGGCGCCGCTTTCTTGATCGTTGAAGATCGCAAACCTAGTGGG
This sequence comes from Pseudolabrys sp., assembly GCA_049793875.1. GTDB lineage: Bacteria > Pseudomonadota > Alphaproteobacteria > Rhizobiales > Xanthobacteraceae > Pseudolabrys. The sequence goes on along the minus strand of JBARCH010000274.1, from coordinate 3,491 downwards.
CGGTGAGCCCCGAAGACTCTTCGTCGGTCGGCGTTTCGGTTGCGGCGCTTGCAGCCTTGACGCTGTCCTCATCCCACGTAATCGGCTCGGGCTTGCGCACAAGTGCCTTGGCCAGAACCTCATCCATGCGGCTGACCGGAATGACTTCCAGTCCCTTCTTGATCGTCTCGGAGATTTCCACCAGATCCTTGGCGTTCTCCTCAGGGATCAAGACGGTTTTGATGCCGCCGCGATGCGCGGCCAGCAACTTTTCCTTCAAGCCTCCGATCGGCAGGATTCGGCCGCGCAGCGTGATCTCGCCGGTCATGGCGACATCCTTGCGCACAGGAATGCCTGTCATCGTCGAGACGATAGCGGTGACCATGGCGACGCCTGCGGACGGTCCATCCTTCGGGGTCGCCCCTTCCGGAACGTGGACGTGAATGTCGCGCTTGTCGAACCACGGCGGCTCGATGCCGAAGGCAACCGCACGCGAGCGGACGTAGGACGCCGCCGCCGAGATCGACTCCTTCATCACGTCACGCAGGTTGCCTGTAACGGTCATTCTGCCTTTGCCGGGCATCATGACCGCTTCGATGGTGAGCAGTTCGCCGCCCACATCGGTCCAGGCAAGCCCCGTAACCACGCCAACCAGATCGTCGGCCTCGACCTCGCCATACCGATACTTCGGCACACCGAGATATTCCTCGAGCTTCTTCGTATCGATCGCAACCGACTTCGCCTTCTGGATCGTCAACTCCTTCACCGCCTTGCGGATCAGCGTCGAGAGTTCACGCTCAAGATTGCGCACGCCCGATTCCCGCGTGTAGCGGCGGATGAGCAAGAGCAATGCGTCTTCGTCGATAGACCATTCCTTGGAATTAAGGCCGTGCTTGGCGATCGCGTTCGGTATCAAGTGCTTGCGCGCGATCTCGACCTTTTCATCCTCGGTGTAGCCGGCGATGCGGATGATCTCCATGCGATCCATCAACGGCGGCGGAATATTGAGCGTGTTCGCCGTCGTGATGAACATCACGTTGGAGAGATCGTAATCGACCTCCAGGTAATGGTCGTTGAACGTATGGTTCTGCTCGGGGTCAAGAACCTCAAGCAGCGCCGAGGACGGATCGCCGCGGAAATCGGCGCCCATCTTGTCCACCTCGTCGAGCAGGAACAGCGGATTCGAGGTCTTGGCCTTGCGCATCGACTGGATGATCTTGCCGGGCATCGAGCCGATATACGTCCGCCGGTGGCCACGGATCTCCGCTTCGTCGCGCACGCCGCCGAGCGACACGCGCACGAACTCACGGCCGGTCGCTTTCGCGATCGACTTGCCGAGCGAGGTCTTGCCCACGCCGGGAGGACCGACCAGGCACAAAATCGGCCCGGTCAGCTTATTGGCGCGTTGCTGCACGGCGAGATATTCGACGATGCGCTCCTTCACCTTCTCCAGCCCGTAGTGATCGGCGTCGAGAATCTTTTCAGCGCCGACAAGGTCCTTCTTGACCTTCGACTTCTTGCTCCACGGGATCGACAGGAGCCAATCGAGATAGTTGCGCACAACCGTCGCTTCAGCCGACATCGGAGACATCTGGCGAAGCTTCTTGAGTTCGTGCGTCGCCTTCTCGCTGGCTTCCTTCGAAAGCTTGGTCTTCTTGATCTTCTCCTCGAGTTCGGCAAGTTCATCCTTGCCTTCCTCGTCGCCAAGCTCCTTCTGGATCGCCTTCATCTGCTCGTTGAGGTAGTACTCGCGCTGTGTCTTCTCCATCTGCCGCTTGACGCGGGTACGGATGCGCTTTTCGACCTGCAGGACGGAGATTTCGCTCTCCATCAAGCCGAGCACTTTCTCGAGGCGCTGCGTGACGACAGGCGTCTCCAGAATTTCCTGCTTGTCAGGAATCTTGACGGCGAGATGAGAAGCAACGGTATCGGCGAGCTTGGCGTAGTCCTCAATTTGCTGGACGACGCCGACAACCTCGGGCGACACTTTCTTGTTCAGCTTCACATAGCCTTCGAATTCGGTCACGACCGAACGCGCCATTGCCTCGGCCTCGACACTGTCGCCCATGTCGTCGACGAGCACAGTGGCGTCGGCTTCGTAATATTCGCTGCGGTCGGTGTACTTGAGCACCTTGCCGCGCGCTGCGCCCTCGACCAGCACCTTGACGGTGCCGTCGGGAAGCTTGAGCAGCTGCAGCACGCTCGCAAGCGTACCGACTTCAAAAATGGCATCCGTCGCCGGGTCGTCATCCGAGGCGTTCTTCTGCGTCGCCAGCAGGATGAACGTGTCCGAGCGCATGACCTCTTCAAGCGCGCGAATGGATTTTTCGCGGCCGACGAAGAGCGGAACGATCATGTGCGGAAACACCACGATGTCGCGCAGCGGCAATACCGGATAGGCCCGGGTTTCGCCTGGTTGCAGCGTCGGTCGCGGTTTCGTGGTTGTCATGGCAAGTCCTTGCTGTTGTGCCCCTCTCCCGAAACCCACAGGTGTGGCATCCCGGAAAAGTGCCAGTTGGAGGGCGAAGGGACGCGGGATCGTCAATCGAGACTTTCCAGCGCACCAAGTGGCGGGTACGAAACCCTCACCCAACCGAAAACTACGATTTCTCGTACGCTATTTCGCTTCGAACGCTATACGTAGGATGGCGCAACAGTGATCGCAAGTAACGCCCGTTTTTCCAGTTAAAACGGGCTAATCACTCAAATTTACTGTGGGCAAATGCACGAATCGACGGCAGGTTCCCGGCGGCAGGGAGCCGCCGGGCAGCACAAAATCAGGCGCTAACGCTACCGGGCTCGGCCGTCCGATCGCTTCGGTCGGCGTAGATGTAGAGGGGCCGTGCGGTACCCTCGACCACTTCTCTGGAAATCACGACCTCCTCGACGCCTTCCAGGCTCGGAAGGTCGAACATGGTGTCGAGCAGGATCGTCTCCATGATGGAACGCAGGCCGCGCGCTCCGGTCTTGCGTTCGATCGCCTTGCGGGCGATGGCGCCAAGCGCCTCCTCAGCCAGCGTGAGATCGATCGACTCCATTTCGAACAGCCGCTGGTACTGTTTGACCAGCGCGTTCTTCGGCTCGACCAGAATCTTCTTGAGCGAGGCCTCGTCGAGATCTTCGAGGGTGGCGACCACCGGCAGGCGGCCAACAAACTCCGGAATGAGACCGTACTTGAGCAAATCCTCGGGCTCGACCTCGCGGAATATTTCGCCCTGCTTGCGATCTTCCGGCGCCAGAACCTTGGCCGAGAAACCAATCGACGTGGACCGGCCGCGGGCCGAAATTATCTTTTCGAGGCCGGAGAACGCGCCGCCGCAGACAAACAGGATGTTGGTCGTATCCACCTGCAGGAATTCCTGCTGCGGGTGCTTGCGGCCGCCCTGCGGGGGCACCGACGCGATGGTGCCTTCCATGATCTTGAGCAACGCCTGCTGCACGCCCTCGCCCGACACGTCGCGGGTAATCGAGGGATTGTCCGACTTGCGGGAAATCTTGTCGATCTCGTCGAT
>JBARCH010000273.1:0-3517 GCA_049793875.1 Pseudolabrys sp. | reverse complement strand
GTGTCCCCGGCGCGCCGGGCGGTGGTGGCGCACCCGGCGGCGGACCGCCATCGTCATCCATCGGCGGCTCGTCCGGCGGCTGCGATGGCTGCTGGGCGACGGCCGGCGCGAGAAGAAAGAGTGCGACGAGGCAGGCAAGGGCGACGCGCATTTTCATCTCCTTGCGATGAGACGGATGTCGCGCCGACTACCATGCTCCGGCAGCCGGCGCGAATAAATTGGCCGTTATTTAATCGCCTGCGGATTGATCGGCGAGCCGGTGGCGCCGGTAATGACCAGCGGCGGACCGCAGAAGAAGAATTCATAGACGCCGTCTTCCGCGCAGTCCTCGGCCAGTTCCTTGAGATAAAAGATTTCGCCCATGCACAGGCCCATGGCCGGGATCACGACCCAGTGCCAGGGCTGGTTGGCGTCCGTGGTTTCGTTCGGGCGCACTTCGACGCCCCAGGTGTCGGTGCAGATCGCAGCAATTTCCTTTTTCTGGGACCAATAGCAATTCTCGAATTTGACGCCGGGCGCATCGCCACCGGCATAGCCGCCCCATTCTTTCTCTTCGAGGCAGCGCTCCATCTGGCCGGTGCGGACGATGACGAAATCGCCGCGGCCAATCGACACATTCTGGTCTTTGGCGCATTTGTCGAGTTCGTCGTTGGAAATGCTTTCGCCGTCCTGCATCCATTTCACGCCGCGAAAGCGCGCGATGTCGAGCAGCACGCCGCGCCCGACCATCTTGTTTTTTGAATGTTCGATGCCGAGCACGGAGAGGCCGCGGGCGTCGATCAGCTTTGCGTCGTGGCCGTTATAGGCCTTGTCCTCATAAAAGATGTGGCCGAGCGCGTCCCAATGCGTCGCGCCTTGCACGCACAGCATCAGCGTGTCGTCAGCGTAGCGAATCTTGTTCCAGTCCTGCTGGCCGGCGATGGCGTCGGTACCGGTCGCGAGCATCTGGTGAATTGGATTGAAGCGGCCGCCGAACAAGCCGGTTTGCGGTCCGGTGCGGTCGAGCGGAATGCCGAGTGCGAACACCTTGCCGGTGCGGATCAGGCTTGCCGCCTTGACGATGTCTTCCGGCGTGACGTGGTTGAGCGTCCCGATATGGTCGTCTTTGCCCCAGCGTCCCCAGTTCTTGAGCTTTTCGGTGGCTTCCGCGATTGCCTGTTTGCCGACCTTGATATTCATGAAGCTTATCCCCGCTGCTCCGTTATTATTAGCGGTGGTCAATCGTGAGTCAGCGGCCACCGCGGTGGTAATATTGCGCCGGGGAGCGGCGTTTCAGCAAGCAGAAGAACGCGATATGGTTTTGACAATGCGCGCATTGCTTGCGCATCATGGTGGTTACAAGCTGGCCGATCAGTCCGGCAATTACGGAGGAACACTTTCATGAAACGCAATCTGTTCGTTGCTTTTGCCGTCGTCATTGCGCTGGGCGCGGTCCCGGCGCAGGCCGCCAACGTCGTCGACGAGTGGGCAGCCATCAAGGCGCCGCCGGCACCGGTGCTCAAACCGGTCACGGCCGATGTGAAAACCACCGCGCTGCTGATGCTCGATTTCATGAAACAGAATTGCGGCAAGCGGCCGCGCTGCATCGCCACCTTGCCGGCGATGAAAAAGCTGCTCGCGAACGCGCGCGCCGCGAAAGCCACCGTCATCTACAGCATCATCGCCAACTCGACGACCGCCGACGTGCTCCCGGATGTCGCGCCGCAGGCGAATGAGCCGCACGTGCTGGCGGGACCGGACAAATTCCTGAATACCGATCTGGCGAAAGTCCTCAAAGACAAGGGCATCAAGACGGTGATCGCGGTCGGGACGTCGTCGAACGGCGCGGTGCTTTTCACGGCGAGCGGGGCGGCGTTCCGCGGCATGAATGTCATTATTCCCGTAGACGGCATGTCGTCGGTTAACGCGGTCGCCGAATACGCAACTGTGCTCGATTTCATGACTGCGCCATTGGTGTCGAACAAGACGACACTCACGCGCAGCGACATGATCAAGTTTCAGTAGGGTCAGACTTTTCCGAGCGCGCGAAGAATCTTGTCCGGCGTGAATGGCATGTCGGTGAGAGGTTTTGCGCCAAGCGGGCGAAGCGCATCATTGATGGCGTTCATTACCACCGCCGGCGCGCCGGCGGTGCCGGCTTCGCCCGCGCCCTTGGCGCCAAGTTCGCTGTCGGCGGTCGGTGACACGACGTGGCCGATTTCGATGTCCGGCATCTCTGCCGCCATCGGCACAAGATAGTCGGCCATGTTGCCGTTGATCATTTGCCCGCGCTCGTCGTAGTGGCAGTGCTCGAATAAAGCGCCGCCGATACCTTGCACGATGCCGCCGCGGATTTGCTCATCGACGAGTTGCGGATTGATGACGGTGCCGCAGTCTTCCACGCACCAGTGCTTGAGCAGCGTGACGAAGCCGGTGTCGGGGTCGACCTCGAGGTAACTTGCCTGCACGCCGTTCGTGAAGGCAAACGGCCACTGCCGCGGCACGTAGTGACGCGTCGCGATCAGTTCGGGCTGGATGCCGGCAGGCAGAGTGTCGGGGCGGAAATAGGCGATGCGTGCCAGCTCATCGAGCGGAAGGCGCTCGGTGCCGTTCGCCTTATCGATGACGATGCCGTTGCTGATGTCGAGATCGCCGGGCTTGGCCTGCAAGATGCTCGCGGCAACCGCCAGCACGTTCGCGCGCAAGGCCTTGCCGGCCTGCCATGCCGCTTCGCCGCCGATGCCGGCCGCGCGCGAGGCCCATGTGCCGCCGCCATAAGGCGTGTTGTCGGTGTCGCCAATGATGACGCGCACGCGGTCAATCGAGACGCCGAACGACGACGCGACGACTTGCGCCAACATCGCTTCGGTGCCCTGTCCCTGTTCGGTGACGCCGCTCTGAATGATGATCGCCCCTTGGGCGTCGAGCTTTACGGTGGCGCCGTCTTGCGAGGTGATGCGCGCGCCGCCGACGCCGTAGAACGCGGCGGACGGGTTGGTCACTTCGATGAAGCTCGCAAAACCGAGCCCGCGATAGATGCCTTTCTCGCGCAGCTTTTTCTGCTCTGCGCGCAGCCCGGCGTAATTCATCATCGCGTCGAGGTGCGCAAGCGACTCGTGGTGCGAAAGCTGCTCGAATTTCAACCCTGACGGCGATGCGCAAGGATAGCCGTCGTCCGGCACCAGATTGAGCCGCCGGATTTCCAGCGGATCCATGCCGATCTTCGCTGCGGCCATTTCGACCAGGCCTTCGGTCACCGCGGTCGCGATCGGATGGCCGACAGCGCGGTATTGGCACATGACGTTCTTATTCTGGAATACGACGCGCGCCTGCGCCCGGTAGTTCGGGCACGTGTACGAGCCGCCGACGAGGCCGACGATCTGGTTCGCCTCGATGCCGCTGGTGCGCGGATAGACCGAGTAGGGGCCGATGCCGGTGAGATCGTCGATCTCGAAGGCCATGATCGTGCCGTCGTTCTTGACGCCGATCTTCGCCTTGACGCGGTGGTCGCGCGCGTGGATGTCGGTGACGAAGCTCT
>JBARCH010000272.1:0-4038 GCA_049793875.1 Pseudolabrys sp. | reverse complement strand
GCACGGACCTATCTCACGTCCGAGACCGGCAAGGTTTACACCATGCTGGCGCACGCGGCCGGCCGCTTCGACTGATACCGAGCTAATCGCGATTGCCGATGCCCGGCGTGACCACCGGACATTTGCGGTTTGGCCAGGGTCTTTTCCAGTTGGCTTGCATCAGCTTCTCCGCGTCATGCGCGGCCTCGCGCCGGGCATCCACGCCTTGCGCGCTTCAGCGCTGCTTGCCGCTCGACGTCGACGATCCGCTGCCGCCGAATAGAAGCCGGCTCGGATTTTTGTCGAGATTTGTCACCGTCCGGTTGATGTTGTTCAGCGTCCGGCGCGCCTCGGCGGAAAGGCCGTCGAGTTGACGCGAGGCGGAGCCGGTGAGCTTGTTGACGTTGGCGGTGATCTCCGCCGTGCGCTTGTCGAGATTGTCGGCAAGCTCCTTGATCGAGCGCGCCGCTTCGTTGAGATCGCCGCCCTTGCCGTCTTCGCCGCCGGTCAGGCCCTGCACGCCTTCGATAATCTTGTCGAGCCGGCCGGAATTGCGCGCGAGCGCAGCCGAGAACGTATCGATCTGCGCCATCACGTTGTCGACATGGTCGGAATTGCGGGCAAGCGACGCCGTAAACTCGTTGAGATTTTTGAGCGTCTCGCTGAACGTCTTCTGGTTCGCGTTGATGAAATCGTCGAGGCGGCGCATGACGTCGCGAGCCGATTGCGTGACGTCCTGGGTCGCCGCGGGCGACGCCGTGAGCGTCGGCGGATTGTCCTTCGTGCCTTCGAGCGGCGGCAAATTCGGCGAGCCGCCGAGCAGCGAAAGCGATGCGATGCCCGTCAATCCCTGGAATTCGAGGCCGACTTCCGTGTCGGGCCGCACCGCGACCGCCTTCTCGATCGACACGTTCGCAACCACCTGCTTGGGATGCGTGGGATCGAGCGCCAGCGACGTCACCTCGCCGACCCGGATGCCATTGAACAGCACCGACGCACCCGTGCGCAGGCCCGACACCGAGCCGCCGAACGTGACGCGGTAATAAGCGCGCTCGCCGTGCCCGCCGATGCTCTGGAACCAGTAAATGAAGCCGAACACGCCGGCGACAACCGCGAGCGTGAACAGCCCGATCGTGACATAATTCGCTTTGGTTTCCATCGGAGGACTCTTCGCTCAGGCGCCTTGCGCAGATTGCTCGGCAACACGGCCGGCAGCGTTGTGGCCGGTCGCACGCGACCGCTTTCCATGAAAATAGGCTTTCAGCCAGGGATGCTCGGACGCGAGCATTGTCTCCATCGTCCCTTGCGCGATCACCTTGCCGTCGGCCAGCACCGCGATGCGGTCGCACACCGTATGAAGGCTGTCGAGGTCATGGGTTACCATGAAAACCGTCAGCCCCAAAGTGCGCTGCAAGGTCGCGATTAAACTGTCGAATTCGCCGGCACCAATGGGGTCGAGGCCGGATGTAGGCTCGTCGAGAAAGACGATTTCCGGGTCGAGCGCGAGCGCACGCGCAAGCGCGACGCGCTTGGTCATGCCGCCTGACAATTCGGACGGAAATTTGTCGCGCACGTCGCCGTTGAGACCGACCATTTCCAGCTTGGCGATTGCCAATTCGTCCAGCAGCCGTTGCGACAAATCGAGGTATTCGCGCACGGGAAATTGCAGGTTCTCCTTGACCGTCAGCGACGAAAACAGCGCGCCTTGCTGAAACAGCACGCCCCAGCGCCGCTCCACCGCTTGCCGCTCGACATCGTTCGCCTTTTCCATGTCGACGCCGAACACCTCGATCGTGCCGTGCCGCTTCGGCAATAATCCGATGACCGTGCGCATGAGCACCGACTTGCCGGCGCCCGAGCCGCCGACGAAACCAAGCACCTCGCCGCGATAGACGTCGAGATCGAGATGGTCGAGCACATTGACCTCGCCGAACCCCGCAACGAGATCATGCACGCTGATGACGGTCTCTTTTCCGTTTCTGCCGTTTGCCGCCATCGTTCACATCCCGATCGAGGCAAAGAAGATGGCGAACGCGCCGTCGAGCACGATGACGAGGAAGATCGACTCGACGACCGACGCGGTCGTCTGCCTTCCCAGCGACTCTGCGCTGCCCTTGACGTTCAGGCCCTGCACGCAGGCGACGATACCGATCACCAGCGCCATGAACGGCGCCTTTATCATGCCGACCTCGAAGGTTTGCAGCGTGATCGCTTCCTTCAGCCGCGCGAGGAAAATGTCGGGATCGATGCCGCCGTAAAGCCACGCCACCAGCCCGCCGCCATAGAGCGCCGACATCGAGCCGAGAAACGTGAGGATCGGCATGGCGATGATCAACGCCAGAATGCGCGGCAGAATCAGAACCTCGACCGGGTCGAAACCCATGGTGCGCAACGCGTCGATCTCCTCGCGCATCTTCATCGACCCGAGTTCCGCGGTGTAGGCGCTCCCCGAACGGCCGGCGACCATGATCGCAACGATCAGCACGCCGATTTCCCGCAGCACCAGGATGCCGACCATGTCGACGACGTAAATTTCCGCCCCGAACTTGCCGAAATGGAAGATGCCCTGCTGCGCGATGATGCAGCCGATCAGGAATGTGATGAGAAGGATGATCGGCACAGCGCGCCAGCCGACATTGTCGAGATGATGCACCATCGCGGTGAAGCGGAAACTGCGCGGGCGCACGGCAATGCGTCCCAGTGCAACCGCGACCGCGCCGAGCATGTTGGCGATCGAGACGAGTGAATCGAGAACGTCGACCATGGTGTGGCCGATCGCGGCGAGGCCGCGCGCCCATCCCGGCTCGATATGATGCGCCGGCTTTTTGTCCGGATCGACGCCGCGCACCTCGTCCACCAGGCCGCGGTAGCTATCCGCCAGCCCAACGACATCGGTGTCGCAGCCGCGCGCTTTCCATCCGCGCACCAGCCGCTCGAGCAGCCAGGCGCCGAACGTGTCGAGTCGCTCGATGCCGGCCAGGTCGATGACCACGCCCTTGATGGCGTCGTGCTTGCGGGTCTCGGCGTCGATCAGGGTTTCGAGCGCGCGGGCATGCTGCGCCGTCCAGGCGCCGGTCGCGGCCAGCCTGAGACGTTCGCCCTCTGTCGTGCTTTCAAGCAATGCAGCGTTCATCCGGCGCAGCCGACCCCTTCATACGGCCGGAAGCCTAATATGGAGTCATACTTGACCATCGCAAGCGAACCTGTCGAGGTTTGCACCTATCTGTTGCACCATGAATATCGCCAGACCCATTTCGCTTTCCGTAACGGCCGAAACCTGGCCGATTGCCGGCAGTTTCACCATCAGCCGCGGCGCCAAGACGCAAGCCGTGGTGGTGGTCGTCACGCTTGCCGACGGTGTCTACCGCGGACGTGGCGAATGTGTGCCCTATGCCCGCTACGGCGAGACCGTCGAAGGGGTCATCGCCGCCATTGAGGCCATGCGGCCGGCAATCGCCGGCGGGCTCGACCGCATCGGCCTGCAACAGGCGATGCCGCCGGGCGCCGCACGCAACGCCATCGATTGCGCCTTCTGGGACATCGAGGCCAAGCGGGCCGGCAAGCCCGCTTATGCTTTGGCCGCACTGACTGCGCCAGAGCCGCTCATCACCGCCTTCACCATTTCCCTGGGCGAGCCTGCATCCATGGCGCGCGCGACCGAAAAGGAGGCCGCCCGCCCCCTCCTCAAGATCAAGCTCGGCGGTGACGGCGATCCCGCCCGCATCGCGGCCGTGCGCGCGGCAGCGCCGAAAGCCGGCCTGATCGTGGATGCCAACGAAGGCTGGACCGCCGCCAATCTCACCGAAAACCTTGCCGCCTGCGCCGATGCGGGCGTTGCACTGGTCGAGCAGCCGCTGCCGGCCGGCCATGACGACCCGCTGGCGGGCATGCGTCGCCCTGTCTTGGTCTGCGCCGACGAGAGCGCCCATGACCGGGCTTCGCTCGCCGGTCTCGGCACCCGATACGATGCGGTGAATATCAAGCTCGACAAGGCCGGCGGCCTCACAGAGGCGCTGGCGATGGCCGCCGAGGCCGAACGCCTTGGCCTGGCCGTGATGG
>JBARCH010000271.1:0-35912 GCA_049793875.1 Pseudolabrys sp. | reverse complement strand
CCCCAAAGGGGAGAGGTGAAGCGAGCCTCAATTTCTGATTCAACCAAATAAAAATACGCTCTCATCCCGCCCGACTGAACTCAGCCGAAGCCAACCGACTTCAGGTAGTTGTACGACTGGATAATTTCTATCAGCCGGTCCTCGGTCGAGCGGTCGCCGCCATTGGCGTCGGGGTGATGGCGCTTCACGAGTTCCTTGAAGCGGCGCTTGACCTGCTGCGGGTCGGCGCCGACATCGAGACCGAGCACATCGAGCGCCTTGCGCTCGGCATTGCGGATCGGCCGCTGCTGTTCGGCGCGTTGCTGCTGTTCGGCACGCAAGCCCTCGCCGAACAGGCCGAACGGATCGGTGTTGTTGCCGAAGGCGCGCAGGTCGGGGCCCGCCGCACCTTTGCCGGTTCCCATTTTCCAGGTCGGACGATGGCCGGTGAGCGCATCCTTCTGATACGCCAGCACCGCGGCATCGTTCATGCCGGCGAAAAAATTATACGACTGATTGTATTCGCGCACATGCGCGAGGCAGTAATGCCAGTAGTTCTTGTCGTTCCCGCGTCCCTTGGGCGCGCGATTGGTGGCGATCTCGGCGCAACCCGCCCACTCACAGCGGGGCCCGCCGGTTTTTTTTCGGCGATCCTTTCCCGGCTTGACGCGGACGCTATCGAAAAGAGGTGAGTCGAATTTCATGACCAAATAGTATGCGCGTTTTGCAATGATAGGTTCAAGACTTGACTTGCACTCGATTTATCCCAGCGTTAAGCGAAATCGCATGCAAACCGCCGACATCATCACAAAGAAACTGACCGCCGCTTTGGCGCCACAAAGTCTGCGGGTGGTGGATGAATCGCACCAGCACGAAGGCCATGCCGGACACCGTCCGGGCGGGCAGACGCACTTTCGCATCTATATAGTGTCGGAATTGTTCAAAGGCATGACCCGGATCGAACGCCATCGTTTGGTCAATCAAACGGTAGCGGCCGAACTCGCCGGTGGCGTGCATGCGCTCGCCATTCACGCCGCGGCGCCAGGCGAAGGCGGGGTTTCCTGAACCGCCAGTCCGCCTGCCGGCAGTTCTTGAGGCTGTCGCGGTAATCTAATGTTCCAGGAACACGTAGTTCATCCAGCTGCTCATGCGCAGCAGGACGCGCCGCATGACGCCGACATGATGAAAGTGGTCCGTGTAAATCGCGACCTCCGCCGACACGCCGCCGGGCAATTGGTAAGGCGAGAGATCATCGAGGATCTCGATTGTCGCCAATGCGCGCCCCGGTGTCCGGCGCTCTGGAGCCTCCGGATCGACGAGTGCGCCTGTCGGTTGCAGTTGTCCTTGCGCCATCACGTCGAGGATGGCTTTCACCTTGCCCTTGAAGATGCGGCCGGGGACAGCCCTGAACGCGATCTCCGCCTCGTCGCCCACGCGTACGCGTTGCAGCGAGTTTTGTACGAAGGCCGCAACCAGCTCTCTATCCTTATGAATGAAGACCATGACCGGCCGCGCGACAAAAGGCACCGCCATCATTCCGGGGCGCAGAAAAACCTGACTGACGTAACCGTCAGCCGGAGCCCGAACCGTCGTCTCGGCGAGTTCGTATTCGGCATTTTTCAATTCGGCACGCAGCCGAGCCACGGTTGGATTGACGCCCTCCAACTGCGATTCGTACGCCAGCCGCGCCTGGTCGGCCCGCGCCTGCGCCGTGGTCACGGCAGCCTCGGCAACAAGATAGACGCCGCGGCGATTTTCAACTTCAAGCTCGGTGATCGGCAAGGATCGTCCGGCGCCCCGTGCGCTCTCATTGGCGTCATTGGCGCGGTCAAAGGATTGCTTTGAACGATCGCGCGATGCGCGCGCTTCACCCACGACGGAATTGGCGGCGTCCGAAGCGGCCTTCAACTGATGAACGTTTTGCTCGGCTTCGGCGAGCGCCGCTCGCTTTCCCTCAACGGCAAATTCATAGGGACGCGGATCGAGCCGGAAGAGCACGTCGCCTTTCTTCAAGGGCATGTTCGGCGTCACCGGCACCTCGACAACAGGTCCGCGGACGGACGGAATCACAGGAGCCGATGTGAAATAGATGCGGCCTTCGTTCGTGAAGGGATGATTGTAACTCATCAAAAGCACAAGACCAGAAATGATGAATACGCCGCCCAACGCGGCCGTCGGCACCGTCCATTTGTTTACCGGGATCCTGAAGATCTTGAAGATCGCGTAGCATATTGCGGTGTAGGTAAGAATAAGAAGAAGGTCCATCAGAACTTCTCCTCGACCCGGGAGGCGGGTTCGTGTGCCTCGGCGTGTTGCTCGGGTTTCTCACCCGGCAAGCGTTGCTCGAGCCTGGCAATCCTTTCCTCCAACTGTACGAGCGCGGCGCTCGGAGGGACCACGGTCTCGCCGTGCTGGGAAAATCCCCAGCCGCGATCCGGCCGATAGACCGTCGCCCAGATCCAGAGAAACGGCCAAATGACGTGAAGCGTGAAAAGGCTTACCCAGCCGGCGACGTGGATCGCATCCTGATGCGGATGGTTGCGGTGCTTTGCGATCTCATAGGGAATGTCGTGAATAGCGATGATCGCGTAGAACAGCGTCACGGCAACAAAGATCAAAACTCCAAGAGCAAAATAATCAAGGAACATCCAATTCTCCCTTGCAATCTCCAAGGCTCTTCGCTGTTGGGGTCCTGCGGCGCCGTTTGACCGATGCGAAAACCAAACACCTATCCTCGCAACGCGCGCGGGCTGGTCGAGTTGGACCTAGGACCTACATTTCCGCGCGCCGAAAGCGGCCTGCTTGAAGCGGCATGCTTGCGCGGACCGGCGGCCGGAAGCCCGCAGGCTGGATAGCTGTCTTGCTTTGAGTTGACGGCCTAGTGCGGCCGCGCGGGCTGCTTGCGCAGCGGCTGAATGCGCAGCGCGGTAATGCGGTTGCGCGCGCGGCGCAGCACGCGGAAGCGGAACCCGTGGAAGGTGAAACTCTGCCCGACATCGGGAATTGATCGCGCTTCGTGGATCACGAGGCCCGCAATGGTCGTCGCCTCCTCGTCCGGCAGATTCCAGTCCATCGCGCGATTCAAATCGCGAATCGGTACCGCGCCGTCGACGTTGACCGAGCCGTCCGGCTGCCGCCGCACGCCCGGCACCGCGACGTCGTGTTCATCGGTGATGTCGCCGACGATCTCTTCCAGAATGTCCTCGAGCGTGACCATGCCTTCGACTTCGCCGTATTCGTCGACCACCAGCGCGAACGGCGTGCGGCGGCGGCGAAATGCCTTGAGCTGCTCCGACACCGGCCGCGTATCGGGGACGAACCACGGCGCCGACATCAGCGCCGACACGTCGACTTTCGAGGCGTCGCCGTCGACAGCATGCAGCGCGCGCAGCAAATCCTTCACGTGCAAGATGCCGACGATGTTCTCGGGCTTCTCGCGCCACATTGGAATGCGCGTCACCGGCGAAGCGATCACCGCGTTGACGACGTCCGCGGGTGGATCGTCGACGCAAAGCGTGATCATGTTGGTGCGGTGAACCATGAGATCGGAAATCGCGAGTTCGCGCAGATCGAGCACGCCGCCGAACATGTCGCGGTCGAGCTTCTCGACGTCGCCCTCGCGATGCATCAGATCGACGGCGCCGCGCAATTCCTCGCGCGCGGACAATATCGGCTGGTCCTCGCCGACCGTCATGCCGAAAAACTTGAGCAGCCAGCGCACCAACGCCTCGATCGCCATCAAGATCGGGCCGAGCAGCTTGACGATGATGTTCATCGGCCGCGCGACCGCGAGCGCGATGCGGTCGGGCGCGTTGAACGCCGCCGTCTTCGGCAACACTTCGGAAAAAATGACGACGACCGCCGTCATTACGACAGTCGCATAAATGATGCCGGCATTGCCCAGCCACGCCAGCAACAGGCCGGTGGCGAGCGAGGACGCCGCGATGTTGACCGCGTTGTTGCCGAGCAACAGCGCGCCGATCAACCGCTCGCGCTGCAACAGCAGACGGTTGACGATGCCGGCGCGGCGGCTGCCCTGCTTTTCCAGCCGCGCCATGCTGGCGCGCGACGACGCCGTCAGCGCGGTCTCGCTGCCGGCGAAAAAGGCAGAGAGCAGCAGGCAGATGAAAACGACAGCAAGGGAAATCCAGTCGCTGGTCGTCATTTTTGCGAGAGTTTGTCAGTGAGGAAAGCGCGCACTTCGGCCGGATCGACGTCATTGGCGACGAACGCCTGCCCGATGCCGCGCACCAGAATGAAAGTGAGTTTGCCGCGTTTCACCTTCTTGTCTTGTCCGATCAAATCCATCAACGCATCGACGCCCGGCACGCCGCCGCGCACGTCTTTGAGATGGGTGGGCAGCCCGACCTCCGCAAGATGAGTCCTGACGCGCGCGGCGTCGGACGCCCCGATCAGGCCCTTGCGAGCGGAAAATTCGAACGCCAGCGCCGTGCCGAGCGCAACCGCCTCGCCATGCAGCAGGCGATCGGAAAAGCCGGCCCCGGCCTCAAGCGCGTGGCCGAAGGTATGGCCAAGATTGAGCAGCGCACGCTCGCCGTTTTCGCGTTCGTCGCGCGCCACGACGCCGGCTTTGCCGCGGCAACTCACGGCGATCGCATGTTCGCGTCCGGCTCCGCCGGAAAAAATGTCCTTCGCATTCGCTTCCAGCCACGAAAAAAAAGCGGCGTCGCCGAGCAATCCGAATTTCACGACCTCGGCATAGCCGGCGCGAAGGATGCGTGGCGAAAGCGTATCGAGCAACGCAGTGTCGGCGACGACCAGAATCGGCTGATGGAATGCGCCGACGAGATTTTTGCCGTGACTGGAATTGATGCCGGTCTTTCCGCCGACGGAAGAATCGACCTGCGCCAGCAAGGTCGTCGGCACCTGCACGAAATCAAGTCCGCGCCGTACGCTCGCCGCCGCAAATCCGGCAAGATCGCCGATGACGCCGCCGCCCAGCGCAACGATGAGATCGCCGCGTTCGATGCGCGCTTCGATAATCGCCTCGCAGACTTTCTCGAACGTCGCATAACTCTTGGAGCCCTCGCCCGCCGGCACGACGATGCTTGTGAAGCCGATGCCGGCAGATGTGAGCGCCGCTTCCGTCGCGGCAAGATGATGCTTCGCCACTGTCGCGTCGGTGACGACCGCGACCCTGGCGCCGGGCCGCAAGGTCTTGATGCGCGCACCGAGCGAGGCGATCAGCCCGCGGCCGATGACGATGTCGTAAGCACGGGCGCCGAGCGCGACCGGCACAACGATGGGCTCTCCAGAGCGCAACGGCGCGGTCATGGTGCATTCTCCGTCGAGAGCTTTGCGGGCAACGCCGATACGATCTCGCTGACGATCGTGTCGTGCGGCTCTTCGCGCGACTGGATGGTGATATCGGCCTGCGCGTAGAACGGCTCGCGCAGCGGCAACAGCGTCTTGATCTGCTCGACCAGCGGGCGATCGTTGCGCCGCTTGGTGCGGCGCGACAGCACGTCGAGATCGGCCTTGAGCCAGATCGAAATTCCCTTGGCGCGGATCAACGCGCGCGTGTTGTCGTCCATCACGGCGCCTCCGCCGGTGGCCAGCACTTGCGGCCCCTGGTCGAGCAGGCGCGCGATCACCTTGGCCTCTCCCTTACGGAACTCGGGTTCGCCGTGTTTGGCGAAAATCTCAGGAATGGTCATGGCGGCGGCAGCCTCGATCTCGGTATCGGCGTCGACAAAGGGAATCGCCAGCCGCACGGCCAGCCGCCGGCCGACCGACGACTTGCCCGCGCCCATCATACCGACCAGCACCAGCGACCGCTGGCCAAGGGCGGCAACGATGGCCTTCTCGGGCCCCGCCCCGGCGGCGTTTTGAGTGGCAATATCGCTCGTCATTCCAGGCTTCCGGGGCTTTCCGGCCGATTCCAGCGTCTCCATATAGCACGACGAATCACGCGAGCGCGGGGGCCTTGCTACTGCCGGGCGGACGTGGTGGTTGTCGCTGTGCTGCGGCCGTTCACTCTTTTTATCCGATGATCTTGGTATCCAGGGTCTTCGCGGCCCGGTCCGGGCGCGGCGCACGAGACGAGAAGATGCCGAGTCTTTTCAGATTGCTGATCTCCGTCGGGTTGCTGGGCGGGCTCGCCTATGGCGCGATATTCTCGCTCGCCAACTTCGTGCCGACGCATCCGCGCGAGATCATCGTGACCGTGCCGCCGGCCAAATTCATCAAGCAGCCCTGACGCCGGGAGCGGGCGCGACCATGGCCCGTCAGGCGAGACAAACCGACGACACGCTCGTCGCGCTGTTCCTCGACATGCTCGCCGCGGAACGCGGCGCCGGCGCCAATACGCTTTCGGCCTATCGCGGCGACCTCGCCGATCTTTCGGCGCACCTGCGCGCGAACGGCCGAACGCTCGGCAATGCGAGCACCGGCGACCTGCGCGAATTCTTGAAAAGCCTCGCCGCGCGCAAATTCAAGGCGTCGTCGCTGGCACGGCGTTTGTCCGCGGTGCGGCAGCTCTATCGTTTTCTCTACGCCGAAGGCAAACGAAGCGACGATCCGGCCGCGATTTTGGAAGGCCCCAAGCGCGAGCGCGGCCTGCCGAAAGTGCTGTCGATCGCCGAGGTAGACAAGCTGCTCGAGCAGGCGCGCAAGGGCATGAGCGACGACAAGCAGTCGCTGCCGCAACACCTGCGCGCGGCGCGGCTCACCTGCTTGCTCGAAACCGTTTACGCCACCGGCTTGCGCGTATCGGAATTGGTCGCGCTGCCGGCGTCCGCCGCGCGGCACGATCAGACCATGCTGGTTGTGCGCGGCAAAGGCGGCAAGGAGCGCATGGTGCCGCTCAACAGCGCCGCCAAGCGCGCCATGACCGATTATCTCGCGCTGCGCGAGAAATCCGGCAAGGCCGGCGCATCGAAATGGCTGTTTCCATCGTTCGGCGCGGCAGGTCACCTCACGCGCCAGCATTTTGCGCGCGAACTAAAGACACTCGCCGCGGCGTCCGGCATTGCCGGCGCGCGCCTGAGCCCGCATGTCCTGCGGCACGCTTTCGCCAGCCATCTGCTGCATAACGGCGCCGATTTGCGCGTGGTGCAGACTCTGCTCGGCCACGCCGATATTTCGACGACGCAAATCTATACCCATGTGCTCGAGGAACGGCTGAAAGCGCTCGTGCGCGACCTGCATCCACTGGCGGATCGTTAGGGCGTAACGAGTTTGAGCCCGGCGATCCCGGAAAAGATCAATGCGATGCAGAGCAGTCGCATTGCGCTCGCGGGCTCGTTGAACATCAGGATGCCGATCAGCACGGTGCCGACCGCGCCGATCCCGGTCCACACCGCATAGGCCGTACCAAGCGGCAACTCGCGCATCGCCACATAAAGCAGCGCCACGCTCGCCACCATCGCCACGGCGGTAGCCGCCAGGATCCAGGGCCGTCCATTCGCCGCCTTCAAACCGACTGCCCAGCCGATCTCGAACAATCCAGCCACAAACAAAACAAGCCACGCCATAACACCGCCTCCATTGGAGCTACGGGGTCGTCCCCATCGAGTTTCCGGGAATACAGGGCCGTCCCTGCATCGGCAATTATGTGGAACCAGCCGCGTTGCCTGGCAAGGTTGACTTGAAAGGCTGCCAATGCGCAGTTTCGGTGCCGTTTCGATAGAAATTTAACTTTGACACGTCATTGATCTCGCGATGCGAAGCTATCTCGACTTTGAAAAACCGGTTGCCGAGCTCGAGGCCAAGGTCGAGGAATTGCGCGCCATGGGCGCGACCGGCGACGCTGTCGCCATCGGCGACGAGATCGGCCGCCTCGAAGTAAAAGCGGCGCTGGCGCTGAAGGAACTCTATACCGACCTCACGCCCTGGCAGAAAACGCAAGTTGCGCGTCACCCGCAGCGCCCGCATTGCCTCGATTACGTCGCGGCGCTGATAACGGATTTCGTGCCGCTCGCCGGCGACCGCAAATTCGGCGATGACGATGCCATCATCGGCGGCTTCGGCCGCTTCCGCGGCGAGAGCGTATGTCTCATCGGCCACGAAAAAGGCTCCGACACCGAAAGCCGGATCAAACACAACTTCGGCATGGCGAAGCCGGAAGGCTATCGCAAGGCCGTGCGGCTGATGGAGATGGCAGACCGTTTCGACATTCCGCTGATCGCGCTTGTCGATACCGCCGGCGCCTACCCCGGCATCGGCGCGGAAGAACGCGGCCAGGCCGAGGCGATTGCGCGCTCGACCGATGTGAGCCTGTCACTTGGCGTGCCGAACGTCGCGGTCGTTCTCGGCGAAGGCGGCTCGGGCGGCGCCATCGCGATTGCCGCCGCCAATCGCGTGCTGATGCTGGAGCATTCGATCTACAGCGTGATCTCGCCGGAAGGCGCGGCGTCGATTCTCTGGCGCGATACGACCAAGGCGCAGGAAGCCGCCACCAACATGAAGATCACGGCGCAGGACATGGTGCGCTTCGGGGTGATCGACAGCGTCATTCTGGAACCGGCCGGGGGCGCCCACCGTGACCCGCCCGCCGCCATGGCCGCGACCGGCGAAGCCATCGCCAACGCCTTCGGCGAATTGCGCGGGCTAAGCCGCGATGCCGTGCGCAAGCAACGGCGCGAGAAATTCCTCAATATGGGCCGGCAGCCCGGACCGGCAGCCTAGATCATGCGCCCAGCCGGAATCCCGACCTCCGCCGGCAGCGGCCGGCTGACATTTACCTATGGTTTACCATAGGGTTAGCGCTGCACAGCCATCCTTCTGGAATGCCTTGCGGTCGCCACATCTTATGGATAACGATTACTCAATGAGGGCCTACCCCTCGGGGAGTATCGCGTTTGAATCGACGCCCCTTTGCCCGCGCATTGCTGGCATCAGCGGCTATTGCCGCAGCGGTCGCGCTCGCGGGGTGCGACGCCGATAGCATTTCCCCCAACGGCCGCGCGCAGGCTCCCTTGTCCGAGAAAATGGTCTCCGAGCTCGAGGCCAAGCAGATGGACAAGGGCTCGCCGATCCTCGTTCGCATTTTCAAGGAAGAAGCGGAATTGGAGGTCTGGAAAAAGGACCGCGCGGGTGAATACGCGCTCCTGAAGACCTACCCGATCTGCCGTTGGTCCGGTGAACTCGGCCCGAAGGTCAAGGAAGGCGACCGGCAAGCGCCGGAAGGCTTCTATACGATCACGCCGGGCCAGATGAATCCCAACTCGAGTTATTATCTCGCCTTCAACACCGGTTATCCCAACGCTTACGATCGCTCGCTGGGCCGCACCGGCTCCGAGTTGATGGTGCATGGCGATTGCTCGTCGCGCGGCTGCTACGCGATGACGGACGAGCAGATCCAGGAAATCTATGCGCTGGCGCGCGAGTCATTCTTCGGCGGTCAGAAGGCATTTCAGTTCGAAGCCTTTCCGTTCCGCATGACCGCGATGAACATGGCCAAGCACCACAACAATCCGAACATGGCGTTCTGGAAAATGTTGAAGGTCGGCTACGATCACTTCGAGGTCTCGCATCAGGAGCCGAAGGTCGACGTGTGCGAGAAGCGTTACGTGTTCGACGCCGTGCCGCCGGACGGGTCGACCAAGCCGCTGAATTTCAGCCCGCGCGGCGCCTGTCCGGTCTATCAGGTCGCCAAGGACATCTCAGGGCCCGCGATCGAGAAACGGCGCGAAGACGAAACCAAGACCGCGCAATACATCGCCGAGGGCGTGCGCACCGTGCCGATTCATACCGGCGTCGATGGCGGCATGAATCCGGTATTCGAAACCGCGCTGGCCTCGCACGCGGTCAGCGACGACAACGGCCGCATCACGATGGCCGCCGGCAATCCGGTCGCGCCGGGTTACCTGCCGCGCAATCAGAAACGGCCTGACGCCGCGGTCACAATCCCGGTGGCGCCGCAGCAGCAGGTGGCCGATGCCGAGCCCGCGCCGGTTGTGATGGCAAACGTGCCGGTTCCGCGCGCCGCCCCGCTCGCCAAGGAAGGCGAAGCGCCGGCAACACAGACAACCGCCGCGAACTTCTTTGGAATTTTTGGCGGCGCGCCGGCGGCGCAAAAGCCGGCCGAGCCGGTCGTCGAAGCAGCCGCGCCACACGCTTCCCATACCAGGACCGCGGCGGCGAAAAAGAAACACCCCGCCTATCGCACGGCTGCCGCGCATGCCCCGATCAGGCCGGTGCCGCAACCGGCCGCGCCGGCGCCGAAAGCGGTCGCGCACAACGCGCCCAAACCTGAACTCAAGCCGGCACTGAACGCCGAACCCAAGCCGCATGTGGTCGAGCAAGCGAAATCGGAACCCGCGGCGCCGCGCCAGGCGCAAGTCCGCACCGCATACTCGGGTGCGACGACCGGCAGCGGCAGTCTGCTGACCGGCGCGCAACCGATGGTCCCCGCGGGTACATTCGCCAGCCGCTGGCAGGGCGTACGGTAAGCTGCGCTCCGGCCTGCGCTCGATTCGCACCTTTTCCGGCGTGTAATTTCCGAAGCCGGTTTCCGTCCCCGATCACGTCGATGACAAGCTTTTCGGGATCACGCGCGCAATGCCCTGCTTCGTCTATGTCCTCGGCACAATGGGAAAGGACCGCCATCTGACTTACGTCGGGTGGACGACCGACATCGGTCGCCGTCTCGCCAAGCATAATGCCGGCACCGGCGCGCGTTCGACGCGGGGACGCGTCTGGGTGTTGCTGCATTCGGAGCGCTTCAAGAACAAGCGCGCGGCCATGAGCCGTGAATGGCATTTGAAGCGGGATAGAAAATTCCGAAAGAAACTAGCGGTGAAATTATTGCCGCTCGCTGACGGGATTGAATGATTGTCATGGCGGCCCGTCACCGCCGTCTATGCTCGCTTGAAGAAAGACGCGCAGCGATGCCCGGCGCAGGGCCGGCCCGGCGAAAACCGTCAGACGAACTTGCCGTGGCAGTGCTTGAACTTCTTGCCTGAACCGCACGGGCACGGCTCATTGCGGCCGACTTTGCCCCAGCTCGACGGATCCTTTGGATTGCGCGCCACAGCCGGCTCGGCGGCGAGCGCGCCGGCCGAGGCGAACGCCGGCTCCGGCAACAACACTTCGTCCTCGCCGGTCATCGGATTGACCTTGTGCGCTTCCATGTAGGGAAGCTGGCTTTCTTCTTCCTGAGGCTGCTGCACGACCTCGACACGCATCAATTGCGCAGTGACCGCTTCGCGCAAATGCACGCTCAAGGCTTCGTACAGGCCGAATGCCTCCGCCTTGTATTCGTTGAGCGGATCGCGCTGGCCGTAACCCCGCAGGCCGATGACCTGGCGCAGGTGCTCGAGCATAATCAGATGCTCGCGCCACAGATGATCCAGCGTCTGCAGCAGGACTGACTTCTCGACATAACGCATGACGTCCGGCGTCCATGTAGCCGCCTTTGCCGCCATCCATTCGTCAGCGCGCTTCTCGATGCGCTCGCGCACTTCCTCGTCGGCAATGCCTTCTTCCTTTGCCCAATCCTTCACCGGCATATCGAGAGTGAGCACTTCGCGCAGCGCCGTATCGAGACCGTTGACGTCCCACTGCTCGGGATAGGCATTCTCGGGAATGAATTTCGAGACCAGTTCTTCGATTACCGAATGACGCATGTCGGTAATGATCTCATCCACGGTCTCGTCGTGCATCCATTCGACGCGCTGGTCGAAGATGACCTTGCGCTGGTCGTTCATCACGTTATCGAACTTGAGCAGATTCTTGCGGATGTCGAAGTTGCGCGCCTCGACTTTCTGCTGCGCTTTCTCCAGCGCCTTGTTGATCCACGGATGAACGATCGCCTCGTTTTCCTTCAGGCCCAACTTCTTCAACATGCCGTCGAGCTTGTCGGAACCGAAGATGCGCATGAGATCGTCTTCGAGCGACAGGAAGAACTTGGAATGGCCGGGATCGCCCTGACGGCCTGAACGGCCGCGCAACTGGTTGTCGATACGCCGGCTCTCATGCCGCTCGGTGCCGAGCACGAACATGCCGCCGGCGGCGAGCGCCTTTTCCTTCAGGCGCGCGATCTGCGCGCGAATAACATCGGCACGCGGGTCGCGCATGCGCACGGCGAAATCTTCGATATCCGCCAATTCCTGACGAATGCGCATGTCGGCATTGCCACCGAGCTGAATGTCGGTCCCGCGACCGGCCATGTTGGTGGCGATGGTGACAGCGCCCGGCACACCGGCCTGCGAAACGATATAGGCCTCCTGCTCGTGGTAGCGGGCATTGAGTATTGCGAAAACCTTGACCTTGGAGGCACCTTGGTCGCCGGAATAGAGGGCGGCAAATGCGTTTGGATCGGCGAAGTCGTGCTGTTCCCAGCCCTTCTGGCGCAAGGCTTCGGCGAGCTGTTCGGATTTCTCGATCGACGTCGTGCCGACCAGCACCGGCTGGCCGCGCGTCTTGCAATCCTCGATCAGGGAGATGATGGCCCGCTGCTTTTCCAGCGCCGTGCGATAAACCTCGTCATCGTCGTCAATGCGCGCGAGCGGCATGTTGGTCGGGACTTCGAGCACTTCGAGATTGTAGATGTCCATGAACTCTTCGGCTTCCGTCAAAGCCGTGCCGGTCATGCCGGCGAGCTTTTCGTACATGCGGAAGTAGTTCTGGAAGGTGATCGAGGCGAGCGTCTGGTTTTCCGGCTGGATCGGCTGATGCTCTTTGGCTTCGAGCGCCTGATGCAGCCCTTCCGAATAACGGCGGCCCGGCATCATGCGGCCGGTGAACTCGTCGATGATGACGACCTCGCCGTTGCGCACGATATAGTCCTTGTCGCGCTGGAACAGCTTGTGTGCGCGCAATGCCTGATTGACGTGGTGCACGACGGAGACGTTCTCGACGTCGTAGAGCGACTCGCCCTTGAGCTCGTCGGCCGCGCGCAGGCGCTGCTCGAGCTTTTCCATGCCGGCTTCCGTCAGCGTCACGGTACGCTGCTTTTCATCAACCTCGTAGTCGGTGCTGTCGAGCGCCGGGATGTAACCGTCGATGGTGTTGTAGAACTCGGAGCGGTCGTCGAGCGGGCCGGAAATGATCAGCGGCGTGCGCGCTTCGTCGATCAGGATCGAGTCCACTTCGTCGACGATGGCGTAGACGTGGCCGCGCTGGACCATGTCCTCCAGCCGGTACTTCATGTTGTCGCGCAGATAGTCGAAGCCGAGCTCGTTGTTGGTGCCGTAGGTGACGTCGCAGTCGTAGGCCTTCTTGCGTTCTTCATCGTCGAGACCATGCACGATCACGCCGGTCGTGAGACCGAGGAAGCCGTAAATCTGCCCCATCCATTCGGAGTCGCGCTTGGCGAGGTAATCGTTGACGGTGACGACGTGCACGCCGCGACTGGAAACCGCGTTGAGATAAACGGCGAGCGTCGCAACCAGGGTCTTGCCTTCGCCGGTCTTCATTTCGGCGATCTTGCCTTCGTGCAGGATCATGCCGCCGATCATCTGCACGTCGAAATGGCGCTGGCCGATGGTGCGCTTGGCGGCTTCGCGCACGGTGGCGAAGGCCGGCACCAGAATGTCATCAAGTGAGGCGCCGTCGGCGACCTGCTTCTTGAAATCCGCCGTGCGCGCCCGCAAATCGTCGTCGGACAGCACTTCCAGCTCTTTTTCGAGCGCGTTGATCTGCCCGACGCGAGCCTGATAGCTGCGAATCCGCCGCTCATTGGCGGAGCCAAACAGCTTGCGAGCGACGGCGCCAATCATGGGGGGAAATCCTTACCTTAGGCCCGGTGGTTCTACCAACAAGTCGCCGCGCCAGCGTACTTCCGGCGCTCCGGAATACGGCTCTTTTCAGGCAAATCAACGCGACGCGGGCACGGCAGGCGCGGCGAGTCAGGGTGGACGAGAGATAGGAGTGGGTCCGATTGTTGTCAATTGCGGCTCAAAATATGGGCTTTCCGGCGATCCGGATCACGTGGACGTCAGGTTTTGCGGCTCATTCAGCCATTGCAAAGCCATGATGGTTAGGTCACAAGTCCGCGCCCAAAACGACATTCACCACGATTGAGGATCGCGCCATGCAGATCACCCTTCTCGCCGGTTCTCCGGCCCTGCTGCGGCGAATTGGCGTCGTCCTTGCTGCCGGCGCGATGCTTGCCTTTGCCGCCGGGCCGCTCGCCGCCCAGGACAAGGCCAAAGACCCCGTCGTCGTCAAGGTCAACGGCACCGAGATCCACGAGAGCGATCTCACGCTTATCGAGGAAGAGGCCGGACAGCTTCCGCCGATGGCCCCGGCAGCCAAGCGCGATTACCTCATCAGCTTTGCCGCCGACATGATCATGGTGGCGCAGGCCGCCGAAAAGGAAAAGATAGGCGACACCGACCAGTTCAAGCGGCGTCTCGCACTCGCGCGGAACAAGCTGCTGATGGAGACGCTGCTGCAGTTCACCGGCAAACAGGCGCTCACCGACGATGCGATGCACAAGGTCTACGACGACGCCGTCAAGCAGATGACGCCGGAACCGGAGGTGCATGCACGCCATATCCTGATCCGCGCGGCCGCCGGCGACGAGAAGGCCAGCAAGGCGGCCGAAGACAAGATCAAGGCTGTCATCGCGCGCCTGAAGAAGGGCGAAGACTTCGCGAAGGTGGCGGCTGAAGTGACCGAGGACCCTTCCGGCAAAGCAAACGGCGGCGACCTTGGCTTCTTCACCAAGGAGCAGATGGTTCCCGAATTCGCCGAAGTCGCCTTCAAACTCGAGAAGGGCCAGATTTCCGATCCGGTGAAGACGCAATTCGGCTGGCACGTGATCAAGGTCGAGGACAAGCGCACCAAGCCGGTGCCGAAGTTCGAAGAGGTGAAGCCGCAGATCGAGACCTTTGTGACGCGCAAGGCGCAGGCCGACCTGGTCGCCAAGCTGCGCACGGAAGGCAAGATCGAGCGTATGGACAAGCCGGCCGATGCAGCGAAGCCGGCCGAGCCCGAGAAGAAGTAATAAAATCCATCAAATGAATTCGTCATGGCCGGGCTTGTCCCGGCCATCTCGCTTAGGTAGGCACTTCTCGCGCCCTACTTATCGGGATCGCCGGGACAAGCCCGGCGATGACAAGTTGCTGGGTCTTGCGATGTCCTCCGCCATCTCCCCGCTCGCGCCGAAAAACGTGCCGGACATGCCGGCGATCGAGGGCGTACGGCTGGCCACCGCCGAAGCCGGCATCCGCTATTCCGGGCGCACGGATGTACTGTTGGCGCTGTTCGATGCGGGCACAACCGCCGCCGGCGTGTTCACGCGCTCGAAGTGCCCGTCGGCACCGGTCGAGTGGTGCCGCGCACAACTCAAGGGCGGAAAAGCGCGCGCGCTGGTCGTCAATTCCGGCAATGCCAACGCCTTCACCGGCAAGAGCGGCCGCGCCTCGACCAAACTCACCGCCGAGCTCGCAGCGAAAGCAGCCGGATGCAGGACATCGGAAGTTTTCCTCGCCTCGACCGGCGTGATCGGTGAGCCGCTCGATGCCAATAAATTCGGGCCGGTGATGGCAGGACTCGCAACGCGGGCCCGCGGCGGCGATTTTCTAGCCGCGGCACAAGCGATCATGACCACCGACACGTTTCCGAAAGTCGCGACTGCCCGCGCACGCATCGGCAAGACGACGGTCACGGTCAACGGCATCGCCAAAGGCGCCGGCATGATCGCGCCCGACATGGCGACGATGCTCTCGTTCGTTTTCACCGACGCAGCCATTGCCGCACCGGCATTGCAGGCGCTGCTGAAAGAAGGCGTCGCCGACACGTTCAATGCCGTAACGGTCGATGGCGACACATCCACGTCCGATACGCTGATGCTGTTCGCGACCGGCAAAGCCGAAGGCTGCCCGCGCATCGGGCGCGCCGGCGATCCGCGGCTGAAAGATTTTCGCAAGGCGCTCACCGCGGTGTTCGCCAATCTCTCCGAGCAGGTTGCGCGCGATGGCGAAGGCGCGCGCAAGCTGATCGAGATCGTGGTCGAAGGCGCGGTGTCGAAGGCCTCGGCGCGGCGCATCGCGCTGTCGATCGCCAATTCACCGCTGGTGAAAACCGCCGTCGGCGGCGAGGACGCCAATTGGGGCCGCGTCGTCATGGCGGTGGGAAAGGCCGGCGAACCGGCGAACCGCGACAAGCTCTCGATCTGGTTCGGCGGCATCCGCGTCGCGCACAAAGGCGCGCGCGATCCGGCCTACGACGAGGCCGCGGTCAGCGCCGCGATGAAGAACCCGGAAATCAGCGTGAAAGTCGCGCTCGGCATGGGCAAGGGCCGCGACCGGGTGCTGACCTGCGATCTCACCAGGGAATACATCGCCATCAATGGCGATTATCGCTCCTAACGACCGGTTAACCGTCGGGCCACGAGCTTGCATTTACCCGGATACCTTGAGTCCCTTTTAACCATCCGCCTTCTATCGTCGGGGTAACGGGCCGTGAGCGCAAAAATCATTCTGGTTGCCGCCTGCGCCCTCATCGATGCCGACGGGCGCGTGCTCATCGCTCAACGCCCGGCCGGCAAGCCGATGGCGGGCTTATGGGAGTTTCCTGGCGGGAAGATCGAGCAGGGCGAACGGCCGGAGGAAACGCTGATCAGAGAACTGCGGGAGGAACTGAGTATCGCCGTCAGCGAGGAGTGTCTCGCGCCGCTCACTTTCGCGAGCCACCGCTATGCGGACTTTCATTTGCTGATGCCGCTTTACGTCTGCCGGCGATGGCAAGGGGCCGTCACCGCAACGGAAGGACAAGATCTCGCCTGGGTGAAACCGAACCGATTGCGCGATTATGAAATGCCGCCGGCGGACGTGCCGCTGATCGCTCACTTGATGGCACTGCTTTAAGTCCAAGCTACCGGAAGCCTGCACAAGCGAATATCCGAGGAGCCAGTATGAGCAAGACCGTAACGACTCGCACCCTGAAGGATTTTTTCGGCGACGAGAACGGCGCCACCGCGATCGAATACGCGATGATCGCTTCCGGCGTCGCTGGCGCCATTATCGCTGTCGTCTTTTCGCTCGGCACGTCGGTGAAGGCGATGTTCACGTCCGTCAGCAGCGCGCTGGATTGACGCTAATCGCCTCCCGGCTTCTCGCCGGCCGAGATCTCGGCCGTGCCGAGCGCGTCGGCCAGCCGGCGCGAAGCCGAGCCAGGGCGCAACGGCTTTTGCTGGCTTTCGTGCGGCGCCCATCCCGATAACCAGACGATCTCGAACGTCGCGCGCACACGCCCGTCCGCGTCGGAAAAATTCTCCGCATAAATCTCCGCCATGCGCGCAAGCGTGCCGCGCCTGAGCGGTGCGCGCCGCCGCTCGGTGAGCGCGTTGGACGCACCCATGCGGCGCAGGTCGGCCATGAGCGCGAAAGCCGACGCGTAGCGCACCGTGATGCGCTCGCTGTCGACCACCGGCAGCGCAAAACCGGCGCGCTGCAACAACGCGCCCAAATCACGCGTGTCGGCAAAGGGCGCGATGCGCGGCGAAATTCCGCCTTCACGCTCGCTCTCGGCGGCCGCGAATGCTTCGCGCAACTCGGCAAGCGTGTCGCCGCCCGCAAGGGCCGCCAGAAACAATCCGTCCGGTTTGAGAGCCCGGCGGATTTGCACCAGCGCGCCCGGCAGATCGTTGACGAATTGCAGCGCAAGCGCCGACACGACAAGATCGAGCGCGCCGTCGGCGAACGGCAGGATTTCCTCGTCGACGGCAACGCGCGCGAATGTCGCATCCAGACGTTCGGCGGCTGGATCGGCCGCGATGATCGTTGCAACCTTGGCGCTCGCGGCGATGGCGCGGCGCACGGCGTCGGTCGGCGTGCCCAGATCGACGGCCCGCGCGAACGTGCGCAACACCGCCGACAGCCGTTCGGCGAGGTCGGCCGCGACGCGGTCACGCAGGAACGTCTCTGCTCCAAGCGTCTGCGCGCGGCGCCTGCGCGCACGCAACAGCCGGCGGTCGAAGATGGTCGGGTTCGTTGGCATCTGGTATTCTCGAAGTATGGACGAGGCGGCGACCCCTGGCAAAGAGCAGACTGTGCCGCGTTTCGCGCAATTTCGCGGCGGCCTACGCAGCACGTTCCGGCTGGCACTCGATCTCGCGCTGCCGCCGCTGTGCCCGTCGTGCCGCGAGCCGCTCGGCGACGCCCCCGGCCTGTGCGCGCCGTGCTGGTCGAAGCTGTCGTTGATCGAGCCGCCCTATTGCGCGCGGCTTGGTATCCCGTTCGTTTACGATCCGGGCCCCGGCCTGCTCTCGATGGAAGCGATTGCCAATCCTCCCGCCTATGACCGCGCCCGCGCCGCCGTCCGCTACGACGACGTTGCACGCGCGCTCGTGCACCGCTTCAAATACAGCGACCACCTCGATCTCGCGCCGCTGATGGGACGCTGGATGGCACGCGCCGGACGCGAATTGCTCGACGGCGCCGATGCGCTGCTGCCGGTGCCGCTGCATTGGCGCAGACAATGGGCGCGCCGCTTCAATCAGTCCGCCACGCTTGCCGGCGCAATCTCCGCCCTCAGCGGCGTGCCGGTGGTTCACGACGCGCTCAAACGCGTCCGCGCCACGCAACAACAGGTCGGCCTCACGAAAACCGAGCGAGCGGGCAACGTGCAAGGCGCGTTCCGCGTGCGTGCCGAGACCAGGGCGGAAGTGGCCGGGCGGCGGCTCATCCTGGTGGACGACGTACTTACGTCCGGCGCGACGGTCGATACCTGCGCCCGCGCCTTGCTCCGCGCCGGGGCCGCCCATGTGGATGTGCTGGTATTCGCCCGGGTTGTTACCGGCGGCGGCCGAACCATATAAAAGGGTCGCAAAACGCACCGAAACGCCATGCCCCTTATTGAAGTCTATACTACTCAATTCTGCTCCTACTGCTCCGCCGCCAAGGCTTTGCTTGGCCGGAAGGGCGCAGCCTTTACCGAAATAGACGTCAGCCGCGACGGGAAGCGCCGTGAGGAAATGATCGAGCGCGCGAACGGACGGATGACAGTGCCGCAGATTTTCATCGGCGCAACGCATGTCGGCGGCAGCGACGAACTGCATGCGCTCGAGCGCGCGGGCAAGCTCGACGCGATGCTCGCGGACAAGGGACAGTCGCCATGAGCGATAGTGCCGGCAAGGCCGCAACGTTCAAGGCGGCGATGATCCAGATGCGCTCAGGGCTGGCGCCCGCCGGCAATGTCGAAGCGGCGGTACGCATGATCGGCGAGGCAAAAGCCGCCGGTGCCGATTATGTGCAGACGCCCGAAATGACCAACATCATGGAGGTCAAGCGCGAACGGCTGTTTGCGACGATCGCCGAGGAAGATGCGGATGCTTCGCTTGCGACATTCCGCGAGCTGGCGCGAACCCTGTCGATCTTCCTCCATGTCGGTTCGCTCGCGATCAAGGTGTCGGATGAGCGCGCCGCCAACCGCGGCTTCCTGATCGATCCGCGCGGCGAAATCACAGCGCGCTATGACAAGATTCACATGTTCGACGTGGATCTCGGCAACGGCGAAAGCTACCGCGAGTCGCGCAGCTATCGCGCGGGCGAGTTGGCCGTCATCACCGACATGCCGTGGGGCAGACTGGGCATGAGCGTGTGTTACGATTTGCGCTTCCCGGCGCTCTACCGCGCTCTGGCGGAGGCCGGCGCCATCTTCCTCACGATCCCGTCGGCCTTCACCAGACAAACCGGCGATGCGCATTGGCACACGTTGATGCGCGCGCGCGCCATCGAGAACGGCTGCTTCGTTTTCGCGGCGGCGCAAGGCGGCAAGCACGAAAACGGCCGCGAAACCTATGGCCATTCACTGATCGTTGATCCCTGGGGACGCATCCTGGCGGAAGGTGGTACGGAGCCGGGCGTGATCATGGCCGAGATCGATCCAGCGCAAGTGGCGGCGGCACGTGCGCGAATTCCGTCTTTGCAACACGGCCGCCGTTTCGAGATCGTCGAGCCGATGGCGGAGCCGGCGCATCTTCACGCCGTGCGAGGCGCGACATGATCCGTTACGCCCTGCGATGCGGCAAGGACCACGATTTCGAAAGCTGGTTCCAGAATTCCGCGGCCTATGACAAGCAGGCCAGGCGCGGGCTCATCGCGTGTCCCGTCTGTGGCTCCGGCAAGGTCGAAAAGGCGCTGATGACTCCGGGCCTTTCCGGAACGAAGAAGCGCCGCGCGGCTGCAATTGAAACGCCGGTTGAGCCGGCGGCCACGACGCCCGTCGCCGAAAACACGGCGCCGGTCGCTATCATCTCACCGCAAGAGCAGGAATTCCGTGCCAAGCTGAAGGAGTTGCGCGAGCACCTCACCAAGAATGCCGATCACGTCGGCACGAAATTTCCTGAAGAAGCGCGCAAGATGCATTACGGCGAGATCGAGCATCGCTCGATTTACGGCGAGGCCTCGCCCGACGAGGCAAAGGAATTGGCCGAGGAAGGCATCGAATTCCATCCGCTGCCGACCTTGCCGGACGAGCGGAATTAGGGCGCAGCCGAATACCAGCTAATTCAACGACGGTTCACGCGGCATCGCGTGACGCCTTCCGGATTCATTGTTATAGGGACTTGGGCGTTTGCGGAGGACTGCGACGTGCGTCTGTTGTCCAACCTGCTTCGGCGTTTCATTTACCTGGGTACGCTGAGAGTCCGCGACGCCAGCGGAAACGTGCACGTATTCGGAAATCGCCTGCCCGGCCCCGACGTCGCCATTCACCTGCACGACCGCAAGCTCCATACCAAGTTGTTCATCAATCCGGAGCTCTACGC
Source organism: Pseudolabrys sp. (assembly GCA_049793875.1). Taxonomy (GTDB): domain Bacteria; phylum Pseudomonadota; class Alphaproteobacteria; order Rhizobiales; family Xanthobacteraceae; genus Pseudolabrys. Next base: position 15,250 of record JBARCH010000271.1, on the reverse strand, counting down.
CGCCGAAGCCTACATGGACGGCACGCTGACCTTGGAGAACGATGCCACGATCCATGACTTTCTGCTGCTGTTCTCTGTCAACCGCACCAGGCTTTATTCGTACGGTTCACAGAGGTTGATGCGGCGAATTTGGCGTGGACTGCGTCGCTGGCATCAGGCCAATCCGATCGGGCTCGCCGCCGCTCATGCCCGCCACCACTACGACATTTCCACCGAGCTCTATCGCCTGTTTCTCGACGATCAGATGCAGTACTCCTGCGCTTATTTTCGCGACCCGGAGCATGACACGCTCGAACAGGCGCAGCGCAACAAGTTGATCCACGCCACCAGCAAGCTGCAATTAAAGCCCGGCATGACCGTCGCCGAGATCGGTTCGGGTTGGGGAGGCTTTGCCATTCATCTGGCGCGCGAAACGGGCGCGCAGGTCACGGCCGTCAATGTTTCCCCCGAGCAGATCAAGGCGGCACGCATCCATGCCGAGGCGGCCGGCGTTTCCGATCGCGTCGAATTCCGCGAGCTGGACTATCGCCAGCTCACCGGGCAGTTCGACCGCGTGGTCTCGGTCGGCATGATGGAGCATGTCGGCATCGGGCATTTTGACGAATATTTCCTCAAGATCCGCGAACTGCTGAAGCCCGACGGCTATGCCTTCATCCACTGCATCGGCCGGATGTCGCAGCCCGGCACGACCGGTCCGTTCATCCGCAAATACATCTTTCCCGGTGCCTACGTGCCAGCGCTGTCTGAGACCTGCGCGGCTACCGAGCGCTGCGGATTGTGGTGCGACGATATAGAAGTGCTGCGGCTACATTATCGCTACACGGTGAAACACTGGCGCGAGCGTTTCGCCAAAAATAGAGCCCAGGCCGTGGCGATCTACGATGAGCGGTTCTGCCGCATGTGGGAATTCTACCTCGCGGCCGTCGAACTCGAATTCCTGCATGGCTCGCACATGGTGGTTCAAATGCTGCTGTCGACCAAACGCGAAGCGGTGCCGATCACGCGTGATTTCATGGTCGATGCCGAGCGGACGGCTTGGGCGAAGACAGCCGGCTAGAACAGCGCCGGACCGACTTTCGGCCGCACTGCGAATCAGCAGTTGGACGGCTTGCGTGTCTTCCATTCCAAGTGCCGGCTTTATTCCAATCGCCGTCACAACATAACGTGACTGGCAAACGATACATTCGTGGCCAACTGACTGAGCAGCACGACCCCGTGCGGCAAAAATCAAAACAATCTAAAAAGGAAATCAAAACCTATGACGAAATCATTTTATCTCGCGCTTGCCGCGGCTGCGCTGCTCTCCGTTACAGCCGCGAGCGCGAAAGATGCAAGACATGTGCGCGCCGAAAACAGCTATGCCAGCCAGCAGGACTATGCCTCTCATGGCGACAACGTCGTATCCCGCGCCGACGCTGGGCAAGGATACGAAAGCTGGTACGAGAAGCATCAGGCCGATGCTCTGGCGACCACCTTCTAGTCACGCGTAAAGCTGTGCGGCGGCTGGCCTCTGCGGCCAGTCGCCACGCAATGCGGCGATGACGGGTCAATGCGCCCAGACCAACAGTCCGACGCCAATCACGATCAGCACAATCCCGACAGCCTCGCGTGGGGCGGTCGGCTGCTTGAAGACAAATTTCGAGATCGCCTGCGCGAACAGCACTTCGACCAGAGCTAATGTGCGCACACTCGCCGCCGTGGCGATGGCGAAAGCGAGAAACCAGAATTGCGAGGCCAGCGCACCCATGAAGCCGGCGAGAATCGACGGCCGCCAGGCATGGACGATTGCCTTCAGCACCTTCGGATCGCGTAGCGCGAGCCAGACAGAGAGCAGCCCCGCCTGCAGCACCAGACCGACAGCCAGCGTGTAGGTGGCAGCCACGACGTAGTTGGCGAGATGCAGATCGAGAATCGCACCGCGATAGCCGACCGCCGAAATGCCGAACATGCCGCCGGAGATCAGACCAAGCACTGTCGGGCGGACGCCGCCGGCCGCCACCGCGCCCGGTTTGAGCGACATCATGACCACGCCCGCGGTGGCGATCAGAATCGCAATCGCCAGCAGCGGCGTCACCTTGTCGCCGAGCAGCAGAAAGCCGAACAGCGCCACCTGCACCGGTTCGGTCTTGATGTAGGCAATGGTGACCACGAAGGAGCGGTCGTTCATCGTCGCCAGCATCAGCGCGGTCGCCGCGATCTGCGCCAGGAAGCCAACGGCGATCCACGGCCAGAACATGAGGTTCGGATGCGGCAGCGGCGCACCGCTAACGATCAACACGCCGAGGAGAGACAGCAGCGCGAACGGAAAGCCGAAGAGGAAACGCACATGCGTCGCGCCCACGGTGCCGAGCGTCGTCGTCAACTCGCGCTGCATGGCGTTGCGGGCGGTTTGCGCCGCCGCGGCGATGATCGTGAAGACGGCCCAAAGCATGATGACGGTTTCTGGAGGTTCTATTCGAAGTCAGGCCCGGCGTCGCGCCGGACATCTACGCCTTTCTTACTAAGAGGCGAATGACGAACGCAACTCGTGCCACGACGAGGCTGCTATGCGCCGCAAACTAGCGGGCGCTCTTTTCCGCAACGAGCATGTAGTTGACGTCGGTATCGGACGACAATTGCCAGCGGTCGGCAAACAGATTGTAGATCACGCCCTTCTCGCCGATGACACGCAGGCCGCCCCGCTCGAACGCGATTTCCAGTTCGTTCGGCGTGACGAATTTGTCCCATTGATGCGTGCCGCGCGGCAGCCAGCGCAGCACATATTCCGCGCCGACGATCGCGAGCGCAAAACTTTTCATGGTGCGGTTGATCGTAGCCGCGATCATCAGGCCGCCCGGCTTCACCATTGCCGCGCAGGTATTCACGAAAAGGCCAACATCGGAAACGTGCTCGACCACTTCCATCGCAAGCACGATGTCGAATTTTTCGTTCGCCGCCGCCAGCTCTTCCGCCGTGGTGGCGCGGTAATCGACCGCCACGCCTGACTCGCGGGCATGCGCGCTCGCGGCTTCGATGTTCTCCGCGGACGGATCGGCGCCGACGACGCTGGCGCCGATGCGCGCCAGCGGCTCCGACAGGATACCGCCGCCGCAGCCGACATCGAGGATGCGCAGATCCTTCAGGCAGTCGAGTTTCCTCGCGTCGCGATCAAAGCGCGCCGCCGCCTGGTCGCGGATATAGGCGAGCCGTACCGGATTGAACTTGTGCAGCGCGGCCATCGGCCCGCGCGGATTCCACCAGTCGCCGGCAAGACGCGAAAATTGATCGACCTCCGCGGCGTCGACGCTCGATGTGCCGCGCGGCGCCATCTCAGTGCGACGTCACGTGAGAGCGAAATTCGAGCGGCGCTTCGATGTTGCGCAAAGGCTCAAGGCCAACGCCGACGCCACGGACAACGATGTCGCCGTAATCGAACAGACGGCCCATGATCGACTGATCCACATCCACGCTCTCGACCTTGTCCATATTCATTTCAACCGTATGCCGGCGAATGAAGCCGCGCTTGTAAACGATCCGGCGATCGGTGACGTCGATTTCGGTGGTCCATCGCTGAAACCAGCCGCGAAACAGCAACGCCAATCCCGCCACCGCGCAGACCGCGGCAATCGGCATGAATAACGGCAACGCGCTGCCCGCAATGAGCGCGGCCAGGGCCAACACTTCCAACGCCACCCCCGGAAGGTAAACGATCCAGTGCACGGTGCTGGTGCGGAGCACGGTCTCGCCCGGCTGGAGGATATGATCGATATAGCGCATTGCCGGGTCCTGAAATTCGAGACGTGAATGCAGCCATTTGAGCCGTGAATGCCGCGCCGTTGTTGCGGTCGCGCCACCTCGCCGGTATGTATAAACGTCTTTTTGGGCCGGCGCTTGGGACTTTGAGCCTGCGCCGGCCGGTTTTTGTGGACCGTCATGGCTCGCTTGGTAATGAAATTCGGCGGAACGTCGGTCGCCGACATGGACCGCATCCGCAACGTGGCGTGCCACGTAAAGCGCGAGGTCGACGCCGGCTATGACGTTGCCGTCGTGGTCTCCGCCATGTCCGGCACGACCAACAGACTGGTCGAATGGTGCCGCGAGGCCGCCGTGTTGCACGACGCGCGCGAATACGACGCCGTCGTCGCTTCCGGCGAGCAGGTCACCGCCGGGCTGCTGGCGATCACGCTCGAAGGCATGGGCATCAACGCGCGTTCCTGGCAGGGCTGGCAGTTGCCGATCCTGACCGACAACGCGCACGGCTCCGCGCGCATCCTCGACGTCAACGGCGCGGAACTCATCAAGCGCTTCAGGGAGCACAAGCAGACCGCCGTCATCGCCGGCTTCCAGGGCATGAACAAGGAAACCGGGCGCATCACCACGCTCGGCCGCGGCGGCTCCGACACGTCGGCGGTGGCGATTGCCGCCGCCATCGGCGCCGAACGCTGCGACATCTACACCGACGTCGACGGAGTCTATACGACCGACCCGCGCGTTGTGCCGAAGGCGCAGCGGCTCGACAAGATCGCGTTCGAGGAAATGCTCGAGCTTGCCTCGCTCGGGGCCAAGGTGATGCAGGTGCGCTCGGTCGAGCTTGGCATGGTGCACAACGTGCGCATCTTCGTGCGCTCGAGCTTCGAGAAGCCGGAGGACATCGATCCGAAGGCGCCGCCGTCCGGAACACTCATTTGCGACGAGGGAGACATCGTGGAACAGCAGGTCGTCACCGGGATCGCCTTCTCCAAGGACGAGGCGCAAATCTCCATCCGCCGCGTGCAGGACAAGCCGGGCGTCGCCGCCGCCATCTTCGGCCCGCTCGCCGACAGCAGCATCAACGTCGACATGATCGTACAGAACGTGTCGGCCGACGGCGCCACCACCGACCTCACGTTCACCGTGCCGTGGGCCGACTACGAGCGCGCCCGCGTCACCATCGAGAAGGCGAAGACCGCAATCGGCTACGAGCGTCTGGACGGCGCGACCGACGTCGCCAAGATCTCGGTCATCGGCATCGGCATGCGCAGCCACGCCGGCGTCGCCGCCATGGCGTTCAAGGCGCTGTCGGAACGCAGCATCAATATCCGCGCCATCACGACCTCCGAGATCAAGTTCTCGGTGCTGATCGATGCCGCCTATACCGAACTGGCGGTGCGCACGCTGCATACGCTGTACGGGCTGGACAAAGCGTAGGATCCCTTCCGCGGGGGACACCGCGAATCTTGATTTACCGGCGTTTTCCGCGCGATGCGGCGTGCCTGGCCAGCGCGCGACAGGTGGAAACGCGACACTCCAACCGGCGCACAAGCCCGGCGTGCCGTTACCCTTTGGTGCCATTGCCAAGGCCGGAGCGGGTGCCTCTAATTTCCGCCGGTACAGAGCCTCGACGTCACTGGAGCCGCCAGCGGCGAATGTGTGATGACTGAGCGCGCATTTGATTCTGAGTCCGGCAAACCGCGGCTTCCTGGCCGCCGCGAAGAGCTTTTTGCTTTTCTTGTTCTTGCAATCCTGATCTGGCCCGTCGTCGCCATTGGCATCGTCGGCGGCTACGGATTTCTCGTCTGGATGCTTCAGCTCGTGTACGGGCCGCCGGGGCCGCCGCACTAGAGCGCATGAGGGCAGACGATGAGCGGGCACATACACATTTCGAGCGCCGTCGTTTCCGTTTTGCCCGGCCGGCAAGAGAATGTCGCGCGCGCGCTGTCGTCCATGGCCGGCGTCGAAGTCTTTCATCAGGCGCCTTCGAAAATCGTGATCGTGCTCGAAGGACCGGAAATCGGCGCGATCGGCAGCCGCCTCGCCGAGATCACAACGCTCGACGGCGTGCTCTCCGCCAACATGGTGTTCGAGCACGCGACCTCGCTCGCCGAGCTTGGAGAATGACAATGCAACTCTCGCGCCGCAACATGCTCAAGAGCCACGCCGCTGCGATCGCCGCGGCGGTCGCCAACATCGGCGTGCCGGGGCTGGCGCAATCGGTCGCCGGCGGGATCGGGTCGCTGGAACTAAAGTGGTCGAAGGCGCCCTGCCGGTTTTGCGGCACCGGCTGTGGCGTGATGGTCGGCGTCAAGGACGGCAAGGTCGTCGCCACGCACGGCGACACGCTCGCCGAGGTCAACCGCGGCCTCAATTGCATCAAGGGCTATTTCCTCTCGAAGATCATGTACGGCGGTGACCGCCTCACCACGCCGCTGCTGCGGAAAAAGAACGGCGCCTATGCGAAAGACGGCGAATTCACCCCGGTCGGCTGGGACGAGGCTTTCGACGTCATGGCGACGCAGGCGAAGAAAGTCCTTGCGACAAGCGGTCCGACCGCGGTCGGCATGTTCGGCTCGGGCCAGTGGACGGTCTGGGAAGGCTATGCCGCGACCAAGCTGATGCGCGCCGGTTTCCGCTCGAACAATCTCGAACCCAACGCACGACATTGCATGGCCTCCGCGGCGTACGCGTTCATGCGCACGTTCGGCATGGACGAGCCGATGGGCTGCTACGACGATTTCGAGGCGGCAGACGCGTTCGTGCTCTGGGGATCGAACATGGCGGAGATGCATCCGATCCTGTGGACGCGTGTCACTGATCGGCGGCTCAGCCATCCGCATGTAAAGGTCGCCGTGCTCTCGACCTTCACAAACCGCAGTTCGGACCTTGCCGACATCCCGATCGTGTTCAAGCCGGGCACCGATCTCGCGATCCTCAACTACATCGCCAACCACATCATCTCGACCGGGCGGGTGAACCAGGATTTCGTGAAGCGCCACACCACGTTCGTGAAGGGCGCGACCGATATAGGCTACGGCCTGCGACCTGAGCATCCGCTGGAGAAGCGGGCTAAAGGCGCCGCCAATCCGGCCGCAACGGAGCCGATCGATTTCGACGCCTATGCGAAATTCGTGAAGGACTACACGCTTGAGCGCGTCTCAAGCCTGGCTGGCGTCGAGCGGGGCTTTCTCCAGGAACTGGCGGAACTCTACGCCAATCCGAAACGAAAGGTGATGTCGCTCTGGACGATGGGCTTCAACCAGCATGTGCGCGGCGTCTGGGCCAATCAGCTCGTCTACAACATCCATTTGCTGACCGGTAAAATCTCCGAGCCCGGCAATTCGCCGTTTTCGTTGACAGGCCAACCATCGGCTTGCGGCACAGCACGCGAAGTTGGCACGTTTGCGCATCGGCTGCCGGCCGACACAACCGTCGTCAATCCGGAGCATCGCAAGCGTGCGGAGGAGATCTGGCGCATTCCGCACGACGTGATCCCGGAAAAGCCCGGCTATCACGCGGTCGAGCAAGATCGGATGCTGCACGACGGCAAGCTCAACTTCTACTGGATCCAGGTCAACAATAACCTCCAGGCGGCGCCGAACATCAGCCGCGAGACATATCCCGGTTATCGCAATCCGACGAACTTCATCGTCGTATCGGATGCCTATCCAACCGTGACGGTGCTAGCCGCCGATCTGATCCTGCCGGCCGCGATGTGGGTCGAGAAGGAAGGCGCCTATGGCAACGCCGAGCGACGCACGCATTTCTGGCGTCAGCTCGTGAACGCCCCCGGCGAGGCCCGCTCCGATCTCTGGCAAATCATGGAGTTTTCCAAGCGATTCACCACCGACGAGGTGTGGCCGGCGGACATTCTTGCTGCCAATCCAAACTATCGGGGGAAGACGCTGTTCGACGTGCTGTTCCGGAACGGAAACGTCGACCGATTCCCGGCAAGCGAAATTCCGGCTGAATACGAAAATCAGGAATCGAAAGCGTTCGATTTCTACGTGCAGAAAGGCCTGTTCGAGGAATATGCCTCATTCGGCCGCGGTCATGGGCACGATCTCGCGCCGTTCGACGAGTATCACAAGGTCCGCGGCATGCGGTGGCCGGTGGTCAACGGCAACGAGACGCGCTGGCGCTACCGCGAAGGCTACGATCCGTACGTGAAGGCGGGTAAAGGCGTCGAGTTCTACGGCAACCCCGACGGCAAGGCACGCATCATCGCGGTGCCCTACGAGCCGCCGGCGGAATCGCCCGACAAGGATTTCGACGTCTGGCTCGTCACCGGCCGTGTGCTGGAGCACTGGCATTCCGGTTCGATGACCATGCGCGTACCCGAACTGTACAAGGCGTTTCCCGGCGCGTGTTGCTTCATGCATGCGGAAGACGCCCGCGCGCGCGGCATTAATCAGGGCGCGGAAGTGCGCGTGATTTCCCGCCGCGGCGAGATCAGAACGCGCGTCGATACCCGCGGGCGCAATCGTCCGCCACGCGGGGTCGTGTTCGTGCCGTGGTTCGACGCAAGCCAACTCATCAACAAGGCGACGCTCGACGCCACCGATCCGATTTCCAAGCAGACGGATTTCAAGAAATGCGCGGTCAAGATCGTTCCGGTCTGAGCGGGCCCGTTTTCGCCTTCGCCGGCGCGCTGCTTGGCGGCTCGCTGGTCTTTGCCGCCGCCTTGTCGGCCGGGCAGGTGCCGCAGATCGTGCCGCGCGTCACCGGCACCGCGCAGCCGATGGACGACCACACCGCGCCGCCGCTGGCGCGCCCGGTGACCGACGACCGGCGCAAGATGCGCAATTACCCGGAACAACCGCCGGTCATCCCGCACTCAATCGACGGCTATCAGCTCACGCTGCACACCAATCGCTGCCTCGACTGCCACCGCCGCCAGTTCGTCGAAGGCTCCGGCGCGCCGATGATCAGCGTCACGCATTTCATGGATCGCGATGGCCAGGTGCTCGCCGACGTCACGCCGCGCCGCTATTTCTGCACCACCTGCCACGTGCCGCAAACCGATGCCGCGCCGCTCGTCCCCAATACGTTTCAGGACATGACGCTGGTACACAAGCCCAAGCCATGAAAAGTCTCGCCGCACGAGCGGGGGCGCTTCTCGTCTGGTTCTGGCAACTCATCAGCCGGCCGAGCGTCTATTTCAGCCTCGGCTTTCTTACGCTCGGCGGCTTCGTTTGCGGCGTGATGTTCTGGGGCGCCTTCAATACGGCGCTGGAACTCACCAACACCGAGAAGTTTTGCGTGTCGTGTCACGAGATGCACGACAATGTTTATCAGGAGCTACAGCAGACGGTCCATTTTTCCAACCGATCCGGCGTGCGCGCGAGCTGCCCCGACTGTCACGTGCCCCACGAGTGGACGGTCAAGATCGCGCGCAAGATGCAGGCGTCGAAGGAAGTCTGGGGCAAGATCTTCGGCACGATCTCGACGCGGCAGAAATTCCTCGACAAGCGCCTCGAGCTCGCCAAGCACGAATGGGCGCGGTTCAAGGCGAACGACTCGCTCGAATGCCGCAACTGCCATTCCTCCATCGCCATGGACCTGACGAAGCAGACACGACGCGCCGCCGAGATCCATACCCGGTTCCTGTTGTCTGGGCAGCGCACCTGCATCGACTGCCACAAGGGCATCGCGCATCAGTTGCCAGATATGACCGGCGTCGATCCCGGCTGGCGTGTTCCGCCCGAACTGCGCGACAAGCAAGGCCTGTGGCAGGATGAGCGCACGACGCTCGCCCACTACCTGGCGGCCAACCGCTGAGCGCCCTGCGCGCCGAGGCTCGAAGGGGCGCCCCTGTTTCCCTGACAAGTTTGCGGCCTTGGCTTGCCCCTTGCAGGGGGCATTGGCTATAGCCTGAAGGAAATCGCGGCTGTGGGTGCCGGACCCTCGGTCGCCGTTCGTACATGATCGGGCGATAAGAGAGCCGCGGCCCGGGCTGCGGCTGAACAAGGACCTCGCAATGCGTGGCGCGCTCGGCGGTCCGCGCGTGCTGTTGCGCCGGCTTCGCGAAGTAATGGCGGAGCCGGTCAGCGCGCAGGACCGCCTCGACAAGGTGGTCGTTCTGATTGCCGCCAACATGGTGGCGGAGGTGTGCTCCGTCTACGTGTTGCGCGTGGACGCCACGCTTGAGTTGTACGCCACCGAAGGCCTGAAGCGCGAAGCCGTCCACGAAACCGTCCTGAAAGCCGACGAGGGCCTGGTCGGTCTGGTGGCGACCGAAGCCAGCCCGATCAACATGTCGGACGCGCAGAGCCATCCGGCCTTCTCGTTCCGGCCGGAGACCGGCGAAGAAATCTACCACTCGTTCCTCGGTGTGCCGATCCTGCGCGCCGGCAACACGCTCGGCGTGCTGGTCGTGCAGAACCGCGCGCGCCGCACCTACACGGAAGAGGAAGAGGAGGCGCTGCAGACGACGGCGATGGTGCTCGCCGAGATGATCGCATCCGGCGAGTTGTCCACGCTCGCCCGCCCCGGCGCCGAACCCGCCGCACGTCATTCGCTCAATATCGAAGGCGTCGCGCTTTCCGACGGCATTGCGCTCGGCCACGTCGTGCTGCACGAGCCGCGCGTCGTCATCACCAACGTGATCGCCGACGACGTGCAGAAGGAACTCAAGCGCCTCGACTCCGCCATCGCGACGTTCCGTGCCGATCTCGACCGCATGCTCGAGCACGGCGACGTCGCCGACGGCGGCGAACATCGCGACGTGCTCGAGGCCTATCGCAGTTTCGGTTACGACCAGGGCTGGCTGCACAAGATGCGCGAGGCGGTGATGACCGGCCTCACCGCCGAAGCCGGCGTCGAGCGCGTGCAGTCCGACACGCGCGCGCGCATGTTGCGCGCCTCCGATCCGTATTTGCGCGACCGCCTGCACGATCTCGACGATCTCGCCAACCGCCTGATGCGCGTGCTGATGGGCAAGGACCACGCGCCGTCGCGCGAGCACTTGCCGGAGAACGCGATTCTGGTGGCGCGCTCGATGGGTCCCGCCGCCCTGCTCGACTATGACCGCAAGCGGGTGCGCGGCCTCGTGCTGGAGGAAGGCGGCACGACCTCGCATGTCGCGATCGTCGCGCGCGCGCTCGGCATTCCGACCGTCGGCGAGATTGCCAACGCCACCGGCCTGGTCGAGCCTGGCGACGCCATCATCGTCGACGGCACCTCGGCGACCGTGCATATGCGCCCGCCGCCGGACATCGAGAGCGCATATGGCGAGCGCGTGAAATTGCGCGCGCGCCGGCAGGCGCAATATCACGCATTGCGGGATCGCGCTTGCATTACCAAAGACGGACACAAGATCGCGCTGATGATCAATGCCGGCCTGATGATCGACCTGCCGCACATCGAGGACACCGGCGCCTCCGGCATCGGCCTGTTCCGTACCGAATTGCAATTCATGGTGGCCGACACGCTGCCGCGCGTCGGCGAACAGCTTTCGCTCTATCGCGCGGTGCTCGACGCCGCCGACAAGCGGCCGGTGACCTTCCGCACGCTCGACATCGGCGGCGACAAGGTACTGCCCTATATGCGCAATGTTGAGGAGGAAAACCCGGCGCTCGGCTGGCGCGCGATCCGCCTCGGCCTCGACCGTCCCGGCCTGCTGCGCAGCCAGGTGCGCGCGCTGCTGCGCGCCGCGTCGGGCCGCGGCCTTCGCTTGATGTTTCCGATGATCGCCATGGTCGAGGAATTCGACAAGGCCAAGGCGCTGGTCGAAATCGAACTCACCCATCTGCGTCGGCACGGCCACCAACTGCCCGAGCGCGTCGAGATCGGCACCATGGTCGAGGTGCCGTCGTTGCTGTTCCAACTCGACGAACTGCTCACCCGGGTCGATTTCCTTTCGGTCGGCTCCAACGACCTGATGCAGTTTCTCTACGCCGCCGATCGCGGCAATTCCCGCGTGGCCAGCCGTTTCGACATCCTGTCGGCGCCGATGCTGCGCGCGCTGAAGGACGTCGCCGACAAGGGCAAAAAGCACGGCAAACCGGTCGCCTTATGCGGAGAAATGGCCTCGCAGCCGATCGGCGCACTGGCCCTGACGATTCTCGGCTATCGCTCGTTCTCGCTGTCGCCGTCGATGGTCGGGCCGGTGAAAGCGCTGTTGCTCGATCTCGATTGCCGCAAGGGCGAAGAGGCGATCCTGCCGCTGCTGGAAATGCCCGTCGGCAGCGTGTCGATCCGCGCGCAACTTGAAAAATTCGCCGCCGCCGAAGGCCTTCAGCTTTGACCGCGTTGCCGCAGCAGAAGCTGGATGCGCTCGTTGCCCGCCACGCCATGGTGGAAAACGAGATGGCGACCGACCTTGCGCCGGAGGCTTACGTCAAGCTCTCGCGCGAGTTTTCCGAGCTTTCGCCGACCGTCGACATCATCAAGTCGTATCGCGCGACCGAAGCCGAAATCGCCGATCTCGACGCGCTCATCGCCGATTCGGGCAACGATACCGAGATGCGCAAGATGGCGGAGGCGGAAAAGCCGTCGCTTGTCGCGCGCAAGGAAAAACTCGAGCAGCAAATTCGCCTCGCGCTTATTCCGAAAGACGCGATGGATGATCGCAACGCCATCGTTGAAATTCGCGCGGGCACGGGCGGTGACGAAGCCTCGCTGTTCGCCGGCGACCTGTTCCGCATGTACGAGCGTTACGCCGCCAAGCAGGGCTGGAAGGTGGAAATCATGTCCATCAGCGAAGGGACGAAAGGCGGCTTCAAGGAGATCGTCGCCGAGATCGGCGGGCGCGGCGTTTTCGCCAAAATGAAATTCGAATCCGGCGTCCACCGCGTGCAGCGCGTGCCCGACACGGAAGCCTCCGGACGCATTCACACCTCGGCGGCCACCGTCGCGGTGCTGCCGGAAGTCGAAGACGTCGACATCAAGATCAACGAAAAGGATTTGCAGGTCGACACCATGCGCGCCAGCGGCGCCGGCGGCCAGCACGTCAACAAGACCGACTCCGCCATCCGCATCACGCATCTGCCGAGCGGCATCGTGATCGCCGTGCAGGAGGATCGCTCGCAGCACAAGAACCGCGCGCGCGCGATGGCGCTATTGCGCGCCAAACTTTACGACGCCGAGCGCGGCAAGCGCGATGCCGAGCGAGCAGCGGAGCGGCGCGGACAGATCGGCTCGGGCGACCGCTCGGAGCGCATCCGCACTTACAATTTTCCACAAGGCCGCGTCACCGATCACCGCATCAATCTTACGCTCTACAAGCTGCCGCAGGTCGTCGAAGGCGAGGCATTGGGCGAGATCATCGATGCGCTCGTGACCGAGCATCAGGCGGAATTGCTGGCGGCCGAAGGCGTGTCGTGAGCCCGCCGGCGACGGAATGCGCACGGTGACAGGAATTCCTGGCCTGATGGCGGATGTGTCGGCGGCGGAAGCCTGCCGCCTGTTGGCGCAGATGTTTCGCACGCGCGGACTTGAAACGCCCGAACTCGACGCACGCATCTTGGTCGGCCATGCACTCGGAATCGACCGCAGCCAACTTGCGGCAAACAGCGGCCGGCTTCTCGATGCGAGCGAAGCCGATGCCGTCGCTGCGCGCGCGATGCGGCGCCTTTCGCACGAACCGATCGCACGCATCGTCGGCCACAAGGAATTCTGGAGCCTCGCTCTGCGTGTCGATCCCGCGGTGCTGGTCCCGCGGCCGGAAACGGAAACCGTGGTCGAAGCGGCGCTCGCAGCAATCGATGCCGGCGCGCGCAAGCAGCCGCTGCGGCTGCTTGACATCGGCACCGGCTCGGGCGCCCTGCTCCTGGCCTTGCTCACGGAATTGCCCAATGCGTTTGGCATCGGTGTCGACATCAGCACGGCGGCGCTCGACGTTGCGCGCGACAATGCCGATACGCTCGGGTTCGCCCGGCGTTGCGCGTTCGTCGCCGGCGATGGCGGACGCGCCCTGAGCGGCCCCTTCGACATCGTCGTGTCGAATCCGCCCTACATTGCGCAAGGTGAAATATCCCACCTCGCGCCGGAGGTGCGCGAGCATGATCCGGCACTCGCGCTCGATGGCGGCAACGACGGCCTCGATGGATACCGGATGATCGCGGCGGACGTTCAGCGTCTGCTGGCGCCCGGCGGCTTCCTGGTGGTGGAACTCGGCGCCGGACAGGAAGTTAATGCGGCGGCTCTTTTAACGAAGGCAGGATTGACCGTCGGCTCTGCACGCAAGGACCTGGCCGGCATCGCCCGCGCACTAACGGCAAGTCGTGTCCTATAAAACGCATGCCATGCGCCGAAACCCGTGGCCCCGTGCAAATTTGCAGGGCTGTAATTAGGGTGAAAAAAGCCCTTGGATTGTGGTCCGGAAACGACTAGCTTCCGTTCACGGAATCGACCCGAGAAGGTTGTATCGCCACAAAGCCCGGAGCGAAGGCTCCGCGAGGCGGCGGCACTAGCAAGCGGATGACGAACGGTCGGCTTACGAACGGCAAAAAGTCGGCAAACGTATTCGCATATTCGGGTCCGGATATTTCACCGGTTGGGCGCATCATCTTCGATAGCTTAGCGATGCGCGTAACGAGAGATAGGCAACGCCGCAGGTGATACCGCGGCTATGGGGTTGCTTCGGCTATCGCGATAACGACCGCAACAGATGTCTGAAACGCGCGGGAAAAGCCTCCGCGGGCGGGACGCTGTTTTGATTTGCAGGACTCAAGACCCGGAACGAAGACGCAGAACGCGAAGCACGGGACGGCACTCGGTTCAGTAAAACACGCGGCAACGTATGCCGCGAAAAACGCGAAAGGTCAGTGGACAGGCGAGACATGAGAAACGGTCAGAAGCGCATGCGGGGGCGCAACAATAACCACCGTAAAAGTCAAAATCCGCTGACGAGGGTTTACGAGTCGAACGGCCCCGACGTTAAGATTCGCGGGACAGCCTCACACGTCGCAGAAAAATATATCCAGCTCGCGCGTGACGCGCAGAGCTCCGGCGATCCGGTTGCCGCCGAAAATTACTACCAGCACGCCGAACACTATTTCCGTCTGATCGCGGCGGCGCAGGAGCAATTCCGCCAGCAAAATCCCTACTACAATCAGCAGCAACAGCAGCAAGGCGGCGGCAACCCGCAACAAGGCGGCGACGACAGTTTCGACGACGATGGCGACGACGACGGCCAGACTTTCATGGGGCAGAACGAGCCCGGCTATCAGCCGAATCAGCCGCAGCCTCAGCCGCAGCCCTATCTGCCGCGCGATGCGCAGCCCTTCCCACAACAGCAGCAACAGCAACAGCAGAATTACAATCAGCAGAATAATCAGAACTACGGCGGGCGCCCGCAGAATCAGCAACACCAGCAGCACCGTCACAATCATCAGCACTACAACAACCCGCAGCAGAACCATCAGCCGAGCCAGCAGCAGTCGCAGAATCAGCAGGGTAGCGGCGACGAAGCGCACGACGTCGGCGGCTTGCCGTCGTTCATTACCGGTGGCGGACAGCCGCAACAGCAAGAGCAACCGCAGAATTTCGGCCAGAACTCCAACCAGAATTCCGG